>NZ_QKTB01000039.1:0-28146 GCF_003234405.1 Curtobacterium sp. MCLR17_045
ACTCTCCGTAAAAAAATACAGACCCAACACCCGAAGGCATCAGACCGAGTTGATTCTGACTGTTGACTGTCTACTGACAATCTTCAATCCAAAAGGAATTGCTTCATGACCTGATCAGCAAGCCGACCAGGCACGAGGTCAATCAATAAATTGGCATTGACAATGTGCACGCTGTTGAGTTCTCAAGGACCAGACGCACTCCCCGCTCGACCCCGAAAGGTTCCGCCAGAGAGGCATTCGTCTTGTTCCACCGTCGGACACGTCGAATCACTTCGACTTCTTCGGGGGGATGTTGCCTGAGCGGGACCCCGTCCGGACTGCGCATCCAGGGCTTGCACCCTGTGACCGTCTCGGCCGTTCCGTTCTCCGCCTCAGCGGCAACGAGTGATTACTTTACACACGCCCCGGGGGCCCTGCCAACCGTCGTCCCTCCCGGGCGTGTCGCAGTCGGGTGAACGGCACGTGTCCCCCGGGTTTCCGGGGATCGCCGGGGGTGAGCGCGACCCCGGGAACGACGGAAGGCACGGTGCGAACCCGCACCGTGCCTCCCGAACGAACAGGACCGACCTACTCGGCCGCGGCCAACTGCCCGCACGCCCCGTCGATCTCCTTGCCGCGGGTGTCGCGCAGGGTCGTCGGGATGCCGGCGGCGTTGAGTCGGCGGACGAACTCGTCCTGCACGTGCACCTCGGACGAGGTCCACACCGAGCCCGGCGTCGGGTTGAGCGGGATCGGGTTGACGTGCACCCACCCCTTGCCGCGCTTGTTGAGCTTCTCGGCGAGCAGGTCGGCTCGCCAGGCGTGGTCGTTCATGTCCTTGATGAGCGCGTACTCGATCGAGACACGACGGCCCGTCTTCACGTAGTAGTTGTGCGCGGCGTCGATCGCCTCGTCGGCCTTCCAGCGCGAGTTCACCGGGATGAGCTCGTCGCGGAGCTCGTCGTCGGGAGCGTGCAGGGACAGCGCGAAGGTGAGCGGGATCCCTTCGTCCGCGAGCTTGATCATCGCGGGCACCAGGCCGACGGTCGACACCGTGATGCCGCGGGCACTCATGCCGAGACCGTTCGGCTGCGGCGCGACCATCAACCGCACGGCGTCCATCACCCGCTTGTAGTTCGCGAGCGGCTCCCCCATGCCCATGAACACGATGTTCGTCACGCGTTCGGCGTCGACGCGGTCGTTGCCGCCCTTGCGGGGATCGCCCCCGAGCTCACCAGCGGCGATCGCGGCGTTGGCCCGGACGATCTGCTCGATGATCTCGGCAGTGGACATGTTGCGGGTCAGCCCCGCCTGGCCGGTGGCGCAGAACGGGCAGTTCATGCCGCACCCGGCCTGGGACGAGACGCACAGGGTGATGCGGCCCGGGTAGCGCATGAGGACCGACTCGACCAGGGCGCCGTCGTGCAGCTTCCAGAGGAACTTGATCGTGTCGCCGTTGTCCGTCGCCAGCCGCCGGGTCTCGGTGAGGAGCGGCGGCAGCATCCCGGCGACGAGCTGCTCCCGCTGGGCGGCGGGCAGGTCGGTCATCTTGGCCGGGTCGGACGTGTAGTGCTGGAAGTAGTGGGTCGCGAGCTGCTTGGCGCGGAACCCGGGCAGGCCGAGTTCCTTCACGCGGGCCTCGCGTTCCTCGGCCGTCAGGTCGGCCAGGTGCACGGGCGGCTTGCCACGCTTCGGGGACGCGAACTGCAGGAGCGGACGACCGTCGGTGTCGGTGGCCTGCTTCCAGCCCTCGGTGCGCGGGCGCACCTGCGGACGAGCAGACTGCTGCTGTTCGAACGGGGTGCGGGTGTCGGAAGCCATCACTCCAGGATACGGGAGGCCCGTGATCGGTGGGGACGCCCCGTCCGGGTGGTCCTGGTGGTCACCACCAGGGCCGCACCACGGCTGGTCGGGTCAGCTGCCGGCGGGCAGGACGCGCGCGAAGTGGTGCGCCGCCGAGTACATCGGGACGATGTCGACGACCTCGCCCGGGTGCGGTGCCTGCAGGACGAGTCCCTGGCCGAGGTACAGGCCGACGTGGTCCTCGTCGTCGTACACGACGAGGTCACCAGGGAGTGCCTCGGACTCGGGGATCGTGGTGGCGACGGCGTCCTGCGTCGGCACGTAGTGCACGAGCTGGATCCCCACGGCCTGGTACGCGACCATCGTGAGCCCGGAGCAGTCGATGCCCGCGTGGCTCGCGCCGCCTTCGACGTACGGGTCCCCCATGTACTGCAGGGCGGTCTGCACGATCGTGGCCCGGTCGCCGCCGGCCGAGAGTGCGGCGGACAACGCGGACTGTGCCTGCGCGGTCGTCACCCCGAAGCGGAGGTCGAGCGTCGGGTACGACACGATCGTCGTCGTCGTGGTCATGCCGTCGGTGGAGACCACGGGGACCTGGACGTCGTGCGCCACCGTGAAGGTCTGGGCGGCCTGCGCCGTGGTCGTGCCCGAGCGGGTGTCCGCGGGCAGGGTGTCGGCGTTCGCGGGCAGGGCGAGCGTCAGGCTCGAGGTCACTGCGATCGCGGGGGCGAGCAGGATCGCGGCACGCTTCGCGTTCGCGGAACGACGGATGTGCCGCGGGTCGACGGCGCGCTCGGCACGCAGGGTGGCGGTCCGGCTCAGGACCGCACTGCCGGCCGACGACGCGACGGGGGCGGGACGCGGCTGCATCCGCACGGTCCGTGCCGGCCTCGGGTGCTCGACGAAGGTGGAGCGGGCGGCCGCGGGGCCGAGGGCCGAGCGGCGACCACGGGGACGGGACTGCTGCGTGTCCGGCGTCAGCGGCGCGGGGTCGACCGCGGGGTGCGTGTGCGTTCGCGCGGGCTGATGGTCGTCGGCTGCTGCAGGCAGGGTGTGGCGTCCCATGGGTCCTTCCGGGTCGGGACCACTCGGCGGTCCGGAAAGTAACGTATTGGTCACGACGGTGCTCGCAGCTGGGCAGCGCCGGAGTGTTCCTGCAGCTGGTCACAGGAACGAGCACCGCTCGCAGGCCACTCCGACGGCACGCACGGGCGTTCCGGAGCCGGCCCGCGGCGGTGGACCCGGGCTCAGACCGGCGTGACCCGCATGACGGCGGCGATCCGGGCCTCCCGGTCGGCCGCCAGGCGGTCGAGGCGAGCCGACAGCGCGACGACCGACGCGTCCACCTGGCTGTCCCCCGAGATGTCCCCCGGGATCGGGACACCGGCGCGCACCGCGAGTGGCAGGACGCCCGCCCAGACGGAGTGGTCCTCGCCGTCGGCAGGGTCCTCGCCGACACCGTGGGCGCGGACCTTGACGCTCGCGCGGTCGAGGGGCAGCTGGAGGACCTGGGTGGCACGGACCTCCTTCGCGGTCATCTCGCGCACCTCGGCTCGGCGGCCCGGCATGAGGTGGTCGGCCACCTGCCAGAGGGCTTCGGTGCGCAGGTCGGTCGGCACCACGGTGGCGCGGCCGGCGATCATCGCGCTGCGGTAGTTCGCCGAGCTGTCGTTGGTGGAGCGTGCGAAGACGAGGCCGTCCAGGTGGGTGACGGTGGCGGCGACCGGGACGCCCTCGGCCCCGGCGTCGAGGAACAGCCCACCACCGGTCGAGCCGTGCAGCAGCAGGACGGGACCGTCGCCGAGGTCCCCGACGGCGCAGAGGAACGGCAGGACGACGGGGTGGCCGCCGCGGACGATGCCGACGTGGGCGAGGTGGGCCTCGGCGAGGATCGCTTGCAGGACGGCGGGGTCGTCGGACTGGCGGTCGCGCAGGCGCCGGACGCGGAGCGAGGGGTCGTCGGCGGTCGGTTCAGGTTCGGGGCTCGAGGTGGGCATGTCGTCACGCTAGGGTCAGCAGTGGTCCAGTGCCTGGACCAGATCGGGGCGATCACGATGGACCAGTCGAGCAAGGTGTCCGGTGTGGTGGCACGGGTGCGCGGGATGGTGCACGACGGCACCCTGCGTGAGGGCGATCCGCTGCCGTCGACGCGGGCGCTGGCGGCGGAGCTCGGGGTGGCCCGGGGCACCGTCGTCGCGGCGTACGAGCAGCTCGACGGCGAGGGGTACCTGCGGACGCGGCACGGTGCCCTCGCGCGGGTCGCGGCGAGTGTGACGGTGGACGCGGGCATGACGCCGGCTTCGGTCGGCGCCCGCTCCCCCGATCCGGACGCTCCGGCCCTGACGTCCTCGCTCATCGACTGCCGTCCCGGCATCCCCGCCGTCACCGCCATCCCGCAGCGGGACTGGCGAGCAGCCTGGCACGCAGCGGCGTCGGCCCCGCTCCGGAACGCGATCGCGGACCCGCTCGGCTCCCCCGACCTGCGCGCACAGGTCGTCGCCCAGCTCGGCCTGACCCGCGGGTTCACGACGTCGGTCGACCGGGTGCTCGTGACCGCGGGGACCTCGGAGGCGCTGTCACTCGTCACCGAGGCGCTGCGGGGACTGCTGGGCCGCGCACCCGTCATCGCCGTCGAGGACCCCGGCTACCGCACCGGACACCGTGCGGTCACGAGCGCGGGTGGGTCCCAGGTGGGCGTCCCGGTCGGCGAGGACGGCCTCGACCTCGACGCGCTCGAGTCCGCCGGACCGGTCGACGCCGTCCTGGTCAGCCCGACGCACCAGTACCCACTCGGGTCGGTGATGCCCGTCGCCCGGCGCCGGCGGCTGCTCACCTGGGCCGCCACCACCGGCACCGTGGTGGTCGAGGACGACTACGACTCCGAGTTCCGGCACCGCGGCGCGCCCGTGCCCGCGCTGGCCGCACTCGACGCCGAGGGCGTGGTGCTGCACGTCGGCGGCTTCTCGAAGACGCTCGACCCCCGGCTGCGGTGCGCCTACCTCGTGCTGCCGACGACTGCAGCGGCGGGTCCTCCGGTGGCGGAGGCGGTGCTCGGTGCGCGTCGGGCACGTGGCGCGGTCGTCGCCGAACCGGTGCAGGCCGCGCTCGTGCACCTGTTGCGGACGGGCGCGCTGCGGCGGCACCTGGGTCGGGTGCGCCGCGACTACACGCACCGCCGGGCACGGATCGCGGCTCGGCTCGGCGACGTCGCCGGCCTGGAGGCCCGTGCCCTGAACGGCGGACTGCACGCGGTGGTCACGTGGTCGGGTCCGACCACCGGGGCGGAGATCGCGCGTCGGCTGGCGGACGCCGGGGTGGTCGTGGCGTCGCTCGAGGAGTACGGGCTCGCACCCGGCAGCACGCCGCCGGGCATCGTGTTCGGCTACGGCGCCGTGACGATGCCGGAGCTCGACCGGGCGCTCGACGCCCTGGTGACGGCGGTCACGCGCGACTGACCGGGCGCAGGACCCGTCACGGTCAGCGGGAGTCGGCAGTGCCGTTCTTCCGGGCGTTCACGAGGTCGGCGAGCGAGGGTTCTCCGGCGTCGCCGGGCAGCGCGTGTCCGCGGCGGGCGGCCTTGCGGACCTGTCGGTAGGTGGTGACGTGCAGGGGGTCCACACCGTCGGCGGACTCGTAGTTCGACGGGGCGGTGGTGGTGGGTGATTCGGTCATCGCGACGGACGGTACGCGTGCCGGGAGCCGCGGAACCACGTGCTGCGTTCCGCGGCCAAACAGGGTCCGAACGGATGGAGCAGCCCTGGCGCGATGTCCGGTTGTTCGCATAGAATGCAAACATGTTGATCACCGTCGACCCGCAGGCGCGAGCGACCCTGGCGGAACAGGTCGCCACCCAGATCCGGCACGCGATCGCCCGCGGCGAGCTGCGGAACGGCGAGCGGCTGCCCGCTGCGCGGGACCTCGCCGCCTCGGTCGACGTCAACATGCACACCGTCCTGCGCGCCTACGCGCTGCTGCAGGAGGACGGACTGATCGAGTTGCGGCGCGGCCGCGGTGCGACGGTCCTGCGATCGGGCAACGCCTCGTTCGACCGGTTGCGCACGCTCGTCGACGAGCTGCGCGACCAGGCGGACACCCTGGGCGTCTCGCTCGACGACCTGTTCACGATGATCAAGGGGGCACGATGACGACTCGACCGATGACCACGGGCACACGGCTGGCCGTGACGGCACCAGGGCTCCTGGTCGCGGTGGGACTGGTGCTCACCGCGGTCCTCGCAGCGTCCACCATGCCCGCGAGGATCGCGATCCACTTCCGGACGGACGGCACCGCGGATGGTTGGGGGTCACCGTGGACGGCCTTCTGGCTCACCCTGGCGGTGGCACTGGTGGCCTTCGCGATCGCGGTGTCCGCCCTGCGCTGGCCCGACAAGCGGACGGCGGCCACGGTGCTGCTCGTCGCGAACCTGCTGGCCGGGACCCTCGGCTCGGCCTGGGTCGTGCTCGCATGGACGAACACGGCCGGCGACGGCACCCTGTCCCCCTGGTGGACGGTTCCGTTCCTGCTCGTCGCCGTGGTGGTCGCCGCCGTCCCCGTGCTCGCACTGTTCCGGGTCGCTGCACCTGTGCCGGCCCACGACGTCGCTCCTCTGACGGTCGGACCCGACACCCGCGTCGCCTGGCGCGCACGCGTCGGCAGCCGGTGGTTCGCGGTGCTCGGGGCGCTCGTCGTGCTGCTCGGCGTCGGCACCGCCGTCTGGACAGCATCGGCCGGGCTGACGACGGCGGTCGTCTCCGGACTGGCGATGGTGCTCGCGGGACTCGCTGTGCTGGTGCTTGCGCGGGTGGAGCTCACCGTCGACCGTCGGGGCCTGCGGCTCACGTCCACCTGGACGAGGATCCCCCTCATGCGCGTCCCGCTGGACCGCATCGAGTCGTGCGGCTGGGAGCAGGTGTCCCCGGGTCAGTGGGGCGGCTGGGGCTACCGCATCTCGGGCCGCGGTGTCGCCTACGTCGTGCGGTCCGGGCCTGGACTGGTCGCGCGGCTCCGCGGCGGGCAGGCGCGAATGGTGACCGTGCCCGACGCTGCGGGCGGTGCCGCGGCCCTGGGCGCGCTGCTCGCCGGGCGCGAGACGGCCTGACGGAGCCGCCCCGGGCCTCCCGGACGGTGTGGCGGGTTCGACGGCGGGCGGGACCTGTCCGCGGAAGCGACAGACCTCGTCATCGCTGCAGCGACTGTCCCGTCAGGGCGACAGTGTGCCGCGAACGTTCGGTGGAACACTGTCGCTTTCGCAGGATGGGCGGGCCGTGCGCCGGGTCAGAGGCTCGTCATGCCGCCGTCGACGCGGAACTCCGCTCCGGTGGCGTAGGACGACTCCGGGCTGGCCAGGTAGACCATGATCCCGGTGACGTCGTCCGGGGTGCCCGGGCGTCCGAGGGGCGTGCGGGCGACGATCGCGGCTCGGGCCTCGGGGTCACCGGAGATCGCCGACACGAGGCCGGTCTCGGTGTAGCCCGGCACGACCGTGTTCACCCGGATGCCGTCCCGCGCGTAGGCCATCGCGGTCGCCCGGACGAGTGCGTGGATGCCGCCCTTGGTCGAGGAGTACGCCGCGAAGTCGGCGCCCTCGCCGTTCAGGCCGGTGGGCGACCCGGTGGCGATGACCGACCCGCCGGTGCCGCCCGCGAGCATCGCCCGGACGGCGTGCTTGATGGTCAGGAACGTGCCGGTGAGGTTGACCGCGACCGTGCGGTCCCAGGTCTCGAGCGACAGGTCGGCGACCTTCGCGTCGTGGCCGAACAGCTGCACACCGGCGTTCGCGACCACCACGTCGGGGGTCGCACCACGCTCGGCCAGGTCGGCGAACCCCGCGGCCACGCTCGCCTCGTCGGCGATGTCCATCGTCAGGCCGATCGCGGCCGGGCCGGCTGCGGCGGCGGCACCGGCGGCCGCGTCGGCGTCGCGGTCGGCGTAGACGACGGTGGCCCCCTCGGCCACGAAGCGGTCGGCGATCGCGCGGCCGATGCCGGACCCCGCTCCCGTGACGAGTGCGGTCCGGCCGTCGAGTCGTGCGGTCATGTGGGACTCCGTCCTCGGAGCAGCGCTGCTCCGTCACCCCCATCATTGCCCAACCGGTTGACCGGTGCTAGGCATGCACCATGACTGCGACGTCGAACGACGAGATCGTGTCCGTCGGGCCCTGGCGTCTGGCCCTGCGCGGAGCCGAACTCGCCGACGTCACGCTCCGGGGCGTGCTCGTCCTGCGTGCCGTCCGGTTCGTCGTCCGCGACCACGACTGGCGCACCGCCGACGACACGGTCTCGACACGGACGGTGGACGGCGACGAGGGCCGCATCCGCATCGAGACCAGCGCACGGTACGACGGCGTCGAGGTCGTGCGCACCGTCCTCGAGGTCACGCTCGACGACGACACCCTGCGGGTCTCGGCGGTCGGGACGGTCGCACGGGCCTTCCGCCGCAACCGCATCGGGCTCGTCGTCCTGCACCCGCCGACCCTGGCCGGGCAGCCGCTCACGGTGCGGCATCCGTCCGGTGGCAGCACCGCGACGGCGTTCCCGTCCTGGATCGCGCCGCACCAGCCGGCCGTCGACGTCGCCGGGCTCGACTGGTCGGTGGGCGCGACCGCGCTGTCGCTCGACCTGGCCGGCGACGTGTTCGAGACCGAGGACCAGCGGAACTGGACCGACGCCTCGTTCAAGACGTACTCGACGCCGCTCGCCGAGCCGTTCCCGGTCGCGATCACGCCGGGGACGACGGTCCGGCAGGGGCTCACCCTGCGTGCGACGGCGGGCGGTCCAGCAGGTGGTCCGGGCACCCGGTCGGGAGGCGCGGCCTCCCCCGCCCCCGACCTCGCGGCGCTCGACGGGCTGGGTCCCGGTGCCGTGGTCACGCCGTCGCCGACGCTCCAGCTGCTCGCGGGTTCGGCACCGGTCGCTGCGCGCCCGGACGACGCCCACCTGCTCCGCGGGTTCCCGATCCTGGTCGAACCGGTCCTCGGGGCACCGAACGTCGAGGCGGTGCTCGCCTCGGCCCGGCGGGATGCGGGTGGCGCTCCCCTGGACGTCCGGTTCGTCACCGACGACCCGGTGCTGCTGCGCGCGGCGATCGACGCGGTGCTCGCGGGCGGGCCGGTGGCTCGCGTCGGGGCGTTCGACCCGGTGTCGCACGTGACGACGCCGGCGCTGCAGCGGGCACTGCGCGGAGCGGTGGCAGCGGTCGGCGCGCTGGAGGTCGTCGCCGGTACCCGGGCCCACTTCACCGAGCTGAACCGCTCGATCGCGGTGTTCTCGGGCTGGGACGGCCCGCTGACCTGCAGCGTGACGCCGCAGATGCACGACCGGTCGCCCGAACAGGTGACCGAGTCGATCCGGATGCAGCGCTGGGTGGTGAGCAGTGCCTCCAGGCTGGCCGCCGGCAGGGCGCTGCACGTCGGACCGGTGACGCTGCGGCCACGGTTCAACGCGGTGGCGACGGCGCCGATCCGGGTCGTGACGGACGCGACCGTGGAGCACGGGTACGGGCCGGAGACCGTTCCGGACGCGACGGACCCGGCGCAGCACACGCCCGCCTCCGAGCGGTGGTTCGCCGACGCGGCGCGAGCGCTGACGGTGCCGGGCGTGGCCTCGATCACGCTGGCCGAGGCGTGGGGGCCGCGCGGGTTCGTGGCCGCCGACGGCACGGGGAACGCCCCGCCGGAAGGGGGTCGGCGGGGCGTTCCGGTCCGGGCGCGCTGACGGGTCGGCGCGGTGGTCGGTGGCGGTCCGGCTCAGCGCCGGACTGCGTCGATCTTGAGCATCTTCGCGATGACCGAGTCGAGCTCGCTGTCGTCGAAGACCTGCTTCCAGTCCTCCTTGATGAGCTTCTCGCGGCCGTAGCCCATCGCGATGTGGCAGGCGTCGGAGAACGGGTTCGAGCCGCGCAGGCCGTTCGTGAGCGCGATCCAGGTGTGGCCGTAGAGCATGGCGCGGGCGGCCTCGCGGGGCACGCCGACACCGGTGACGGTCTCCTCGAGGGCGTCGTTGAGGAAGTCGCCGATCATGCAGGCGATCGTCTCGACCAGGGTCGGCTCGAGCACGGCCAGCTGCTTCACCGTGACCCAGTGCACCTGGATGACCGGGGCGTACATCGTGGTGATGACGGCCTCGGCGACGGCCTTGGCGCGGTCGCCCTCGTCGCCGAGCGACTCCGAGGCGTCGAAGGCCGCGATGACCTCCTGCGGGGCGGCGATGCCACCGAAGGTGTCGTCCCACTCGGCCTTGGTGGTGCGCTCGAGGAACACCGACGGGTGGCACGGGTGCGCCACGGCGTAGTGGATGTCCTCGCGCTTGGCGAGGAGGCCCGCGTAAGCGGCGGCCGGGTCGAGCGTCAGGATCGACGCGCCGGGCTTCATGACGGGGACGAGCTGCTCCGAGATGGTGCCGAGCAGGACGTCCGGGACGGCGAGGATGACGACGTCGGCGGCCTTCGCGGCGTCGAGGCTGTCGGTGATCTCGCGGCCGAGGGCCTGGATGCGCTCCTGGCCGGCGGGCGACGCCTCGCTGTAGAGGGTGGTGTACTCGCTCTTCGCGAAGTTGTTCGAGACGCGGGTGCCCATCTTGCCGCCGGCACCGATCACGGCGACGGTGACGTCGGCCGTGCCGGATCCGGCAGCGACGGTGTGGGTGGTGGTGACGGTGTCGGTCATGATTCCTTGCTCCTGATGTACTCGATGGTGTGTTCGGTCCACGCCGCTTCGATGCGGGTGGTGGTCTGTGCGGGGGTCTCCCCTGGCAGCGGTTCGGCGCCGGCGTACTCGTCCTGCCACGGCAGCCAGAACTCGATGACGCGGTTGATCCCCCGGGTGTCCGGCTCGAGCGCGGCACGGACGGCGTCGTGGTCGAGGACCCCGGTGCCGATCGGGACGCCGGTGTACTGGAACCCGACCCAGCCCGGCGAGCGGGTGAAGGCGGAGTCCTTGACGTGCCAGTTGACGACGTACGGGGCGGTCATCGCGACGACGTCGGCCGGGTGTTCGAGTCGGGCGACGGTGTTCGCCGGGTCGAGGCAGATGCCGAGGCGGTCGGAGCCGATCGCCTGGACGACGGCGACGAGGTCGGCGGTGGCGACGACCTCGTAGGTCTCCAGCGCGAGGGTCACGCCCGCGCGCTCGTAGGCGGGGAGCGCCTGCCGCAGGCGTCGTTCGGTCTCGGCCGCGTCGGGCTGGTCGTCGCCGCTCGTCCACATGCTCCGCACGAGCGTCGCACCGAGCTGCTGCGCGACGTGCAGGTACCGGGCGAGGTGCTCCGGCCGGGTGCCGCGGGTGCCGACCTCGAGCGTGAGACCGAGGTCGGCTGCCAAGGACCGGATCGCGGCCAGGCGCTCGTCGGTCGCGGTGTCGAGCGGCAGGTGGTCGCAGATCTGGAACAGGTCGACGCCGTCGTGGGTCGCGGCGTCGCGCAGGGCGTCGTCGAGGGACATCGGCGACGGGACGCGGTCGGACATGCGCCAGAAGTAGGCGTAGGTGGAGAGGCCGAGCAGGGAGGTCACGCCGGTGCTCCGTCCTGCGTCGCGTCCAGCGCCTCGGCTTCGTCGAGGATCGTGCGGATCGCCTCGGGGTCGTGGGCGAAGCGGCCGAGGAACAGCCCGCCGATGCGTCCGGCACCGCGGGTCAGCAGGCCCGGGCCGGCACTGCCGCCGTAGATCGCGGCGGAGCCGGCGAGCTCCGGCCGGGTCGCCAGGTGCTGCTCGATGCCGGCCAGGACCGCGACGATGTGCTCGTCGGGCGCGGGCTGCGGGGCGCCGATCGCCCACACCGGCTCGTACGCGGCGATGAGCGGTCCGGCCAGGTCGTCGGCGGTCGCAGTGGCGGTGAAGCGATCGAGCTGCGCGGTGACCTCGGCGATCGCGGCCGCGGGGTCGCCGTCGGCGGCGCGCTCGGTCTCGCCGATGCAGATCAGGGGCCGCAGGTGGTTGCGGTACGCCGCGTGTACCTTGCCGGCGATCTCGTCGTCCGTCTCGTGGAACAGTTCGCGTCGCTCGGCGTGTGCGATCTCGACGAGGTCGACCCCGATCTCACGGAGCTCCGCGCCGGAGACCTCGCCGGTGAACGCGCCGCTGTCCGCCCGCGCCAGGTCCTGCGCGCCGAGCGTCACGGGGGCGTCCCCGATCACCGCACGCACCGGGACGAGCGACGGGAACGTCGGCACCACGAAGAGCTCGACCGCGCCGGACCGAACCGCCGGGTGGCTCCGGGCGATGTCGGCCACGGCGGCCGCCCACGCGAGCGTCCGGGCGTGCGAGAAGTACATCTTGAGCGACACCCCGATCGTCACCGGGGCGGCCGCCGTGGTCGCGGGCATCAGGCGTCGGTCCCGACCGGGGCGGAGCCGTCGTAGGCGCAGATCGCGTTGACCTTCTCGGCGCTCGCGCTCGTCTGGTCGAAGGTGTAGCCGAGCCACTCCTTCGCCATCCGGCGCGCGACCTCGACCCCGACGACGCGCTGCCCCATGCAGAGGACCTGGGCGTCGTTCGACAGGATCGAGCGCTCCACCGAGAACGAGTCGTGCGCGGTCACGGCGCGGATGCCGGGGACCTTGTTCGCCGCGATCGCGACACCGAGGCCGGTGCCGCAGATCAGGATCGCGCGGTCGGCCTCGCCGTTCGCCACCAGACGGGCGGCGTCGACGGCGACGTGCGGGTAGGCGGTGTGGCCGTCGGCGTCCACGCCCACGTCGACGACCGAGGCCACGCGGGGGTCCTTCGCGAGGTCGGCCTTGATGACCTCCTTGTAGTCGAAGCCGGCGTCGTCCGAACCGACGACGATGCGGAACTGCTGCTCACTCATGCGGGTGTGCCTTTCGTGGTGGGGGTCAGGCGGGGACGGCGATGGTCGCCAGGACCGCGGCGGTGATGAGCGCGAAGGAGATCGCGCCGGCGTCCGGTGTGCCGACGGCGTCCTCGCCGTGGGTGCGGGCGCGGCCCATCCGGGGCAACAGGTCGGCCGTGGCGTCCGCCGCGGTCTGTGCTGCAGCCGAGGCGGCCGACCAGGCGTCGACGAGTTCGTCACCGGCGTCGACCCGGGCGGAGAAGACCTGGTCGAACGGCACGAGCGCGTCGACCATCGTCTTGTCGCCGGGGACGGCCCCGAATGCCAGGACGGCTTCGGTGGCGGCGTGCACCGCGCTCTGGACCGTGGCGGCCGACGGGCGTTCGTCGTCGCCGAGGACGCGACCCAGTGCCTCCAGGGCGGCACCCCAGATCGCACCGGACGTCCCACCGGCCTTGTCGGACCAGGCGTCTCCGGCGATCGCGAGGACCGAACCGGCGCCGGCGCCACGGGCGGCGGCGTCCTGTGCCGCACGGTCGGCGGCGGTGGAGCCGCGCTGCATGCCGATGCCGTGGTCGCCGTCACCGGCGACGGCGTCGATGCGGCCGAGCTCGTCGGCGTGGTCGTCGATCGTGGCGCGGATCGCGGTGATCGCGCTCGCGACGCGGACTGCTGCGGCCTGGGACTCCTCGGTGCCGGGCGTCACGGGCACGACGATGCCGGCTTCGAGCACCTCGACCGGCACCGGCTGCTGCGGGACGGCGCCGCCCTTGCGGTAGGCGGGGGCATCGGCCGGTGCTGCCCAGAGCTGCTCGAGTTCGTCGTCGAGCCAGAACAGGGTGAGCGAGACGCCCGCCATGTCGAAGCTCGTGACGAGTTCGCCGACCTCGGGCTCGACGACGACGATGCCGGCGTCGGTGAGCTTCCGCTGGACGGCGCCGAAGACGACGAAGAGCTCCTCGTACTTGACCGAGCCGAGGCCGTTGAGGATCGGGACGACGCGGGCACCGTCCGCGGTGACGCCGGACGGCAGCTCGGTGAGGAGTTTGTCGACGAGCAGGTCGGCCAGGCCGTCCGCGGTGGGGACGTCGGCCTCGGCGATGCCGCGTTCGCCGTGGATGCCCATGCCGATGGCCATGCGCCCCTCGGGGACGGTGAAGAGCGGCTCGTCGGCACCCGGCAGGGAGCAGCCCGAGAACGCGACCCCGAAGCTGCGGGTGCGGTCGTTGGCCCTGGTCGCGATCGCGGTGACCGCGTCGAGGTCGTCGCCGCGTTCAGCGGCCGCGCCGGCCACCTTGAACACGCAGAGGTCACCCGCGATGCCGCGGCGCTTGTGTGCCTGGTCGGCGGGCGCGGACGCGACGTCGTCGGTCACGCGGACCGTGCGGACGTCGATGCCCTGTGCCTCGAGTGCCCGTGCCGCCGCGTCGAAGTTGAGGACGTCACCCGCGTAGTTGCCGTAGCTCAGCAGCACGCCGCCGCCGTGCTCGGACGCCTTCGCGACCGCGGTGACCTGCTGGGCGCTCGGGCTGGCGAACAGGTTGCCCATCGCGGCACCGGCCGCCAGGCCGTGCCCGACGAGGCCACCGAAGGCCGGGTAGTGGCCGGAGCCACCGCCGACGACGAGCGCGACGGTGCCCTCGGGGCTGGTGGTGGAGCGGGCGACCCCGCCGTGCACCCTGCGCACCCGGGCGCGGTTGGCGGCGACGAAGCCGTCCACCATCTCGTCGGCGAAGTCCGCCGGGTCGTTGAACAGGCGGGTCATGCGCCGGCCTCCTTCGCGATGGCGGTCGGTCCGTCCGTGGCGGCGACCGCGGTGTCGGCTCCGGACGCCGCGGCAGCTGCTTCGTTGCGCTTCGTGTTCCGGCCGAGCACGAACATCAGCACGCTCGACAGCACCATGAAGAAGCCGACGATGAACATCGGGACCTGGTAGCCGCCGGTCCACTCGCTGACGGCACCCGTGATGTACGGGGCGGCGAACCCACCGAGGTTGCCGACGGTGTTGATGAGGGCGACCCCCGCGGCTGCCGCGGCACCGGTCAGGAACTGCGTCGGGACCGTCCAGAAGTTCGGCAGGGCCGCGAAGATCGCAGACGCGGTGATCGCGATGACCGCGACGGTGGCGGCCGGGCTGTTCATGTAGAGCGCGACCGGGATGCTCAGGCCACCGACCAGGGCCGGGACGGCGATGTGCCAGACCCGGACGCCACGACGGAAGGCGTCACGCGACCAGAAGTACAGGACGACCGCGGCCGGCACGTACGGGATGGCCGTGATGAGGCCCTTCTGGAACAGGTCGAACGTGGTGCCGAACTGCTCCTGGAAGCCGTCGATGATCGTCGGCAGGAAGAAGCTGAGTGCGTACAGGCCGTAGATGAAGCCGAAGTACACCGCGGCGAGCATCCAGACGCGGCCGGAGCCGAAGGCCGCACGCAGGCCGCCCTTGCCGTGGCCGTCACCGCCGCCCTTCGCGGCGCTCTCGGCAGCGAGCGTCGTCTCGAGCCAGACCTTCTCGTCCTCGTCGAGCCACTTCGCCTGCGACGGCTTGTCCTTGAGCACGAAGAGGCACAGGACGCCGACGATGATCGCCGGGATCGAGACGCAGAGGAACATGAAGCGCCAGCCGGCCAGGCCGCCGAGGATCCCCTCGTGGGTCATCAGCCATCCGGCGAGCGGGGAACCGATGACGCTCGTGAGCGGCTGCGCCAGGTAGAAGAGCGCGAGCATCTTGCCGCGGTGCCGGGCCGGGACCCACGTCGACAGGAACAGGATCGCGCCGGGGAAGAAGCCGGCCTCGGCGATGCCGAGCAGGAAGCGCAGGCCGACGAGCTGCGGGTAGTTCTGCACCCACGTGAAGAGCAGGGACACGATGCCCCACGTGATCATGATGCGGGCGAGCCAGATCCGGGCGCCGAACTTGTGCAGCGCCAGGTTGGACGGCACCTCGAGGACGAGGTAGCCGATGAAGAACACACCGGACGCGAAGCCGAACTGGGCGGCGGTCAGGCCGAGGTCGGCCTCCATGCCGTTGGGGGCGGCGAAGGAGATCGCGGTGCGGTCGAGGAAGTTGATGAAGAACATCAGTGCCACGAACGGCACGATGCGGATCGCGATCTTGCGGATGGCCGTCTTCTCGACGACCGAGGTGGGGATGCCTCGCGTGGCGGGGATGTCCACGATGACTCCTGCTCGGTGGGGGTGGTACGACTCCCGTCCTGGCGGCTGCGCCGGGATGGTCCTGGCGGCTGAATCGGGATGGTCCTGGCGGCTGAATCGGGATGTTCCGGTCGGCTGCGTCGGGACGGTCCGTGCTGCTGCGCGGATCGGGAGCGGGCGCATCGGTGCGCCTGATCCAGTGTGCGTCGCGGTAGGTCAACTTGTCAACCGGTTGACCATTTCACGCGCTCCGCTCTGCTCGCTTCCGCCGCTCGCCGCGCTGGCGCTGCTCCCGCCGCAACCGGTTGACCGACCGGTACGCTCACTCCATGCCCGCGTTCAGCCCGGACGACCCCCTCAACATCCGACTCGAGCTCGAGTCCGTGCCCGTCGGGTCCCCCGCCTCGGTGGTCGCCCGACAGCTCGTCTCGCTGCTCACCGCCGGCGAGCTGGCCCCCGGCTCACGGCTGCCCTCGGAGCGGATCCTGTCCGAGCGGCTCGGCGTCGGACGCTCAGCCGTCCGTGAGGCCCTCGCCGCACTCGAGATCCTGGGCATCGTGCAGATCCGCCCCGGCTCGGGCACCTACCTGCGCGGAGGCACCTCGGACCTGCTCCCGACGACCCTGTCGTGGGGGCTCATGCTCGCGTCGAACCGCACCCGCGAGCTGCTCGAGATCCGGTCCTCGCTGGAGCGCACGGCCGCGATCCTCGCCGCACAGCGCGCCACCGACGGGCAGATCACCGAACTCGGCGAGTACCTGGTCCGGCAGGAGGCGACGCTCGACGACCCGCAGGCCTTCATCGACGCCGACGTCCGCTTCCACGTCCTGCTGGCGCGGGCGTCCGGCAACGACGTGCTCGCCGACCTGCTGCAGAGCCTGCGCTCCATGCTGAGCGTCTGGGTCGCGCGGCGCGTGCAGACCCGGCAGGCGACCGAGGCCGCGTTCCACGAGCACCGCGCCGTCTTCGAGGCGCTGCGCGCCCGCGACGTCTCCGCCGTGCAGCGCGCGATGGACGCGCACATGGCCACGGCGAGCGCCCGCATCGAGCACGCCGAGCCGCTGCCCGCCGACGAGTAGCGGGGCGCGCGCGCTTCGTGAGCAGGAATGGTCGGGTCCGTCGAGCCGACCCGACATCTTCTGCTCACGATCGGGGCGGACGGGAGGCCCGGGTCGCGCCCGCCCCGCACCGTGCGGTGTTGCCGGGTCGGCAACACCGCTTGGGTCCGGCCCGGCAGGTGCGCTGGAGTAGGTGCATGCACACCCACCACGACGGCTCCGCCGCCGGATCTGCCACCGATGCCACCGCCGCACCGTCCGCCCGGGAGTGGTGGGAGGCCCGCTACGCCGAGCGCGACGGCATCTGGTCGGGCCGGGTGAACGCCGTGCTCGCCTCGGTGACCTGGGGGCTGCCGGTGGGGCGGGCGCTCGACCTCGGCTGCGGCGAGGGCGGCGACGTGGTGTGGCTCGCCGAGCAGGGGTGGGACGTGACGGGCATCGACCTGTCCGTGACGGCGCTCCAGCGTGGTTCGCGGGCTGCCGTCGCCGCCGGGGTCCAGGAGCAGACGGCGTTCGTCGCCGCAGACCTCGCCCGGTGGGACACCGCCGCACGGTTCGACCTGGTGACGGCCTCGTTCCTGCAGTCGTGGCCGGTGGAGATCCCCCGAGCCGACATCCTGCATCGGGCCGCCGGCTTCGTCGCCGCCGGTGGGCACCTGCTCGTCACCGCGCACGCCGCTCCCCCGCACGACGAGCTGCCGCCCGAGCTGCGGGAGTACCGGTTCCCCGCGCCGGCCGACGACCTCGCCGCCCTGCAGCTCGACGACCGGTGGGACGTCCTGGTCGCCGAGGTCCGGCCGCGCACTGCGACGACGCCGGAGGGTGATCCGCACGAGGTGCTCGACAGCGTCGTGCTCGCCCGGCTGACGCGCGGGTAGCGTCGGTGGCGTGAGCACCGACGACGGCATCCGCGCGCTCGTCGTGGACGGTGTCGAGGTCGCCGTCGAACGCAGCGGCGCCGACACGGTCGCCACGTCGTCCCCTCGCCCGTACCTGCACCCGGTCCGGACCCTCGGTGGCACCGTCGTCAGCGAACACCACCCCGGCGACCACGACTGGCACTGCGGGGTCGGCGTCGCCATCCCCTATGTCGACGCCGTGAACTGCTGGGGCGGCCCGACCTACGTCCGCGGCTCCGGCTACGTGTGGCATGACGACCACGGCTCGGTCGAGGTGGTGCACGCGGAGCAGCACGACACGACGTCCGCCGAGCAGCTCGTCTGGCGGGGCCCGGACCGCGCGGTGGTCCTGCGCGAGGACCGCACCCTCCGCTGGCACGCAGTCACCAGCGGGTGGGAGCTTTCCTGGTCGTCGTCGTTCCGGGCCCCCGGTGACTCCCCCGTGCACCTCGGCGGTCCGGGCAGCAACGGCCGGACCGGAGCGGGCTACGGCGGCTTCTTCTGGCGGTTCCCCGAGTGCACGGGAGTGGTCATCCGGACCGCCGATGCCGAGGGCGAGGCCGCCGTGCACGGCTCGGCCGCACCCTGGATCACCTGGTCGGCGGTGTTCGACGGCGGTCCGGCGACGATCCGCATCGAGGCCCTCGACCACCACGACCCCTGGTTCGTCCGCGCCGAGGAGTACCCGGCGATCGGCTCGGCACTGGCGTGGGACTCCCCCGCCGTCGTGCAGCCCGGCGCTCCGCTGGTCCGCTCGTTCCGCGCGACGATCACCGACGGCGGTACGCTCGCCGGATGAGCACCGGGGACTGGGAGTCACGCGTCGCGGCGCTGTGGGACGACGAGACGATCGACGATCAGCAGCGGATCGAGTGGATGCGCGACCTCGCCGCCGACGCTCCGCATCCCGCACTCGGCGCGCTCGAGCTCGGCGGCGCCTTCGACTCGGGCGGCCACGAGGCCGAGGCCGACGTGCAGTACGCCGCCGCGACCACGGCTGGCCTGGACGCCGTCGACCCAGATCGCGCCGCCAGGATGGTCGTCCAGCACGCCTCGACGCTCCGCAACCTCGGTCGGATCGACGAGGCCATCGCGATGCTCCGCGACGCGCCGGAGCACTCCGCCACCGGAGCGGCACCCAAGGTGTTCCTCGCGCTCGCACTGCACAGCGCCGGACGCTCCGCCGAGGCCCTGCGCGTCGCGATCGAGGCCGTCGAGCCGACGCTCCCCCGGTACCACCGGTCCGTCCGTGCCTACGCGGCGGCCCTCACCGAGGACTGACGCGCGTCAGGCGTTCCGGCGCTGGAGCGCGTCCGCAGCCTTGCCGAGCAGCCAGTTCACGGCCCACCCCAGCACGCCGATCACGGGCAGCGCGAGGATGACCACCGTCCACAGCACCTTGACCACCTGCGTCCGGCGACGGTCGCGCCAGACCTGAACCAGCGCTACGGCCTCGAGTGCCAGCAGCACGAGGAGCACCACGGCGTGTGCTCCCGACACGTTCGTCAACACGAGCGGTCCTCTCCGCGGCGACGGTCGTCGCCCGCATCGATGACAGTAGGGCCTGCCCGGACTCGTCCGCGTCATCCGTCCGACTGACCGCGCGGGTCGGTCTGGCGATCGCGCTGGCAGGTCAGGCGATCGCGACCTCACCCAGCGCGAGCAGTTCACGGGCCCGACCGGCGTCGGCAGCCGGTGGCCGACCGTGCAGGGCGCGGTAGTCGCGCGAGAAGTGCGAGGCGCTCCGGTACCCGACCGCGACCGCAGCCTGGGCGGCGGTGTCACCGAGCACGATCATCCGCCGCCGGGCTTCCCCGAGCCGCAGCCGCCGCAGGTACTGCACCGGGCTCATCCCGGTGACCTGCCGGAAGCGCGCGAACAGTGTCGACTCGCTCGTCCGGACCGCCGCGGCCAGGCCGGCCACCGACCAGGGGTCCGCCAACCGGTCGGTGAGCAGGGCCGTGGCGGCCGCGACCACGTCGCCGTCCCGATTGCCGATCGCGGCCAGGATGCGCGGGGCCTGGTCGGTCTGCAGCAGGCGGAGCACGACCTCGCGGGTGACGAGCGGGGCGAGGACCGTCATGTCCTCCGGAGCATCGAGCAGTCCGACGAGCCGGGCGAACGCGTCCGCCAGGGCTGGGGTCCAGTTGCCGAGTCGTGCCGGCGGCGCCTCGTCCTGGTGGGGGCGGGACATCGCCGTCGCGACCTCGGCGACCACCGCAGGGTCGAGCTGCCAGACGACCGCGACGAACCCCGCGAGTGGTTCGACCTCGACCACCCCGGCGATCACGGGCAGGTCGACGGGCGTGATGATGAAGCGCTCGCGACCCCAGAGCTGGTCGTCATCCCCGACGATGGACCGCTTCTGCCCCGCGAGCACCACCGACACCGACGGCGTGTAGCGCTGGTACCCGAGGTCGGTCGGCGCGTCGACCCGGGCCAGGCGGAGTCCGAGCCGTCCGGCGCGCTCCGTGTCGTCGACGTGGGCCAGGACGCTCTGCAGCGCGCGGTCCAGTCGATCCGAGGTGACGTCGTCCATGTGCCCATTCTGTCGAGCCGATCGATGCGCTGAACGCCCGTGCGGGATCCGGCAAGCACTCCGGAGTCCTGGGCAATCTCCACGAGGCACGCGGGACCGAGCATCGGAGCATGCAGACCAACGAAGCACTCCTCGACTCCCTGACCACCGACGACCGACTGGCCGGCCGGACCGCGCTGGTGACCGGCGCCTCGAGCGGCATCGGTGAAGCCGTCGCCCGTGTCCTCGCCGCCTCCGGCGCCACCGTCGCGGTCGCGGGCCGCGACCCGGAGCGCACGCAGGCAGTGGTGGACGCCATCACCGCGTCCGGAGGAACCGCCGTGGCCGTGATCGGCGACCTGAACACCCACCCCGACACGGTCCGTGACCTCGCCGCCCGCGCCACTGAGGCCCTCGGCGGCCGGGTCGACGTCCTCGTCAACAACGCCGGCGTCTACCCGGTCGGCCCCACCGCGCTGCTCGCCGACGACGACGCCGAAGCCCTCTGGGCCACGAACGTCCGCGCACCCCACGTGCTGGTCGGCGCGCTGGCTCCGGGCATGGTCGAGCGCGGCTCGGGCGTCATCGTGAACATCGGCTCGTGGATGTCCCGCGTCGGCGTCCCGTTCACGGCGCTCTACCCGGCGACGAAGGCCGCGGTCGAGCAGCTGACCCGCGCCTGGGCAGCCGAGTTCGGACCGCACGGCGTCCGGGTGTCGACCGTGTCGCCCGGGGCCACCGCGACGCCGGGCAACGCGGACTCGCACGACGTCCTCGCGCAGATGACGGCGGGCACCCCGGCCGGCGCACCCGTCCGACCGGTCGACGTCGCGTTCGCCGTGCGCTGGCTGGCCTCCGACGAGGCGACCTTCGTGCACGGCGCCACCATCGACGTGGACGGCGGCATCGCCGCGACCCGCCTCGGCTGAGCGCGCCCCGCACGAGCGGGCGAAACACCCGGGTTCATGCGCGGAGGCACCCGGGCATTTCGCCCGCTCGGCGGGAGTCGGTCAGCCGGGCATCGGTCCGCGAGGGGTCACGACACACCGCCGGCGGGTGGCCGTGCGGTCACGGACCGTCGCGCGGGAGCGCGTCAGCCGACGGATCGTGACCGCTCGGCGGACGGCGTGGGCGCGGCGGTGGGCGCGACCACCACACGGTCGGGAGGCGCGGTGCGGGGTGGCACCGGGCCTCCCGTCAGGCGGTGTGGTCGCCGACCACCCGTGGGACCGGCAGCGAGTCGCTGGTCGTACGCAGGGACTCCTGGCGGATCTCGAGCTGCGACACGGCGAGCGCCGCCAGGTCGCGGAGGTTGGCGAGGTCGTCCTCGGTGGCCTGCCGCGGGCGGGTGTCGAGCACGGCGAGGGTCCCGATCGGTGCGCCGTCGTGCTTGACGAGCGGGACGCTGACGTAGAAGCGGATGCCGAGCGGACCGGTGACCAGGGGGCTGTTCCGCATCTCGGGGTGTGCGGAGCCGTCCGGGATCACGACGGGGACGGGGACCGGGGCGAAGCCGTTGCGGAAGCTGATGCTGCGGGCGGCCTCGTCGACGCCCTCGGCGATGTACGACTGGGACCACTCGCGGTCCTCGTCGAGGACCTCGACCAGGGCGATCGGTGCGTCGAAGAGCCGGGCGGCCATCGCCGTGGTGCGCTGCAGCGACTCGTCGGGCAGGGTGTCGAGGGTCGCCGGGCGGTCCGTCTCGGGGCGCGTCGGTACCGGGGCCGTCTCGTCGGTCGGCTCGACCACGTGGTCGGCCGTGGCGGTCTCGGCGATCACGACGTCGCGGAGCATCGTGACCAGCTCGGCGCCGAGCGGGCGGGCCGCGGGGTCCTGCGCGGTCATGGCGCGGAGCAGGTGCTTCCAGTGCTCGGGCAGGGGCTCGGGGACCACGGGGTCGCGCGACAGCCGGGCGACGGCGGACTCGACGAGCGAGCCCGGGAACTCGCGACGGCGGGTGAAGCACTGCAGCAGCACGAGGCCGAGCGAGTAGACGTCGCTCGGCGGGCCCACCTCGCCGCCGCGCGCCTGCTCGGGGCTGAGGTAGGCCGCGGTGCCGGTGGTGACGCCGTCGGCGGTCAGGCGCTCGACGCCGGCGGCGAGCGCGATGCCGAAGTCGGTCAGGCGTGCGCGGGCCCGCTCGGAGGCGTTGCCGTAGTCGACGAGCAGGATGTTCGACGGCTTGATGTCGCGGTGCACGACGCCGTGGGCGTGGATGTAGTCGAGCGCCTCGGCCATGTCGTAGCCGATCTCGGCGATGTGCCGCGAGGCGAGCGGGCCGACGGCGAGACGCTCCTCGAGGTCCTGCCCGACGACGAGCGACATCACGATGTAGCGCTGCTGCGTGCCGTCCTGCCCGGTGACGACTCCGGCGTCGAGCAGGCTGACGAGGTTGTGGTGCTCGAGCGACGCCAGCACGCCGAGTTCGGCCTCTTGGCGGGCGATGTCGACGATGCCCGCGTGGAAGAGCTTGATCGCGACCGGGCGGTGCAGGCTCTCGTCCACACCCCGGTAGACGACGGACATGCCGCCCTGGCCGATCGCTTGCTCCACGCGGTACCGACCGTCGAGCAGCGGCGCGCTCGCGTCGTGGTCTCCCGTCGGGATCATCCAACCCTCGTTCTCGGCTCCGGCACCAACGATGCATCTTCGCATCCCGACGGGTATCTCGTTCGCCGACGTCGTTCTCCGGCTGAACGGGGGCCGTTCGGCCTGCAAGACACCGGTGTTCGCGGGTCGAACACGCGCAGACCGCGGTTCAACGTGCGAACACCGGTGTCTTACGATCCCGGCGGCACCCGACCGCCCCGTCAGCGACGCGTCGCGACCGTGCTCACGCGGAGGTCCTCGAAGGTGCTGGTGAAGCCGGGGCCCCCGAGTGAGATGAGCCCGACGCGGGGTGCACTGCCGAGGTCCGCCGTCCAGGTCCCGCCCCGGACGAAGTGCCGCCCGTCCAGGCTCGTGTAGGCCGTGTACCGGTCCTCACCCCGGACCTCGCGGTGGACGATCCGGAGCGTGGTGGTGTCCCCGACCGGACCGACGACCATGTTGCCGTAGCTCGGCGCCCCGGCCGGTTGCCCGGACACCTGCTTGCCGAACTCCGTCTGGCGCGTGTTGAAGATCGAGTTCGAGGTGAGGCGGACGTAGTTGCCGTCGTCACCCCAGACGATCAGGCCGCCCTGCACGTAGTTCAGGCCGTCGCCGGTCGCCGGGGTGTCCACCCCGACCGTGGTCTGGAGCACGTAGTCCCCACGGGGTGCCGGTTCGGACAACACCGATGCGAGCGGCGTCGCCGGCGGGTGGATGTCGGCGTCCTGCGTCTGCCAGCGGAACGTGCCGTCGGCGACGGTCCAGGTGGACGGGTCGGGCGCACGCGTCCAGGCGAGCTGGGCCGGCAGCGCTCCGGGCTCCGCCCCGGGCGCCGCCCCCGGCAGCGCGGCACCGTCGAACGACGTCGACAGTGCCCGGATCGTCCGCCCCGGCACGTCGACGGGGGCGGTCGACGCCCGGTACGTCGGCCGTTGCCCGGGCTGCGCGACCGGCCCCGGCTGCACCGTGTCGGACGGCCCGGCACCACCGCGGACGACCGGCCAGCCGCCCTGCCAGTCGAGCGGGTCGATCAGCGCCGGCCGCTTCGTGTAGGTCGGCTGCCCCGCGTAGTACGGGTCGTTGCGATCGGCCGCGTGGTAGATGATCCAGTCCTGCCCGGCGAAGTCGGTGACCACGGTGTTGTGGCCGGTCCCGACCCACCGGTTGCCGTTCTGCGCGAGCAGGGGCGTGCCACCGACCCGGGTGCTCGTGATCGCCACGCCGTCGCGGTCCGTGAACGGTCCCAGCGGGCTGCGCGACCGGGCGACGAAGACGCCGTAGCCGGTCAGGGCGCCGTTGCAGCAGTTCGTGGCGGAGCCCATGAAGTACCACCAGCCACCGTGCCGCATCAGGTACGCGCCCTCGTAGCGGTTGTCGATCGCGATCTGCCGCTCGGTCGACGGGTCGGAGCGCAGTCCGTCGGCGCTGAGGCGTCGGACGTTCACGCCGCCGAAGTAGCTGCCGAAGTACAGGTAGGTCGTCCCCTTGTCCGTGATGACCTCGGGGTCGAACGCCCACCGCGCTCCGTCGCCGTTCGGTGCGGTCTGCGGTGCCACGACCGGGCCGCCGGAGTCCTTCCACGGGCCGGTCGGGCTCGAGCTCGTCGCCACCCCGACCGCGGAGCCGCCGCCGGTCGGCCCCGTCGCCGACGGGGTGTCCGAGGCCGCGTAGTACAGGTACCAGGTACCGGCCCGGCCACGGTCTCCGGCGCGGTACACGACGTCCGGCGCCCAGATCCCGTTCGCGTCGCCCACCCAGGCGGGCTTCGTCGGGAAGGCATCGTTGACGTACGTCCAGTGGGTCAGGTCGGTCGACCGATACGTCGGCACCGCGTGCTGCACGAGGGACCCGTCCGGGTTCTGCTCCGTCGCGGTGAGCGCGTCGGTGGTGCAGTACAGGTACCAGTTGCGGTTGCGTCCGGCTCCGTGGATCACGGTCGGGTCCGCGCAGCTCGCCGCCGTCTGCCCGTCCGGCAGGCTGAGCGCGACCGGGTTCCGGTGGCTGGGTGCCGCGCGGCCGTGCCGGCCGGCGGCGTTCGACGCCGCGGTCGTGGTGGTGGTCGCCCGGGTGGTCCCGCCCGGCACCGCGGACGCATCCGCTGGCGCGGCCTGGAGGCCCGTGGTCGCGACGCCGAGGAACGTCACGACGGCGAGGAGTGCGGTGGACGATCGGCGCATGCCGGACCTGCTCTCGTCGTTGAGGAAGGTGCTGCTTGAGGGACTGCGGGTGTCGCCTGGCGACGTGCGCGAGCGTACGCTCGGCTCGACGAAGGAGTCATGCCATGCCCGCGAGGTTCGTCTACTGGATCAACGTCTCCGTCGACGGGTTCGTCGAACGGGCCCCCGGCGAGCACGACGGCCTGGACGGACCCGACTGGATCCGGATCGACGAGCCACTGCACCGCGAGTTCACCGCCCGCGCTGCGGCGATGACCCTGTCCGTCGAGGGTCGGGTGGTGCGCGACATGATGGACCCGTTCTGGCCGGATGCCCGGCACGACGAGTCGATGCCGCAGTACCTGCGCGAGTACGGCGAGATCTGGACCGCGCAGCCGAAGATCCTGGTGTCCCGCACACGGACCACCGCCGACCACGACACCCGGGTCATCGGAGGCGACGGCGACGCGATCGCCGAGCTGGCCGCGATCCGTGCCTCCGGCGACGGCGACGTCGGCGTGGGCGGCCCGAGCATCGCGAGTCAGCTGCTCGATGCCGGGCTGCTCGACGAGGTCATGCTCTTCACGCACCCGTCGGTGCTCGGCGCCGGCCGACCGCTGTTCGATCCGCCGCGCTCGGGGCACCGCCCGCTCGTGCAGCTCGACCTGCTCGAGCAGCAGCGCTACGACAACGGTGTCACCCTGCACCGGTACGACGTCCGGCGGTCCTGAGCGCTCGGAACGTCAGTCCTCGACGGGCTCGGTGGCGATGATCCGGACGTACCAGGCGCTGTCGCGGTCACTGCCGAACCCGTTGAAGGAAACGCTGTCCGCCCGGCGACGCAGCTCCGCTGGAAGGTCGATCCGCTGTGAACCGTCCCGGCAGGAGATCGGATCTGTCGGTCGGGTCTGCGAGGCGCCTGCCGAGCCGATGGTGGAGGAGCCACTCATGTGCCCGTCCCCGAAGCACGAGAACTCGAGGTGGTCGACCGACTCCGGGTGCGGGAACGTGATGGTGACGCCCGTGCCTGGTTCGTCACTGTCGTCGTCCCCGGGTGACACAGCGGCGAACAGGGCGCCGAGCTCGGTGTCCGACTCGACTGCTCGCTGCCGCTTCTCCCAGGCGGACAGCGCTGCCTCGTCGACGGGCGGCGGCCCGGCGCAGCCGGCCAGCAGGAGCACACCCGCGATCGCGGGCAGGAGCAGGGCGGGGACGGAACGCACGCTGTGAGCCTAGTGACGCGGTGGACCCGCCCGCGGAACGACGGGAGGCGCGGTGCCGGCTGGCACCGCGCCTCCCGGCCGTGGGGTGGTCGCGTCAGACGTCGCGACGGCGCGCGAGCGTCAGGGCGAGGCCACCCACGACGAGCACCTCGGCGGCGAGGACGCCGAAGCCGCCCCAGCCGTTCAGCACGACCCCGCTGTTGTCGACCGTGCTCGCGCCGTCGTACGAGTAGGCGTAGAGCTGGCCGCCGGCCGAGTCGGGCAGGAACGCCGCGATGTCCATCGGCCAGTCGACCTTCATCAGTCCGCTCATGAGTGCGAGCACCCCCGGAACGACCAGCAGGAGGCCGAGCGTGATCGCGATGCCGCCGGCGCTCGACCGGACGAGCAGACCGATGCCGTACGCGAGGAGCGCCAGCAGGGTCAGGAAGACCGACGAACCGAGGATCGGCAGGAACACCGACGGGTCACCGAGCTCCGGCTCGACTCCGTTGCCGGCCAGCAGCGGGAGCGAGATGAGGACGCCGATCCAGGTGGCGACGGCGCTGACGACGAAGGTCGCGATGGCGAGGACGGTGGCCTTCGCCAGGATCACGCCGGTGCGCCGCGGGTCTGCGGTGAAGGTCGAGCGGACCTGGCCCGTGCCGTACTCACCGGTGATGATGAGGACGCCGAGCACGCCGACGACGAGCGACGAGAGCAGGACACCCACGGCGTTGGCGTTCACGAAGGTGCCGTTGGCGACGTCCGTCGGCAGCTCCTGGCCGCCGCTGTTCGTGTTCGCCCCGATCAGCGCCGCCATGCCGATCGTGAGGACGACCAGGATCGCGTAGCACCAGAACGTGGACCGGATGCTGCGCAGCTTGATCCACTCGCTCCGCACCAGGTGCGGGAACGACAGGCGGGTCGAGCCGGACATCCGGGTCGACGGCGTGGTGGGCGAGGTGGTGGCGCTCATCGGGTGCCCTCCGATCGGTACTCGACGTCGTCGCGGGTGAGGGCCATGTAGGCCTCCTCCAGGCTCGCGCCGGTCGGGGTGAGTTCGTGCAGGGGGACGCCTGCCTGTGCGGCGATGTTGCCGACCGTCGGTGCGTCGGGCCCGACGACGAGGAACGAGCCGTCCTCGCGCTGGGTGACCGCGGCGTTCGGGCCGATGGCGTTGAACAGGCCGTTCGGGTCCGGCGTGCGGACGATGACACGGCTGACGGCGGCATCGGTGCCGGCAGCGGCGCCACCACCGGCGACGAACTCGGCGATCGGGGCGTCGGCGAGGACCTTGCCCCGGCCGAGCACGACCACGCGGTCGGCGGTCTGCGCCATCTCGCTCATCAGGTGGCTGGAGAGGAACACCGTGCGGCCGTCGGCGGCCATGCGGCGGGCGAGCTGACGCACCCACACGACACCGTCGGGGTCGAGGCCGTTGACGGGCTCGTCGAGGATCAGGGTCTTCGGGTCGCCGAGCAGTGCGGCAGCGATTCCCAGGCGCTGCCCCATGCCGAGCGAGAACCCGCCGACGCGCTTCTTCGCGACGGAGTCGAGGCCGGTCATGTCGATGACCTCGTGCACGCGGGACTTCGGGATGCCGTGGGTCGCCGCGAGCGAGAGCAGGTGGTTGTAGGCGCTGCGCCCCGAGTGCACGGCCTTCGCCTCGAGCAGGGCGCCGACCTGCCGGAGCGGGTCGCGGAAGCTCGTGTAGGGCTGGCCGTTCACGGTGGCTGTGCCCGACGTGGGCCGGTCGAGCCCCATGATCATGCGCATCGTGGTGGACTTCCCGGCGCCGTTGGGCCCGAGGAAGCCGGTCACACTGCCGGGACGCACGACGAAGGAGACGTCGTCCACGGCGGTCTTCGGACCGTACTGTTTGGTGAGATGGCTGACTTCGATCACGGCCTCGACGCTACGGGAGGGGCCGTCGGTGCCGCGTCCGCCGTTGGGGGGAGATGTGTGCTCCCACAGGGTGACGCGGGGGGTGCTGGGGC
>NZ_QKTB01000004.1:0-181539 GCF_003234405.1 Curtobacterium sp. MCLR17_045
CGACCCTCCCGCCGCCGCACACCTCCCGCCACGACCGAAGGACCACCCCGCATGAGCATGACCCCGGAGCAGGCCACCTGGTTCGCCGACGTCGCAGGCCGCATCGTGACCAACGTCGAGCAGGTGCTCCTCGGGAAGACGTTCGTGATCCGCCTCGCGGTCACGGCGATGCTCAGCGAGGGGCACCTGCTCCTCGAGGACGTCCCCGGAACGGGCAAGACGAGTCTCGCCCGGGCGATGGCGCAGAGCGTGCAGGGCACCACGAACCGCATCCAGTTCACCCCCGACCTGCTGCCGGGCGACATCACCGGCATCAGCGTCTACGACCAGCGGACGCAGGAGTTCGACTTCCACCGCGGGCCGGTCTTCGCGAACATCGTGCTCGCCGACGAGATCAACCGTGCGAGCCCGAAGACGCAGTCCGCGCTGCTCGAAGCGATGGAGGAGTCCGCGATCACGGTCGACGGCGTCAACCACCGTCTCGCCGCGCCCTTCATGGTCATCGCGACCCAGAACCCGATCGAGCAGGCTGGCACGTACCGTCTGCCCGAGGCGCAGCTCGACCGCTTCCTCATGAAGACGTCCATCGGCTACCCCGACCACGCCGCGACGGTGAAGATCCTCGAGACCTCGTCGGCTCCGTCGGCGTCGGTCCCGCTGGCGAGCGTCGTGCCCGCCGCGACCATCACCGAGATGGCCGCCCTGGCGCGCACCGTGCACGTCGACGCCGTGATCGCCGACTACGTCGCCCGTCTGGTGGACGCGACCCGCTCGGCGAGCGAGGTCCGGCTCGGCGTCAGTGTCCGTGGGGCGATGGGCCTGATCCGTGCCTCCCGTGTCCTCGCGGCGCTGAGCGGTCGCCACTACGTCACGCCGGACGACGTGAAGGCACTGGCCGTCCCGGTCCTCGCGCACCGCCTGGTGCTCGACGCCGAGGCCGAGTTCGACGGCGTCAGCGCGCCGAGCGTCATCGCGCAGCTCCTGGTGGAGACCCCGCCGCCCGCCGACCGAGTCACGACGTGACGGACCGCCGGCCCGTCTCCACGCGCTCGCGCCGTCCGTCCTCGACGCGGTCGCGTCGTGGCACGACGGCGTACGAGCGCACGGGGACGGTCACCGGCATGACCAACGTGCGGACGCGCATCGTCGGTGACCGCGAGGGCGTCGCAGCGGATGCGGTCATCGGGATCGTCCGGCTCTGGGCAACGGCCTGGAGGCTCGTCCTGCGTCTCTGGGGCGAGGTCTCGTCCGTCGTCACGGGGCTCGGGTGGACGGTCGCCGCCCTGACGCTCGTCGCGTTCGTGACCGGCTACCGGTTCGGCCTGCGGGAGATCGTCGTCGTCGGGTTCGCCGGCGCCGTGCTCGCGGTGGTCGCCGCGGTGGCGTTGATCGGCCGGTCGCGGCTGGCGATCCGGATGCGGCTGCCGCAGCACCGTGTGGCGGTCGGCGACGACGCCGGCGTGATCATCACGGCTGAGAACCCCACGCGTCTGCCGTCGGTGCCGACCACGGTCGAGGTGCCGGTCGGATCCGGCCTGGTCGACGTCGCGTTCCCGGCCATCGGGCCGCACGGCACCCTCGAGCGGGAGGTCCCCGTCCCGACGCTCCGCCGCGGAGTGCTCGACGTCGGTCCCGTGACGGGCGTCCGCGCCGACCCGGTGGGACTCGTCCGCCGCGAGCTCGTCTGGACCGCCCGTGAGCAGGTCATCGTGCACCCGCGCACCATTGCGATCCCGTCGACGAGCACCGGCTTGGTGCGCGACCTCGAGGGGCAGGCGACGACGGACCTGTCACCCGCGGACATCGCCTTCCACGCCATCCGCGAGTACATGCCCGGCGACGACCCGCGCACCATCCACTGGAAGTCGACCGCCAAATCCGGCGCGCTCATGGTCCGGCAGTTCGAGGACACCCGTCGCTCGCACCTCGTCGTCGCGCTCGGCATCGCCCGCGGTGAGTTCGCCGACGACGAGGAGTTCGAGCTCGCCGTCAGCGCGGCCGCGTCCCTCGGCGCGCGGGCGATCCGCGACGGCCGTGAGGTCTCGGTCGTGGTGTCGCAGCGCACGCCCGAGTTCGCGAAGCGTGCCGTGTACGCCGTGCGGACGCTCCCCACCGTCACGCCGACGCGCCTGCTCGACGACTTCGCCTCGGTCGGCCTCGCTGACGCGTGCCTGCCGATCGCCGAGGTCTCCCGGATCGTCGGGAGCGACACCGAGGGCATCTCCGTCGCGTTCCTCGTGGTGGGGTCGACCGTCGGCCTGCCCGCGCTCCGACTCGCCGCCACGCGGTTCCCCGTCGGGGTGGAGGTCGTCGCGGTGATCTGCGAGCCCGAGGCCCAGCCGCGGTTCCTGCGCGTCGCGGGTCTGACGGTGATGACCATCGGCTACCTGGACGACCTCCGGCACGCCCTGCACCGATCGGCGTCGGCAGCATGAGCGCCGCACCCGTGACCACCCCGGCCCCCGCCGCGGACCGGGCGAGGCGCTCGACCCGGCGGTCCGACCGTCGCGACGCACGGCGGCTCGTGCCGTTCCGGCTCGCCGGCGGCACGCTGGCGGTCTGGCTGTTGCTGGCCGTCGCGAGCACGTCCTGGTGGCCGGCGTACCGGGACGGCGCGATGATCGCCGCCGCCGTCACGGCGATCGTCATCGGGACGGTCGTCGCGCTCCTCGGCACCCTGTTCCGGCTCCCGACGGCCGTCGTGGCGATCGCGACCGTCGCCGCCTTCACGCTCACGGGCGTCCCCGCCGCCGTGCCGAGTCAGGCCAACGGCCTGCTGCCCACCGGACGCGGCCTCCTCGACCTCTTCGCCGGCGTCGCCCTCGGCTGGAAGCAGCTGGTGACCATCAGCCTGCCGGTCGGCTCCTACGAGGCGCTCCTCGTGCCGTACTTCGTGACGCTGCTCGTGGCCACGGTGACCGCCGTTAGCGTGGCGACCCGCGCCTCCAGGCAGGAACTCGCGAGCATCCCGGCACTGGTGCTCTTCGCGGTGGGGGTGGTCGTCGGGCCGAGCCGGCTCGACACGTCGATCGTGACGGCGGTCGTCCTGGTCGGCCTCGCCCTCGTCTGGGCGCTGACCGTGCGGCACGCACGGCGCGCCGTCGCGGTGGCGACCACGATCGGTGCACGTGTGCCGGTCGCACGGTCGATCGTCCGCCCCGCCCTCGTGGGAACCGGCACCATAGTGGCCGCGGCGGTCGTCGCGACCGGACTCGGCCTGGTGGCACCTCCGTCGGGTGAGCGCACCGTCGCACGCACCGACGTCGTGAAGCCGTTCGACCCACGCGACTACGTCAGTCCGCTCAGTGGGTTCCGCGCCTACGAGGAGTCCACCGCCTCGGACGCGACCCAGCTCCGGGTGACCGGTCTACCCGAGGGCGGGTTCGTCCGCATCGCGACGCTCGACACCTACGACGGCGTCGTCTACCGCGTCGGCGGGGCCGACGGCTCGGCCGGCTCGGGCACCTTCGAACGGGTACCGACCGCGGTCGACGTCCGTGGCGTCCGGGGCACCACGGTCGACGTCGGCGTGACGGTCGACGGGTACCGCGGTGTGTGGCTGCCGACGGTCGGTGACCTGGAGCGCGTGGAGTTCACCGGGCAGGACGCCGACGACGAGCGCGGCGCCTTCTTCTACAACGGGTCGACCGGCACCGGCGCCGTGGTCGGCGGAGTCGGGGACGGCACGTCCTACGACCTGACGGCGGTGCTGCCCGACCAGCCGACGGAACGGCAGCTGGCCACCGCACGGCCGGGGAGCGCCGCCGTGCCCACCGCACGGGACGTCCCCGACGCCGTGCGCGACACCGTGGAGTCCACGACGAAGGACGTGTCGGCACCCGGTGCGAAGCTCCTCGCCGCGGTGCAGTCGCTGCAGCGGAACGGGTACGTCAGCCACGGTGTCGGCGACGACCGGATGAGTCGGTCCGGTCACGGTGCCGACCGTGTCCAGGAGCTCCTCACCGCACCCCTGATGATCGGGGACCAGGAGCAGTACGCCGCGGCGGCCGCACTGATGGCGGACGAGATCGGGTTCCCGGCACGGGTCGTGATGGGCTTCACGGCCGGGGGAGACTCGGGCCGCGACGGCACCGGAGCGCCTGGCGGGACGACGACCTTCCGTGGGTCCGACGTCACGGCCCGCATCGAGGTGGACACCGCGCAGTGGGGATGGGTGATGCTCAACCCCAACCCCGAGGTGCGCGAGATCCCGAACGAGCAGCAGCAGACCCCGCAGCCGGTCACCCGACCCGAGACGGTGGTGCCGCCGCCCCCGGTCGACCGGCAGGACCAGGACCAGCAGACGCCCCCCGAGAGCGACCGGAACACGCCGCCGGTGCAGCCGCTCTGGCTCCAGATCCTGCTCGCGGTGCTGCCCTGGGCCCTCGGGACCCTCGGCGTGGTCGCGCTCGTCCTGCTGCCGTTCGCCGTGATCGTGCTGCTGAAGCGACTGCGGCGCCGCCGACGGCGGAACGCCACCACGCCCCGCGGCCGCATCGTCGGCGCCTGGGACGAGTACCGCGACGCACTGCTCGACCGCGGGCACGACGTGCGGCAGGCAGCAACCCGACGCGAAGCCGTGGTCGGTGCACCGGGCGACGGTGGCACCGGACTCGCCGCGCTGGCCGACCGTGCGGTGTTCGGTCCGAGTGACGCCGACCAGACCACCGCCGACCGCATGTGGGCGGCGACCGACGATGCGATCGGTTCGCTCCGGACGGGGCGGACCCGGAGGGAGCGGTTCCGCACCGCCGTCTCGCTCCGGTCCCTGCGGGGAACGGGACGCCGTCCGACGGCACGGTCCCGTCGGAGGACCGACGGCCAGGCTGCGTCGGGGCGCGGCGACTACGATGTCCAGAGGCCGGACGAGCGTCGTGGACGGCCGAGTGAGGACAGAGGCACCACGTGATCAGATGCGAACACTGCGGATCGATGCTCCCGGACGGAGCGATCTTCTGCGGTGAGTGCGGACGCGCGGTCACCGCCGCCGCGAGCCGTCGCCCGGTCGCGCCGACCCCCGTCGAACAGGCACCGCCGCCACCGTTGCAGCAGCCCGACGCCCACGGCCGACGGTCCGACCCGGCTTCCGACGCCTGGTTGCCCGAAGCCACGCTCGATCCCGCCACGCGTGCGTGGCTCACCGGTGCCGACCGTCGCGGCACCGAACCGCCGGCACCCGTGCCGGTGCAGCGTCCCGATGCCTTCGCCCCGCGCCAGGCCCCCTCCCATGTGCACGGTGCCGGCTCCGGGCTCGAGGACTGGTCGGGTGCGCCGGGCGAGTCCGAGCCTCCCCTCGACCCCGACGCGTACCCGTCCGAACCCCTCGATGCGGACGACCCCGAACGCACGCGGATCGCCCCGGCTCCCGGTCGCCCCGAGACGCCCGAGGACCCGATCCGCGATGCTCCGTCGTCGGTGTCGGACCGGGCGGTGCGACAGCCCGTCGAGTCCCAGCCCGTCGAGCCCCAGCCCGTCGAGCCGCCGCCCGCTGCCGAGCCCTCCGTTCCGGTGTGGGCGCCGCCCGCTGCCACCGCACCCCCGGCGGCACCCGCCGGTCCGTCCTGGTGGGTCGGTCGCGGTACCCCGGCTGCCGAGGCGCCGGCCGATCCGGTCGTCCCGCCGATGCCGGGAGCACCCGCCGGACCTGCTTCCAAACAGGACGATGCGGCTCCTGCGCCCGACGAACACGCGGCACAGGACGCCCAGAACGCACAGGATGCACAGGAACCCCAGGACGCACAGGGTGCCCGGGACGCCTCCGAGCCGAAGCCCGACGAGGCGATCGTGGCCGCGTCGGAGACGAGCGCCACCGACGATCAGCCGGCCGTGGTGTCGCCCCCGCAGCCCGGGGACACCGCCGTGGTCGAGCCGCTGATCGACCGTCGACCGCCCCGTCCGGCCCCGCTCGTCACCCCGGGCATGCACGAGACGACCATCTGCCACGTCTGCGGCAACCGGCTCGAACCCGACGACATCTTCTGCGGCGAGTGCGGAGCCGTCCGTCCGGCGGTCACCGCGGCCTTCACCGGCCCGGTCATGCCGCTGCCGATAACCCGACCCGATTGGGCAGCAGAGGAGTCCGACAGCACGCAGGCCCCCGACGCGGGCAACGCTGCGGACGAGCCGGACGAGCCCGACGCGGGTTCCGCCGAGCCCGCGGGTCCGAACGAGTCCGACGAGCGCGCTGCAGGCGACGAGCCGGACGACGAGATCCCAGTGGACGACGATTTCCTCCGCGCCGAGGTCGAGCAGTCCGATGCCGGCCGACGTCCCCGCGGAGCGCACGCTGCACCGGTGACCGAGCCCGAGCCGCCGACCGAGGCGTCCGCCGTGCCGCGCACGCCGATCCCGCCGGTGCCCGGTTCCGCCACCGTCCCCTCCTCGGCACCGTCCGCCGACACCGCGGGCGTGCCCTCCGCTGCACCGCTGCCCCCGATCCCGGGAGCGACCGGACCGGTGCTGCCGCTTCCGCCCGTCGACCGGTCGGAGTCTCCCGCAGCGGCCGGCGCGCTCGACGACCTCGACGAGGACGTCGACGAGACCCGCATCGTCGCGAAGACCCCGACCCGGGCACCGTTCGTGCTGCACTTCAGCACGGGCGAGCGACTCGGGGTGCACGGCACGGGCCTGCTCGGCCGACTGCCGCGTCCGCAGCCGGGGGAGCGCTACGACGACCTGCTGACCGTGCACGACCCGGGCAAGTCCGTGTCGAAGACGCACCTCGAGCTCGGCCGTGACGGCGACGACCTGTGGGTCTCCGACCGGTTCTCCGGCAACGGCACGGTCGTCCGGCACATCGACGGATCGATCCGCCGCTGCGAGCCCGGTCGCCGGTACCGCGTCGAGCGTGGTGCCCGCGTCGACATCGGTGAGCAGTTCTTCCTGGTGCAGTAGGCGACTTCTCCACAGATCGGGTCCCGGGCCAGCACTGAGCTGCTCGTTCCTGGTGCGATGGGGTCATGTCCCGGTTCACCGCTCGTTGCGTGATCGTGGGGGCCGCGGTCGCGCTCGTCGTGGCCGGGGTCCTCGCGCCGATCAGCGGCGCGGGGCAGGGCGTCCTGCTCGGCGCGGGTGCGTGCTGCGCGCTGGTCGACGTGGTGCTGCACCGTTCGGCCTCGCCGGACCCGGTCGCGGTCGTCGCTCCGCGCGGACCTGACCAGCCCGCTGAGCCCGGACCGCTCGGTGCGCCGGAAACGCTGACGGGCACCGTTCCCGAGGACGGTGACGGCACGCCGGCACTCGTCCTCGGGCACGGTCCGGGCGGCCGCGTGCTCCGGGTCGACGCCGCGTCCCACGTCGTGGTCGTCGGTGCCGGAGCACTCGCCGTCGCGGTGTTCCGCGGGCTGGCCGAGCAGCTCAGAGCCGCTGCCGTCCACACCGAAGAGGACCTGCGCTGGGCTGCTTCCCCCGAGGGCCTCGACGCCGTGCGGACCAGCAGCCCCGAACCAGCCCCGAGCGCCCGGTCAGCGAGCACCCGGGCAGCGAGCAGCCTGTCAGTGCACCCCCTGCCATCGGGGACCTCGGTCGCGGTGCGGATGGGGGCCGACGGCCGACCGCACGGGTCCGTGGTGCTCGTGGCCGGACTCGGATCGGCGCCTCGTCAGCAGGACGTCACCGTCGAGGTCTCACGGTACGGCTGCTCCGTCCGTCGACCCGACGACCACGCGGTCGTCCGGGTGTCCCCGGCGCTGCCGGTCCTCGTCCCCGACCCCGTGAGCGCCGATCGATGACCACCGCCGACTCTTGACCAGCGCTGACCCTTGACCAGCGCCGACCCTTGACCGGCGCTGACCCTTGACCAGCCCCGAGCAACGATCAGCGCAACCCGGCGCCGACCCGCACCGCGCCGACGGGCACGCCACCGCCGAGCACCCGCTCACCGGTCGCCTCGAGCACCTCGGCCACCCCGTCCGACGCCACGAGCCCGTTCCGCTCGAGCAGCGCCAGGGCCGCCAGGGTGCCGGCCCGCTGCGAGCCGTCGAGCACCTTCACGGCCACGGCGGCGCCTCCGGGCAACCCCATGACCATGACGCCCTCGGCACCGAGCTTCGCCAGCACCTGCAGTCGCTCGATGGTGACCGTGTTCGCGCGTCCGACGCCGTCGATCGCCCACGGGTGCGCCAGGACCGCATCGGTCAGGGCAGCGGAGTCGTCGTCGGCCCGTGCCACGACACCGGCGAACCCGCGTGCCAACCCCGTCAGGGTGAGCGGGAACACGGGGGCGCCGCAGCCGTCCGTACCGACCAGGTCGACGGTCTCGTGCGTGTACTCCTCGACGACGGAACGCACCCGCTGCTGCAACGGGTGCTCGATGTCGAGGTACGTGGCTTCGTCCCACCCGTTCACCCGGCAGGCAGCGAGCATGCCGGCGTGCTTGCCGGAGCAGTTCATCGCCAGTCGGCGGGGGCCGTCCATCGTCCGGGCGGTCCCGCGGTCGAAGGGCATGTCGGGCGGGCAGCCGAGGTCGGATTCGACGTGGTCGAAGGACTCGAGCATGTGCAGGGCGAGCGCCTGGTGGGCCGCGGTGCCGGCGTGGCTCGCGGTGGTGAGGACGAGTTCCTCGTCGGAGAACAGCGCACCGGCACCTCGGACGGCCAGGGCCTGGAACGGCTTCATGGTGGAACGCGGGTAGATGCTCGCGGTCACGTCGCCCACGGAGTCGATCACGGTGCCGCTCGCGTCGACGACGACGCCGGCGCCGACGTGCCGGCTCTCGTCGAACCCTGAGCGTTCGAGCACCGCCAGCTCGACAGAACCGTCGGCGGTGAGAGGATGGCGATCACTGCGGACTTCGGGGCTCACCGTCATGCCGCCATGCTAGCCAAGGCGAAGGGGCGCACCCGTGCACGACCACTCCTACGAGGTCTCCGTCAGCTGGACCGGCGACCGCGGGACCGGCACCTCCGGGTACCGCGACTACGGCCGCGAACACGTGGTCTCCGCGACCGGCAAGCCCGACGTCCCCGGCTCCGCCGACCCGACGTTCCGCGGGGACCGTGACCGCTGGAACCCCGAGGAGATGGTGGTCGCGGCGCTGGCCCAGTGCCACATGCTCAGCTACCTGCACGTCGCGGTGACGAAGGGCTTCACCGTCGTCGACTACCAGGACACCGCGACCGCGTCGCTCCGCCTGAACCGCGACGGTTCGGGCGAACTGACCGAGGCGACCCTGCACCCGGTCGTCACGATCCTCGAAGCCGACCGGGTCGCGGACGCCGAAGCCGCACACGTCACCGCCAACGAGCTCTGCTTCATCGCGCGGTCCGTGGCGTTCCCGGTGCACCACGAGCCGCAGCTGGTCGTCCGACCTGCGTCATTGGCAGGGGACTCTTCGACAGGTGGGGCAGACTAGGTCCTCGTGAAGCGTCTCCGCCTGCTCCCGATCGCCATCGTCCCCGCCGTCGTGCTGGGACTCGCCGCCTGCTCCGGCTCCGGTTCGAACGGGTCCTCGGCTTCGCCGACCCCGTCGGCCAGTGCCACGGCCTCGGCGATCACCTCCTGCCCCGACCCGGGCAAGTCGTCCGATGCCATCAAGGCGACCGGGTCGTTCGGCGGACCGAAGGCACCGACCGTGAAGTTCTCGTCCGGCCTGTCCGCGAAGACGCCGCAGGCCACCCGCCTCGTGAAGGGCAAGGGCGCGGCGCTCGACGAGGGCGACTACGCGCAGGTCTCCTACAGCGTGTACGAGGCATCGGACGCCAAGAAGCTCGGCACCGTCGGCTTCGACGAGGGCAACCCGCAGGTGCTCTCCGTCGGCGGATCGGGCTTCGGCGCGCTCCTCGCCTGCTCGAAGGTGGGCGACCGCGTCGCCGCGGTCGGACAGTCCTCGGCACTCGGCTTCAACACCGGCGGCGAGATCGTCGTGGTCGCCGACGTCGTCGCACAGACCCCGACCAAGGCGACCGGTACCCCGCAAGACCAGGACCCGGGCCTGCCCACGGTCAAGGACAAGGCCTCGGGCGAGCCGGAGATCACGGTCCCCGACGGCGTCAAGGCGCCCACGAAGACCACCGTCGAGGTGCTCAAGCAGGGCGACGGCACCGAGATCGCCGACGGCGACACCGCACTCGTGCAGTACAAGGGCGTCGTCTACGACACCGGCAAGGAGTTCGACTCCTCGTGGTCGAAGGGTGTCCCCACCACCTTCACCGTGTCGGAGAGCGCGCTCATCAAGGGCTTCGTCACCGGGCTCGTCGGGCAGAAGGTCGGCTCGCAGGTCCTGATCGTCGCCACGCCGGAGGACGCCTACGGCGCGAACCCGCAGGAGGGCTCGGGCATCCCGAAGAACGCCACGCTCGTCTTCGTGGTCGACATCCTCGCCAAGGGCTGACCGTGACGGACGGCCGCCTCGGCAGCACCGGTCCTGATCGTCGGCGGATCGTCGTCCTCGGCAGCACCGGCTCGATCGGCACCCAGGCGCTCGACGTGGTCGCCCGCAACCCCGACCGGTTCGAGGTCGTCGGGCTCACCGCCGGCAGCAACCGCGACCTCGTCGCCGAGCAGGCCGCCCGGTTCGGCGTCCGCGACACGGCGTTCGGCGCGGCCGACTCGGAGCAGCTCGTCCGGAGCGTCGAGGCCGACGTCGTCCTGAACGGCATCACCGGCTCGGTCGGCCTCGGCCCGACGCTCGCGGCCCTCGAGACCGGTGCCGTGCTCGCCCTCGCGAACAAGGAGAGCCTGATCGTCGGCGGCTCCCTCGTGCAGCAGGCCGCGGCGCCCGGGCAGATCGTGCCCGTGGACAGCGAGCACTCCGCCATCGCGCAGGCGCTGCGCTCCGGCGCCGACGCCGAGGTGCAGCGGCTCGTCCTGACGGCGAGCGGCGGTCCGTTCCGTGGACGCACCCGCGAGCAGCTCCGTGACGTCACCCCCGCCCAGGCACTGGCGCACCCGACCTGGGACATGGGGCTCGTCGTCACGACGAACTCCGCGACCCTGGTCAACAAGGGGCTCGAGGTCATCGAGGCCCACCTGCTCTTCGACGTGCCGTACGACCGCATCGACGTCACCGTGCACGCGCAGTCGATCGTGCACTCGATGGTCGAGTTCGTCGACGGCTCCACCATCGCCCAGGCGTCGCCGCCGGACATGCGGCTGCCGATCGCGCTCGGCCTGGCCTGGCCGGACCGGGTGCCCGGCGTCGGCGTGCCGCTCGACTGGACGACCGCGAGCACGTGGACGTTCGAGCCGCTCGACCAGGACGCCTTCGGCGCCGTCGCCCTCGCCAAGCGGGTGGGCGAGCTGGGCGGGACGTTCCCGGCCGTGTTCAACGCCGCGAACGAGCAGGCCGTCGCCGCGTTCCACGCGGGTGCGATCGGTTTCCTCGACATCGTCGACACGGTGGAGCGCGTCGTCGAGGAGCACACCGCGGGGGAGCCGTCACTCGACGGCGTGCTCGCCGCGGAGCAGTGGGCCCGCACCGCTGCGGACCGCGCGCTGACCCGCTGACGCGAGTGGCGCCTCCCGTCCGACGCGGAGGCGGCAGACCGCGGACGTGACGCACAGGCCTGGAGGCCCAGATCACCTCTCAGACGGCGCTCGGCTCCGTCATGGAATCAGTCCCGTACTCTTTCCCGGTGACCGTCGAATCCGTCCTGCTCTTCGTCCTCGGCGTGGTCGTCTTCATCATCGGCCTGCTGGTCTCGATCGGACTCCACGAGCTGGGGCACCTGTCCTTCGCGAAGCTCTTCAACGTCAAGGTGACGCAGTACTCGCTGGGCTTCGGCAAGGCGATGTGGTCGTTCAAGCGGGGTGAGACCGAGTACGGGATCCGCCCGATCCTGCTCGGTGGGTACATCTCGATGGTCGGCATGCTCAAGCCGCGCGCCTCGGGCCGGGCGAACGCCATCACGAACACCGGCATGTACGGCGCGTTCGTGCAGGACGCCCGCCAGGCCAGCGCCGAGCAGATCGCGGACTCCGGCGGTGACGACTCCCGCGCCTTCTACCGCCTGACGCCCTGGAAGCGGATCATCGTGATGGTCGCGGGCCCGGCCATGAACCTGGTGATCGGCATCGTGCTGTTCGGTGTGCTGCTGTGCGGGTTCGGGGCGCCGACGACGACCTTCACGTCGAGCGTCGGGTGCGTGCTGCCGAACAGCCAGACGACCGAGTGCTCGCCCGGCGACGCGGTGTCCCCGGCGAAGCAGGCCGGCATCGAGTCCGGCGACGTCGTGCTCTCGGTGAACGGCGAGCAGGACCCCACCATCACCCGCGTCTCCGAGGTCTTCCAGGAGTCCGCCGGTGAGCAGGTCACCGTGGTCGTCGAGCGCGACGGTGCCCGCAAGACCCTCGAGATCACCCCGACGACCGCCACCCGCGACGTCTACGACGCCGAGGGCAAGGTCGTCAAGAACGACGACGGCACCACGAAGACCCAGCGCGTCGGCGTGGTCGGCGTCAGCATCGGGCAGTCCCTGGTGCGGCAGTCCCCGGCCGAGGTGCTGCCCGCGACCGGCGCCCAGATCGCGGCGTCCGCGCACCTGATCATCGACCTGCCGCAGCGCCTGGTCGCCGTGTGGAACGCCGCGTTCGGTGCCCAGGAGCGGTCGCAGGACAGCCCCGTGTCGGTGGTGGGTGTGGGCCGTGCGATCGGCGAGGTCTCGTCGATGAGCGGTGTCCCCGTGGTCGACAAGGCGTACACGATCCTCGGGCTGCTGGCCTCGCTCAACATCGGCCTGTTCGTGCTGAACATGGTGCCGCTGCTGCCGCTCGACGGCGGACACATCGCGGGTGCGCTCTGGGAAGCGATCAAGCGACGGTCGTTCAAGCTCGTCGGCAAGGCGGATCCGGGGCCCATCGACCTGGCGAAGACGATGCCGCTGACGATGGTCGTCGTGGTGCTGCTGGCGGGGATGAGCGCGCTGCTGATCTACGCCGACATCGTGCGGCCGGTGAACCTGTTCGGGTAGTCGCTCCGGCGCTACGCTCAGCGGATGACCACAGCCGCCCCGAACCCTCCCGAGGTTCGCACCGTCGAGCGCCAGGGCCTCGACGTCATCGCCGAGTCCGATCGGAAGGGCACCCCACGGGGACTGTTCTGGCCGTGGTTCGCCGCGAACATCTCCGTCCTCGGCATCGCCTACGGGGCGTTCGTCATCGGGTTCGGCATCTCCTTCTGGCAGGCCACCGCCGTCTCGGTCGTCGGGGTGGTGTTCTCGTTCCTGCTGTGCGGCGTCGTCGCGATCGCCGGCAAGCGGGGGTCGGCGCCGACGATGGTGCTGAGTCGTGCGGCCTTCGGCGTGCGGGGCAACCGGGTGCCCTCGTTCCTCAGCTGGATCCTCACCGTCGGGTGGGAGACCTCGCTCGCCGCACTGGCGGTCCTGGCGACCTCCACGGTCTTCACCGAGCTCGGCTGGGACGGCGGGGTGCTGACGAAGGTCGTCGCGCTGGTCGTCGTCGCCGCGCTCGTGGTCGGGGCCGGCGTCGCGGGCTTCGACGTGATCATGCGCCTGCAGACCTGGATCACGGTCATCACGGGGGTGCTCACCGTCGTCTACATCGTGCTCGCGGTGCCCTCCATCGACTTCGCCGCGATCGCCGCGATGCCCTCCGGCAGCGGTCAGCAGGTCATCGGGGCCCTGGTCCTGGTGATGACCGGCTTCGGCCTCGGCTGGGTGAACGCCGCCGCTGACTACTCCCGGTACCTGCCGCGGGCCGCGTCCACCGGTGGGGTCGTCGGGTGGACGACCTTCGGCGGCGCGCTGGCCCCGGCGATCCTCGTGGTCTTCGGCGTCCTGCTCGCCGGCTCGTCGCCGGACCTGAACGCTGCCATCCAGGACGACCCGATCGGCGCGCTCACCACCATCCTGCCGATCTGGTTCCTCATCCCGTTCGCGATCGTGGCGATCCTCGGGCTCGTCGGGGGAGCGGTCCTCGACATCTACTCGTCGGGCCTCGCGCTGCTGAGCGTCGGCGTGAAGATCCCGCGGCCGGTCGCAGCCGGGGTCGACGGAGCGTTCATGGTCGCCGGCGCCGTGTACATCGCCTTCTTCGCGACCAGCTTCGCGAAGCCGTTCCAGGCGTTCCTGATCACCCTCGGCGTGCCGATCGCGGTGTGGGCCGGCATCTTCGTCGCCGACGTCCTGCTGCGCCGACGCGCCTACGCGGAGTCCGAGCTCGACGACCGTCGCGGCCGCTACGGTGACGTCCGGTGGGGCGCGATCGCGCTGGTCCTGGTCGGCACGGCCCTGGGCTGGGGACTCGTGACGCTCTCGTCGCCCGCGTGGTTGTCGTGGCAGGGCTACCTGCTCGGCCCGTTCGGCCTCGGCGGACGCGAGGGGCCGTGGGCCTACGCGAACCTCGGCGTCCTCGTCGCCCTGGTCGTCGGGTTCCTCGGCACGCTGCTGTTCGCGCGCGGGTCGATCCGCCGTCAGGAAGCACTCGCCACGCCGGACGACCTGCGATGAGCGCGGCGATCCCCGACGACGCCTGGCTCGTCGTGATCGACATGCAGCAGGTCTTCACCGGCGAGAACCCGTGGGCCGCCCCGCGGTACGACCACGCCGGTGCCGGCATCGAGCGGCTCCTGCCGCGGTTCACGGGCCGCACGGTGTTCACCCGCTTCGTGGCTCCGGCGGAGCCCGAGGGTGCGTGGGTGCCGTACTACCGCGACTGGCCCTTCGCACTGGTCCCGGACACCGACCCGCTGTACGCGCTCACCGAGCCGTTCGCGTCGGCCGCCGCGGACCGGAACGACCCCGTCGTGACGGAACCGACCTTCGGCAAGTGGGGGACGAGCCTCCAGGCCGTCGTCGGCGACCACCCGCACCTGGTGCTCACGGGGGTGTCGACCGACTGCTGCGTGCTGTCGACCGCGCTGGCGGCGGCCGACGCGGGTGCGACGGTGACCGTCGTGGCGGACGCCTGTGCCGGCGGGACCGACGAGGACCACGACCGCGCGCTCGCGGTGATGCGGCTCTACGCTCCGCTCATCACGGTCGTCGACTCGGTCCGGGAGCTCTGAACGGACGCACGGGGACCGGACCCGGCACGGTCAGACCGAGCGCGTAGAGTGCTCACGTGCCCGCAGTCAACCTCGGTATGCCCAAGTCCCCCGAAACCCTCGCTCCGCGTCGCAAGTCGCGGCAGATCCGGGTCGGCAAGGTGCTCGTGGGCGGCGACGCCCCGGTGTCCGTGCAGTCGATGACCACGACGCAGACCACCAACATCAACGCGACGCTGCAGCAGATCGCCGAACTCACGGCGTCGGGCTGCGACATCGTCCGGGTCGCCGTGCCCACGCAGGACGACGCCGACGCGCTGGCGATCATCGCGAAGAAGTCGCAGATCCCCGTGATCGCCGACATCCACTTCCAGCCGAAGTACGTCTTCCAGGCGATCGACGCCGGCTGCGCCGCCGTCCGCGTCAACCCGGGCAACATCCGCAAGTTCGACGACCAGGTCGGCGCGATCGCCAAGGCCGCCAAGGACGCCGGCGTCTCGCTCCGCATCGGCGTGAACGCGGGGTCGCTCGAGCCGAGCCTGCTGCAGAAGTACGGCAAGGCCACCCCCGAGGCGCTCGTCGAGTCCGCGGTGTGGGAAGCCTCCCTGTTCGAGGAGCACGACTTCCACGACTTCAAGATCTCGGTCAAGCACAACGACCCGATCGTGATGGTCAAGGCCTACCGGCAGCTCGCCGCCGCCGGTGACTGGCCGCTGCACCTCGGCGTGACCGAGGCCGGCCCGGAGTTCCAGGGCACGATCAAGAGCGCTACCGCGTTCGGCATCCTGCTGGCCGAGGGCATCGGTGACACCATCCGCGTGTCCCTGTCCGCCCCGCCCGCGCAAGAGGTCAAGGTCGGCCTGCAGATCCTGCAGTCGCTCAACCTGCGCGAGCGCAAGCTCGAGATCGTCTCCTGCCCGAGCTGCGGTCGCGCGCAGGTCGACGTGTACCAGCTCGCGAACGACGTCACGAAGGGGCTCGAGGGCATGACCGTCCCGCTCCGCGTCGCCGTCATGGGCTGCGTCGTGAACGGCCCGGGCGAGGCGCGCGAGGCCGACCTCGGCGTCGCCTCGGGCAACGGCAAGGGGCAGATCTTCGTCAAGGGCCAGGTCGTCAAGACCGTGCCCGAGGCCGAGATCGTCCAGACCCTCATCAACGAGGCGAACCGCATCGCGGACGAGATGGGTCCGGCCGCCGCCACCGGCACGCCCCAGGTGATCATGGCGCCGTAGGCGCGACCACCCTCCGACCGGAGGCCCGGTGCCAGCTGGCACCGGGCCTCCGGTCCGTCGTCGTGCGGCGCCGACGCTGGCGCCAGCGCCGGTCGGCACGGTGCGCGCTTCGCGAGCGGCCGCCGGGTTGATCGCCTGGTGCGAGCCTGCAGGCGCGCACGGAGCGGCTGCCGCCGCACCGGCCGATGAACCTCGCACGGTGCGGCTCTGCTCCGCGTCGCCTGCGGCGCCCGCGACGCATCGCGGACCGGCCCGGAGGCCCGTTTCGGCTGCTCGACGCGCATCCCCTCCGCACGGTGCGGACTTCGCGAGCGGCTGCCTCGTTGATCGCCCGGTGCGAGCCTGCAGGCGCGCACCCAGCGGCTGCCGCCGCACGGGCCAGCGAACCGCGCACCGTGCGGCTCCGCTCCGCGTCGCCGGCGGCACCCGCGACGCGCGCGACGCACCGCGGACCGGCCCGGAGGCCCGCTGCAGCTGCTCGACGCGCATCCCCTCCGCACGGTGCGGACTTCGCGAGCGGCCGCCTCGTTGATCGCCCGGTGCGAGCCTGCAGACGCGCACCCAGCGGCTGCCGCCGCACGAGCCAGCGAACCGCGCACCGTGCCGAACCGCGCCGCCAGCGCCCAGCGGCGGGGACACTGCAGCGAACCCACGCCGCCTGCCCGCCGCCACTAGGCTTGCCCCGTGGTCACACGGCTTTCGCATCTGTTCCTCCGTACGCTCCGCGACGACCCCTCCGACGCCGAGGTGACGAGCCACAAGCTGCTCGTCCGCGCCGGGTACGTCCGTCGCCAGTCCCCGGGGATCTTCGCCTGGCTGCCGCTCGGCCTCCGGGTGCGCGCCAAGATCGAGGCGATCATCCGCGACGAGATGGTCGCAGCCGGTGCGCAGGAGGTCCTGCTGCCCGCGCTCCTGCCCCGTGAGCCGTACGAGGCGACGAACCGCTGGACCGAGTACGGCGACGGCATGTTCCGCCTGCAGGACCGCAAGGGTTCCGACTACCTGCTCGCACCCACGCACGAGGAGATGTTCGCGCTCCTGGTGAAGGACCTCTACTCGTCCTACAAGGACCTGCCGGTCACGCTGTTCCAGATCCAGGACAAGTACCGCGACGAGGCCCGGCCCCGCGCCGGACTCCTGCGCGGCCGCGAGTTCACCATGAAGGACGCGTACTCGTTCGACCTCACCGACGAGGGCCTCGAGCGCAGCTACCAGGTCATGCGCGACGCGTACGAGAAGATCTTCGCCCGCCTCGGCCTCGACTACGTCATCGTCAAGGCCGACGCCGGCGCGATGGGCGGCTCGAAGTCCGAGGAGTTCCTGCACCCGATCGGCGTCGGCGAGGACACCTTCGTCCGCAGCGCCGGCGGCTACGCGGCCAACGTCGAGGCGTACGTCACCCCCGTCCCCGAGTCGCTGCCGATCGAGGGCCAGCCGGAGCCCGTGCTGCTGCCGGCGTCGGACACCCCGACGATCGACACGCTCGTCGCCCACGCGAACCAGGTCGCGCCGCGCGAGGGTGCACCGTGGACCGCGGCGGACACGCTGAAGAACGTCGTCCTGGCGCTCACCCACCTCGACGGCACGCGCGAGGTCGTGGTCGTCGGCCTGCCCGGTGACCGCGACGTCGACCTGAAGCGCGCCGAGGTGTCGTTCGCCCCCGCCGAGGTCGAGGCCGCCGGCGACGACGACTTCAAGAAGCACCGCGGCCTGGTGAAGGGCTACATCGGCCCGCAGGTCCTCGGCGCCGACAGCGCCACCGGCCTCCGCTACTTCGTCGACCCGCGTGTGGTCGACGGCACGAGCTGGATCACCGGCGCCAACGAGCGCGGCGTGCACGTGTCCGGCCTCGTCGCCGGCCGTGACTTCGTGGCCGACGGTGTCGTCGAGGTCTCCGACGTCCGCGCGGGTGACCCGTCCCCGGACGGCTCCGGCCCCCTCGAGACCGCGCGCGGCATGGAGATCGGGCACGTCTTCCAGCTCGGCCGCAAGTACGCCGAGGCGCTCGGTCTCAAGGTGCAGGACGAGAACGGCAAGCTCGCGACGGTCACGATGGGCTCGTACGGCATCGGCGTGACCCGCATCCTCGCGATCCTGGCCGAGTCCCACAACGACGAGAAGGGCCTGGTCTGGCCGAAGAACGTCGCGCCGTTCGACGTGCACATCGTCGCCACCGGCCGTGACCAGGTCGCCTACGAGCTGGCGGCGTCCGTCGTCGCCGAGCTCGAGGGCGAGCGGTTCGACGTGCTGTACGACGACCGCCCCAAGGTCTCGCCCGGCGTGAAGCTCCGTGACGCCGAGCTGCTCGGCATGCCGATCGTCGTCGTCGCCGGCCGCGGCGCCGCCGAGGGCGTCGTCGAGCTGTGGGACCGCGCGACCGGCGACCGCCGCGACGTGCCGGTGGCCGAGCTGCTCGACGCGGTCCGCGCGATCTAGACGCGACCCCTGACGGACAGCAGGCCCGTGGCGACCCCGCCACGGGCCTCCTGTCCGTTTCCTGGTTCTGGGGTACGCTTGTGGCCGACTTCTGCGCAGTTCCACCCCGCAGGAGCGACTCATCTGAATACGGAGGCACCTCGGTGAAGATCGATCTCGCAGTCCTGCGACTCATGGAGCGCGAGCGGGAGATCCCGTTCGACGAGCTCGTCCAGATCATCGAATCTGCCATCCTGACCGCCTACCAGAAGCACGCCGACGAGAACGGCGAGCCGGCCCACGCGCAGTCGCGTGTGGAGCTCGACCGCAAGTCCGGCGAGGTCAGCGTCTACGTCCCCGAGCTCGACGACGAGGGCACCGTCATCGGTGAAGCCGTCGACCAGCCGAGCGACTTCGGACGCATCGCGGCCTTCGCGGCGAAGCAGGTCATCAACCAGCGCCTGCGCGACATCGGCGACGACAAGATCCTCGGCGAGTTCCGCGGCAAGGAAGGCGACATCGTCGCGGGCGTGGTCCAGCAGGGCCCGAACCCGAAGATGGTGCACGTCGACCTCGGCACGATCGAGGCGATCCTGCCGCCCGAAGAGCAGGTGCCGGGGGAGTCGTACAAGCACGGCTCCCGCATCCGCGTCTACGTGACGAGCGTCGCCCGCGGCAACAAGGGCCCGCAGATCATCGTGTCGCGCACGCACCCGGGCCTCGTCCGGAAGCTCTTCGCACTCGAGGTCCCGGAGATCGCGTCCGGTGTCGTCGAGATCACCTCGCTCGCCCGCGAGGCCGGCCACCGCACGAAGATCGCCGTCAAGGCGAACGAGCCCGGCGTGAACGCGAAGGGTGCCTGCATCGGCGAGCTCGGCGCACGTGTCCGTGCGGTCACGAACGAGCTCGGCGCCGAGAAGATCGACATCGTCGACTACTCGTCCGACCTCGCATCGTTCGTCGCGAGCGCCCTGTCGCCGGCCAAGGTGACGAGCGCGTTCGTGCTCGACGCCTCGACGAAGGCCGTCCGCGCGCTCGTGCCGGACTACCAGCTGTCGCTCGCGATCGGCAAGGAGGGGCAGAACGCCCGCCTCGCCGCGAAGCTCACCGGCGCCCGCATCGACATCCAGCCGGACTCCATCCTGGACGGCGAGGACTAGGACGATTTCGCTCCCGGCGCGCCCTGCGAGGGCGCGCCGGATCGCGCACGTCCGAGGCAAGGAGTAGAGTGGTTCCCGTCAGAACGTGCATCGGCAGTCGTCGTCGCGCTTCCCGATCCTCCCTCCTCCGAGTCGTCGCCCTGAGCGATGGCCGTGTCGTGGCGGATCCGAAGGCAGTCATGCCGGGCCGGGGAGCGTGGCTCACACCGACCGTCGATGCCTACGATCTGGCCGTCAAGCGCAGGGCTTTCCGCCGTGCGCTCCGGTTGGATCGCGATCCCGACACGTCCGCGGTGCTCGACCACATCGTCGGTCTCCCACAGGAACCGGCCGAGCGCCCGGACATGACAGAACAGGCTGAACGGCTTATGGACAACTGATGAGCGGCTCGAAATGAGACCCGTCATCCATTGAGTCCTGCCCCTTCACGGGGTGGGACCCGTGAAGGAGAACAGTGGCTAAACCACGCGTACACGAGATCGCAAGCGAACTCGGCGTCGACAGCAAGACCGCACTCGAGAAGCTCAAGGAGCTCGGCGAGTTCGTCCGGGGTGCCAGCTCGAGCATCGAGCCCCCCGTGGCACGGAAGCTCCGTGCCGCCCTCCAGGCAGACGGCGCCCCCGCGGCGAAGCCCGCCGCCTCGGCCTCCGCGCCGAGCGCACCCGCCAAGGCCAGCGCGCCGAAGTCGAGTGCACCCAAGCCCGGCGGTCCCCGTCCGGGTCCGGCTCGTCCGGCACCGGCTCCCGAGCCCGAGGCCCCGGCAGCACCCGCTGCCGACGTCCCCGCACCGGCCGCACCGAAGTCCGTCGCCCAGCGACAGGCCGAGGCCGAGGCCGCGCAGAAGGCCCGCGCCGAGAAGCAGGCCGCCGAGCAGGCAGGCGGGTCGACCGACGCTGCGCCGAAGTCCGACGCCGTGAAGCCGGGCACCAGCCCGAAGGCTCCCGCGGCAGCCGGTCCGAAGCCGGGTGGCCCCAAGCCCGGTGCACGTCCGGGCAACAACCCGTACTCGTCGAACCAGGGCATGGGCTCGCGCCCGCCGCGCCCCGGCAACAACCCGTACTCGTCCAACCAGGGCATGGGCCAGCGCCCGGCCGCCGGCGCAGCCGGTGGCGGTGGCATCCCGCGTCCGCAGCCCCCGCGTCCGGGCACGCCCCGTCCGGGTGCTCCGCGCCCGGGTGGTCCCGGTCAGGGCAACCGTCCCAACGGCTTCGGGCAGCGCCCGGGCCAGGGTGGTGGCCGTGGCGGCCCCGGTGCCCGTCCGGGTGCCGGTGGCGGTGCCGGTGGCGGCTTCCCGCGTCCGGCCTTCAGTGGCCCGCGTCCCGCCGGTGGCGGTGGCCGTGGTCGTGGCCCCGGTGGTGGTACCGCCGGTGCGTTCGGTCGCGGTGGCGGCAAGAGCCGTGCCCGCAAGTCGAAGCGGACGAAGCGCGCCGAGTACGAGATGCGTCAGGCCCCGTCGCTCGGCGGTGTGCAGGTCCCTCGTGGCGACGGCAACACGGTCGTCCGACTCCGTCGTGGTGCGAGCATCTCGGACTTCGCGGACAAGATCGACGCCATGCCCGGCAACCTCGTGACGGTGCTGTTCCACCTCGGTGAGATGGCGACCGCGACCGAGTCGCTGGACGAGGCCACGTTCGAGGTCCTCGGTGACGAGCTGGGCTACAAGATCCAGATCGTCTCGCCCGAGGACGAGGACAAGGAGCTCCTCGAGGGCTTCGACATCGACCTCGACGCAGAACTCGAGGACGAAGACGACGACGTGCTGCAGCAGCGGCCGCCGGTGGTCACCGTCATGGGTCACGTCGACCACGGCAAGACCCGCCTCCTCGACGCGATCCGCAACTCGAAGGTCGTCGAGGGCGAGGCCGGTGGCATCACCCAGCACATCGGTGCGTACCAGATCGTCGCGCAGCACGAGGGCATCGACCGCCCGATCACCTTCATCGACACCCCGGGTCACGAGGCCTTCACGGCCATGCGTGCCCGTGGTGCCCAGGTGACGGACATCGCGATCCTCGTGGTCGCGGCGGACGACGGCATCATGCCCCAGACCATCGAGGCGTTGAACCACGCGCAGTCGGCCGGTGTGCCGATCGTCGTCGCGGTCAACAAGATCGACAAGGAAGGCGCGAACCCCGCCAAGGTCCGCCAGCAGCTCACCGAGTACAACCTGGTGGCTGAGGAGTACGGCGGCGACGTCATGTTCGTCGACGTGTCGGCGCGGCAGAACATCGGCATCCAGGAGCTCCTGGACGCCGTGCTGCTCACCGCGGACGCCGGTCTCGACCTGCGTGCGAACCCCGACAAGGACGCCCGTGGTGTCGCGATCGAGGCCCGGCTCGACAAGGGTCGCGGTGCAGTCGCCACGGTCCTCATCCAGTCCGGCACGCTCCACGTCGGTGACGCCATCGTGGCGGGCACGGCCTACGGCCGAGTCCGTGCGATGACGGACGAGAACGGGGTCGCGGTCAAGGCCGCGACGCCGAGCCGCCCGGTCCAGGTGCAGGGTCTGTCCTCGGTGCCCCGCGCCGGCGACACCTTCCTCGTCACGGAAGAGGACCGCACGGCGCGTCAGATCGCTGAGAAGCGTGAAGCCGCCGAGCGCAACGCCCTGCTGGCGAAGTCGCGCAAGCGCATCTCGCTCGAGGACTTCACCCGTGCGCTCGAAGAGGGCAAGGTCGAGTCGCTCAACCTCATCATCAAGGGTGACGTCTCCGGTGCCGTCGAGGCACTCGAGCAGTCGCTCCTGGACATCGAGGTCGACGACAGCGTCCAGCTCCGCATCCTGCACCGCGGTGTCGGTGCGATCACGGAGTCGGACATCGACCTCGCCACGATCGACAACGCCATCGTCATCGGCTTCAACGTCCGTCCGGACGTCAAGGCCCGTGAGCGTGCGGCGCGCGAAGGCATCGACGTGCGCTTCTACTCGGTCATCTACAACGCACTCGACGACATCGAGCAGTCCCTCAAGGGCATGCTCAAGCCCGAGTACGAAGAGGTCCAGTCGGGCGTCGCCGAGATCCGCGAGGTGTTCCGTTCCTCGAAGTTCGGCAACATCGCGGGTGTCATCGTCCGCTCCGGCACGATCACGCGCAACGCCAAGGCGCGCGTCATCCGCGAGGGTGTGGTGGTCGCCGATGGCCTGGCCATCGAGTCACTGCGTCGCTTCAAGGACGACGTGACCGAGGTCCGCACGGACTTCGAAGCCGGTATCGGTCTGGGCAAGTTCAACGACATCCAGATCGGCGACGAGGTCGAGACGACCGAACTCGTCGAGAAGCCGCGCGACTGATCGCGTGACTCCTCTGGGCCCCGGCCTCCCCACGTGGGAGGCCGGGGCCCGACCCCTTTCCCACGCAGGACCACCGGCGGGAAGCGTCCCGCCACTGCCTCAGGAGGCACCCAATGGCCGATCCGCAGCGCGCACGCAAGATGGCGGACCGCATCAAGGAAGTCGTCGCACGTCGACTCGACAAGGGTCTGCGGGACCCGCGACTCGGGTTCGTCACGATCACCGACGTCCGTGTGACCGGTGACCTGCAGCACGCGTCGATCTTCTACACCGTCTACGGCACCGACGAGGAGCGTGCGGACTCCGCCGCGGCGCTCAAGGCCGCGACCGGCATGCTCCGGTCCGAGGTCGGCAAGAACATCACCGCCCGGCTCACGCCGTCGCTCGAGTTCATCGCCGACGCCCTGCCCGAGACCTCGGCGCACATGGAGGACCTGCTCGTGCAGGCCCAGGTGCGCGACGAGCAGGTCCGCGCAGCCTCGGTCGGTGCGACGTACGCCGGGGACGCCGACCCGTACAAGCGCGACGAGGACGACGACGCCGACGACGACGCAACCGAGACCGACGGCTCCGCCGAGCCGCGTTCCTAGACCCCGGGCAGCTGGTAGCCGCTCGCGTCGTCCCCGACGGCCAGTCCGTCACGCAGGAGCGACGCGAGCGCCCGGTCCCGCTGGTCGGCGTCCGGCCACACCGGTTCGATCTCGGACCGGGTGACCGGCACGTCGCTGGCGCGCAGCTCGGCCATGATCAGGCCGCGCACCTGGCGGTCACTGCCGGCGAACTTCGCCTGCCGCGGAGCCCGCGGCCCGTCGTGCTCCGGGTACCCGGCCGCACGCCACGCGCAGCGGTCCGCGATGGGGCACGCATCGCACGCGGGGGAGCGGGACACGCACACGAGCGCGCCGAGCTCCATCACGGCGGCGTTCGTGGCAGCTGCATCGTCGCGGTCCGCCGGCAGCGCGGACTCCATGAGCGGGAGGTCCTGCTTCGCCTTCGCCGGCCCGGGTTCGCCCTGGCCGAGGACCGCACGTGCGAGCACGCGGCGCACGTTGACGTCCACGACCGGGTGCCGGTCGCCGTACGCGAAGACCGCGACGGCGCGGGCGGTGTAGTCGCCGATGCCCGGCAGGGCGAGCAGCGCGTCCACGTCGCGGGGCACGACGTTGCCGTGGTCGTTCGCGATGGCGGTCGCCGCCGCGTGCAGCGCGAGCGCGCGTCTCGGGTAGCCGAGCCGGTCCCAGGCTCGCACCGCCTCGGACGGGGGCGAGTCCGCGAGGTCGCGAGGCGTCGGCCACCGGGTGAGCCACGCCTCCAGTCGGGGGACCACGCGCGCGACCTGCGTCTGCTGCAGCATGATCTCGCTGACGAGCGTCCCCCACGCGGGGAAGCCGGGGCGGCGCCACGGCAGGTCCCGCGCCTGCTGCCGGAACCACGCGATCAGCGGGGTCGCGATGTCGGGCCGTTCCGGCGTGGCCGGCTCCTGCACACCGCGTCGCGCGGTCGGTTTGTCCACATCCGGTCTGGAGGCCCGACTCGCGTTCACCTCGACAGCCTACGGTGGACGCATGGCACGCTGGGCACCCGAAGAGACCGACACGATGGCTGCGATCGCCGCAGAGGCGATCGCGCAGGTCGGCACGAACCGCACCGTCATCGGCGTCGACGGGCAGGACGGCACCGACCTCGAGCGGGTCGCGGCCGCGCTCGTCACCGGTTTCGAGCAGCACGGGATCTCCGCGATGGCCGCCGCCGCGCCGTCCGCCGACCAGGACACGCTCCGGTCCGACCTGGTGACGCCCTTCCGCACGACCGGAGCCGGTGACGGTGTCCTGATCGTGCACGGACGGGGCATCCTGGCTCACGGAGTCCGAACCCTGTGGCGCTGGTCGCTGTGGGTGGAGCAGGAGTCCGGCCGACTCGAGCGCCGTGCCGACGTGAAGATCGCGGCCTCCGCGGTGCTCGACGTCACCGATCCCGAGCACCCCCGCCGCGAGTGGAACGACGCCTGCTGACCGGCGCTGGTAATCTCGCCTGGTGCTCGAAACCGCGCCGGACGGCATCCTCCTCGTCGACAAACCGCAGGGGATCTCCAGCCACCGGGTGGTCTCCATCGCCCGTCGGCGACTCGGCCTGAAGAAGGTCGGCCACGCCGGCACCCTCGACCCCATGGCGACGGGGCTGCTGCTGCTCGGCATCGGGCCGTCCACCCGGTTGCTCACGCACCTTGTCGGCCTCGACAAGACCTACACGGCGACCATCCGGCTCGGTGTCTCCACGGACTCCGACGACGCCGACGGCACGCCGACCGCTGCGGTCGGTGTGGCCGCTGCTGACGTCTCGGACGACGCCGTCGAGACCGCCGTCGCAGCACAGCGGGGCGTGATCGACCAGGTCCCGTCCACGGTCAGCGCGATCAAGGTCGACGGGCGCCGTGCCTACGACCTGGCGCGCAAGGGCGAGGCGGTGGAGCTCAAGTCCCGCACGGTGACGGTCTCGCAGTTCGACGTCACGACGCGGAACGAGCGGACCGTCGCCGTCGACGGCACCGACGTCGCCGTGGTGGACCTCGACGTCGTCGTGACGTGCTCGTCGGGCACCTACGTCCGCGCGCTCGCCCGTGACGTCGGCGCGGCCCTCGGCACGGGGGCGCACCTCGTCGCCCTCCGCCGGACCCGCGTCGGACCGTTCGACGTGCAGGACGCCATCGACCTCGAGGACGACGCCGTCGACGTCCGCGCCGCGCTCGCACGTCCGGCGGACATCGCCCGGCGACTCTTCTCGTCGGTGACGCTCGACGCAGCCTCGGCGAAGGACCTCACCGACGGCAAGCGCGTCGCGGCCGAGCACCCCGACTCGGACGGTCCGGTGGCAGCGGTCACCGCGTCCGACGACCGACTGGTCGGCCTCGTCTCCGTCCGCCGCGGACTGCTCCGGGTCATCACGAACTTCCCGACGCCCGGTGCGTCGTCCTCCTCGCAGACCGGAGCCCGCGCGTGATCGATTGGTACATGTGGGTGCAGCTGGTGCTCGCCGTCGTGGTGGGGCTCTTCGCGGTCGTCGTGGGGTTCATCGGCTGGAAGCCGAACGACTACACCGTCGGCGCCCTCGTGCTCATCGAGCTGCTGCTCCTGGTGCAGGGCGTCATCTCGATCGTGCTGCCGGCGACGGGCAGTCCGCCCGACGGCAACGCGCTCGAGTTCGGGGTGTACGCCGTTTCGGTGCTGCTCGTCCCGCCGGCCGCGGTCGTGTGGGCACTGATCGACCGCACGAAGTGGAGCACCGTGGTGCTCGGCGCCGGGGCCTTCACCGTCGCGGTGATGGTCTACCGGATGTACCAGATCTGGTTCGCGCTGAACTGACGCCGGAGGTCATGCGCGCAGCCGCGCGTCGGTAGAATCGGTGCAATGGCGACCAGATCCTCACTCGCGACCGGCATCGGCCGCGTCCTCATCGCCGTGTACGGCATCCTCGCGCTGGCGGCGACCGGACGCAGCGTCGTGCAGATCATCGAGAAGTTCTCGTTCGCACCGTTCGCCTACACGCTCAGTGCCATCGCTGCCGTCGTCTACATCGTCGCGATGATCGCCCTCATCGTGCCCGGCCGGTTCTGGTACCGGGTCGCCTGCGTCACGATCGTGTTCGAGATGACCGGCGTGCTCGTCATCGGCACCCTGTCGCTGTTCGACCGCCAGCTGTTCCCCGACGACACCATCTGGTCGTACTACGGCTTGGGCTACGCCTTCGCGCCGCTCGTGCTGCCGATCGCCGGGCTCTGGTGGCTCCGCAAGCACCACCGCACCGCGGTCACCGAGCCGTCGGCACCGGCTGCGTCCTCGTCCACCGCCCCGGCGAGCGAGTAGGAGCCGCCGTGCAGTTCTACGAGGACACCGCCGACGTGGCGGACGGGTTCGGCCCGAGCGCCGTCACCATCGGGAAGTTCGACGGCGTGCACGTCGGGCACCGAGCCGTCATCGCACACCTCGAGCGCGCCGCCCGCGAGCACGACCTCGTGGCCACCGTGGTCACGTTCGACCGCCACCCGCTCAACGTCATCGACCCGCCGCACGTCCCGCCGGCACTGACCAGCACCGCGCAGCGCCGCGAACTGCTCGAGGAGGCCGGGGTCGACGCCACCCTGCTGCTCCGCTTCGACCAGGAACTGCAGTCGAAGTCGCCCGAGGCGTTCGTGTCCGAGATCCTCGTCGACACCCTGCACGCCCGGCTCGTCTTCGTCGGCAGCGACTTCCGCTTCGGTGCGAAGGGCGCCGGTGACGTCGCGTTGCTGCGGACCCTGGGGGAGCAGCACGGCTTCACCGTCGAGCTCATCGACGACGTGGACCTCATCGACGACGTCCGACCCGACGGTGAGCGCCGGGTGTCCTCCACCTGGATCCGGGAGCTCCTGGGCCAGGGCCGCGTGGCCGAAGCCGCACGACTCCTCGGGCGGGAACACGCCGTGCGGAGCGTCGTGGTGCACGGCAACCAGCGAGGCCGTGCGATGGGGTACCCCACAGCGAACCTCGACCCGGCGTGCGAGGGCTTCGTCCCCGCCGACGGTGTCTACGCCGCCCGGGTGCTGCACGACGGCACCGTCTACCCGGCGGCGGTGTCGGTCGGCAACAACCCGACGTTCGAGGGTGTGCCCGCGAAGCAGATCGAGGCGCACCTGCTCGACGTCGACATCGACCTGTACGGCGATCGGATCTCCGTGCTCTTCGTGTCGTACGTGCGCGGCATGGTGAAGTTCTCGTCGATGGACGAGCTCGCCGCGCAGATGCGGCAGGACGACCTGGACATCCGGCTGCTGCTCGGACTGCCCGCGCCGGTCTGACCTGCCGAGCACACTGGTTCCCCCGTACGACGACGCCCCCGTACGACGACGCCCCCGTGACCGATCGGTCACGGGGGCGTCGTTCGTCGGGGCGGAAGCTCAGCCGCCCAGGGCGTCGAGCCAGATCTTGCGGGCGTCGAGGGCTTCCTGCGCGTCCTTGATCTTCCGCGCGTCACCGGTGGCCTGCGCCGCGGCGAGCTCGGACTGGAGCTTGCCGATCGCGTCTTCCAGCTGGCTCGCGAGGCCGTTCTGACGGGCCTTGCGCTCCGGGTTCGATTCCTTCCAGTGCGCGTCCTCGAGCCCACGGACGTGGTCCTCGATGGCACGCAGGCGGTCCTCGACCCGACGGACGTCACCGCGGGGGACCTTGCCGATCTCGTCCCAGCGGCGCTGGATGCCGGTGAGGGTCTTGCGCGCGGCGACCCGGTCGGTCGCCTGCAGGAGCGGCTCGGCCTCGGTCAGCAGGGCCTGCTTCGCCTCGAGGTTGGCGGAGAACTCTTCGTTCTCGGCTGCGCTCTCGGCGTGGCGCTGCTCGAACAGCACGTCTCCGGCGGCCTTGAAGCGTGCCCAGAGCGCGTCGTCGTGGCGCTTGCCGGCACGTCCGGCGTTCTTCCAGTCGTCGAGCAGCTGGCGGTAGTCCGGGATCGCATCGGAACCGCGGGGCGCGAGGGCCTCGGCCTGCGCCACGAGCTCCTGCTTGCGCGTCCGGGCGTCACGGTGCTGTGCGTCCAGCTCGGAGTAGAAGGCACGACGGTGCTGGTCGACGGTGGACCGTGCTGCGCGGAACCGCTTCCACAGGTCGTTCGCCTCGTTCTTGGGGATCCGCGGCCCGTCGTGCTGGTGCTGCTGCCAGCGCGCGAACACGTCGTCGAGCTGCGCCGTGATCTGCTTCCACTGCGCGCGTGCGGGGTCCACCGCGGCGAGTGCCTCGGCTTCCTCCACCAGGGCGGTGCGGTGCGCCAGGGCGTCCTGCAGGGCCTGCTGCGCCTGCTCCGCCTGCTCCTTGGTGAGCGAGCCGAGCTGCTCGGTGAGCGCGCCCACGCGGGTCTCGAGCGACTTGATGTCACCCACCACGCGCGCGTCGGCGACCAAGGCGGTCAGGTGCTCGACCGTCCGGGCGACGTCGTTCGCCGACGCACCGCGCTGGACGCGCTGCTCGGCGATCTTCACCTGCCCCTCGAGGTCGGCGTACTTCCGCGCGAAGTAGGCGAGGGCTTCTTCGGGGGTGGCGTCCGGGTACTCACCGACAGCACGTTCGGTCTCTTCGTACCGGACGTACACGGTCCCGTTCTCGTCGACCCGCCCCCAGGTCGTTGCTTCGTCAGATCCCACAGGTCTCGCCTCGATCGTGGTCGTGCATCGCCGACGTCACCGTCGGCACGGTCAGGTCGTCAGCCTATTGCACGGACGGGCTCCGCCGCCCGACCGGTGCGACGGGTTGTGGACTACTTCTGCTCCGCGATGCTCGCGTCGGTGATCTTCGTCGCCACCTTCGGCTCGCCGGTGCCGTCGCGGCCGGGGGACGCGATGCCCTTCGAGGCGATCTCCGACTCGAGCTCGGACAGCCCGCTCGTGACCTTGCCGACGACCGTGTAGCCGCCCGTGGAGCCGTCGAGCGTGGTGTCCCCGTAGACGATGAAGAACTGCGTCGACTGCGAGTACGGGGAGTCCGACCGCGCGATCGCGATCGTGCCCTTCTCGTAGACGCCGTCCTCCGGCACGTTCTCGAGCGGGCCGTACTCGAAGCCGGCGTCGCCGGTGCCGTCGCCGTTCGCGGAGCCGCACTGCAGGAACTTCAGGCCGTCGCTGTCGGCGAGCCGGTGGCAGGTCGTGCCGTTGTAGAACTGCTGACGGATCAACGAGATCTCGACGCTCGCGGCCTGCGGTGCCTTCGCACCGTCCAGCTCGATGCCGAGGTCGATGCTCTTGTTGAGCGTGAGGCTGCCGGTCCAGGTCGCACCCTTCGCGATCGACTTGCTCGGCACGTCGCCGGTGTTGGCGGCCGTGGCGCTGGCCGACGGCGTGGCCGTCGACGACGCGGAGGCGCTCGGGGCCGGGGCGTCCGATCCCCGCGATCCGGCGAAGGCGAGCTGCGACCCGGTGGCGAGGGCCGCGACGAGGACGAGGGCACCGGCACCGATCAGGTTGTCCCGCACGCGGCGGCGTCGCTGCCGCTCGTGGAGGCCCTGGCGGGCCTGGTAGAGGCGGAGGCGCTCGCGCGCCTCTCGGTTGTCACGCGCTGGGTTCTTCGGTGCCACGGTGCTGGTCTGCCCTCTCGTCGCAGTGTGCAACGAGCGTAGCCGAACGGTCACCACCACCACCTGGCGGGAGGCGCGGCCTGCGTCGGTGGACCGGCCTACGATTGCAGGATGGCAGCGGATCGTTCGGGAATGCACGCGCCCACCACGGGTGGTCGCGCCGGTCTCGCGCAGGGTTCCGTCCCGCTCGCCGTCCGGATGCGCCCCACCAGCCTCGACGAGGTCGCCGGTCAGCAGCACCTGCTCGGCCGGGGTTCGCCCCTGGTGCAGCTCGCCACCGGCACGCGTGAGAACCCCGGCGGGGTCTCCGTGATCCTGTGGGGCCCACCCGGCACCGGCAAGACCACGCTGGCGCAGGCCATCGCACGGCAGTCCGGTCGCGAGTTCGTCGAGCTCTCCGCCGTGACCGCCGGCGTGAAGGACGTGCGCGAGGTCATGGAGAAGGCCCTGACCCACCGCGACCTGTACGGGTCGACCACGGTGCTGTTCCTCGACGAGATCCACCGGTTCAGCAAGGCCCAGCAGGACGCCCTGCTGCCCGGCGTCGAGAACGGGTGGGTCATCCTGATCGCCGCCACCACCGAGAACCCGTCGTTCTCGGTCATCTCGCCCCTGCTGTCCCGCTCGCTGCTCCTGACGCTCAAACCGCTCACCGATCCCGACCTCGGCATGCTGGTCGACCGCGCGGTGGAGGACCCCCGCGGGCTCGGCGGTGCCGTCGTCCTCGGTGACGAAGCCCGCAGCGCGATCATCCGCCTCGCGTCCGGTGACGCCCGACGTGCCCTCACCGCGCTCGAGGCCGCGGCGGCGTCGGCCACCGCCGCACAGGACGAGGACGACGACACCGTGCCCGTCGTCGACGCTGACACCGTCGCGGCCGCGGTCGACCGTGCGCTGCTGCGCTACGACCGACAGGGCGACGAGCACTACGACGTCATCAGCGCGTTCATCAAGTCGGTGCGGGGGAGCGACGTCGACGCCGCCCTGCACTACCTCGCCCGGATGATCGAGGCCGGCGAGGACTCCCGGTTCATCGCGCGGCGGATCATCATCTCCGCGTCCGAGGACATCGGCATGGCCGACCCGCAGGCGCTGCCCATCGCGGTCGCCGCGGCTCAGGCCGTGCAGCTCATCGGGATGCCCGAGGGGCGGATCCCGCTGGCCGAGGCCGTCGTGTACCTGGCGACGGCGCCGAAGTCGAACGCCGCCTACAACGGCATCAACCAGGCGATGGCCGACGTCAAGGCGGGGCGCATGGGCACGGTCCCGATGCACCTGCGCGACGCGCACTACGCCGGGGCGAAGCGCCTCGGGCACGGCAAGGGGTACGTCTACTCCCACGACGCCGAGCACGGGGTCGCCGCGCAGCAGTACCTGCCGGACGCCCTCGAGGGCACCGAGTACTACACGCCGACGGCCAACGGCTACGAGCGCGAGGTCGGGCCGCGGCTCGAGCGACTCCGGAAGATCACACGCGGCCACTAGCGTCGGTGCTTCTGCGCTCGCCCCGATGCTGCTAGCATTGCCGGGCCTACGTCCTGGTCCTCGAGCACGGCTGCGTCGAGGACAGAGTGCCACTCCGGTGGTACGGGGGCAGAGGTTCGGACTGTAGCCGTCCGATCCCACAGGCTCATCCCTCTGGATCCCGTCGTCGGGGCCACCGGCGCTCGCGTGCCCGGCCTCCGGTGAGTATTCAGTTCGAACAGAGAAAAGGACCCTGTGTCTACCAAGTCACGTACCCGCAGCAAGACCCGCCTGTCGCGCGCACTCGGCATCCCGCTGACGCCGAAGGCCGCCCGTTACCTCGAGAAGCGCCCCTACGGGCCCGGTGAGCACGGCCGTACGCGCCGTCGTGCGGACAGCGACTACGCCGTCCGCCTCCGTGAGAAGCAGCGTCTGCGCGCCCAGTACGGCATCCGCGAGAAGCAGCTCCGCATCGTCTTCGAAGAGGCCCGCAAGACGAAGGGCCTGACCGGTGAGAACCTGGTCGAGCTCCTCGAGCAGCGCCTCGACGCCCTCGTGGTCCGTGCCGGCTTCGCCCGCACCACCGCGCAGGCCCGTCAGCTGATCGTGCACCGCCACATCCTGGTCGACGGCAAGCTCGTCGACCGCCCCTCCTTCCGCGTCAAGGAGGGCCAGCTGATCCACGTCAAGGCAAAGTCCGAGTCGATGGAGCCCTTCCAGGTCGCCGCTGCCGGTGGCCACCAGGAAGTCCTCCCGAAGGTCCCGGGCTACCTCGAGGTCGAGATCGAGAAGCTCCAGGCCCGCCTCGTGCGTCGCCCGAAGCGCGCCGAGGTCCCCGTGACCTGTGAAGTGCAGCTCGTCGTCGAGTACTACGCAGCTCGCTGATCCACTGATCACACCCGAACGGCGGGTCGTCCTCTCGAGGGCGACCCGCCGTTCGGCGTTCCGGCACCGCCTCCGCTTCGCAACACGCCGTCGTCTCATCGACGCGCCTCCGGATGCGCGAGACGCCTCTGGTTTCGGCGGCGTCCTGCCGACACGACGGCGTCTTGTGTGGGGCAGTGGACGTGAGCAGGGGCGGACGGGAGGCGCGGGGTGCGCCGTGCGCACGGCCTCCAGCCCGGCCCCTGGTCGGTCCGCAACACGCCGTCGTCTCATCGACGCGCCGCCGGGTGCGCGAGACGCTTCTGATTTCGGCGGCGTCCTGCCGACACGACGGCGTCTTGCGGACGGGGACGCGCGGAAGTGCCCGGCGACTAAGCTTGTCCGGGCATGCACCGCCCGGGTGCACAGAGGGAGAGGCACCGTGAAGCAGCTGTTCTTCGTCGCCGTCGGCATCGTCATCGGGTTCGCCGTCGCACACCGGGTCGCCCAGACCTCCGGTGGCGCCCGGCTCTTCGCCGAGGTGAACGCCAAGACGAAGGCCTTCACGGGTGCCGTCGCGGACGGCTACCGGTCGCGCGAGGCTGAGCTCCGTACCGACGTCTGAGCGCTCCGACCGAGCAGCCTCGACCCTCCTCCACCCACGACCTGAACCCAGGAAGCACCATGCAGACCGCAGAGATCCGCCGCCGTTGGCTCCAGTACTTCGGTGACCGCGGCCACACCGTCGTCCCGTCCGCGTCCCTCGTCTCCGACGACCCGTCGCTCCTCTTCACGGTCGCCGGCATGGTGCCGTTCATCCCGTACCTGACCGGTCTCATCCCGGCGCCGTTCCCGCGGGCGACGAGCGTGCAGAAGTGCATCCGCACGAACGACATCGAAGAGGTCGGCAAGACCCCTCGCCACGGCACGTTCTTCCAGATGAACGGGAACTTCTCGTTCGGCGACTACTTCAAGGAGCAGGCGATCCAGTTCGCCTGGGAGTTCCTGACCAACCCGGAGACCGAAGGCGGACTCGGCTTCTCGCCGGACGACCTCTGGGTCACCGTCTACGAAGAGGACGACGAGGCGATCGGCTTCTGGAAGCAGCACTCGTCGCTGCCCGACGAGCGGATCCAGCGCCTCGGCAAGGACACCAACTACTGGTCGACCGGACAGCCCGGACCCGCGGGTCCCTGCTCGGAGATCTTCTTCGACCGTGGCCCCGAGTACGGCATCGACGGCGGCCCGGCGACGGACGACGACCGCTACGTGGAGATCTGGAACCTCGTCTTCATGCAGTACCAGATCGCCGACGTGCGGTCGAAGTACGACTTCGAGATCACCGGCGAGCTTCCGAACAAGAACATCGACACCGGTATGGGGCTCGAGCGCGTCGCCTTCATCAAGCAGGGCGTCGACAACATGTACGAGATCGACCAGGTGCGCCCGGTGCTCGACCGTGCAGCCGAGATCTCCGGCCGACGCTACGGCGCCGTGCACGAGGACGACGTGCGGATGCGCGTCATCGCCGACCACGTCCGTTCCTCGCTGATGCTCATCGCCGACGGCGTGAGCCCGTCGAACGAGGGCCGCGGGTACATCCTCCGTCGTCTGCTCCGTCGCACCGTCCGCGCGATGCGCCTGCTCGGTGTCGAGGCGCCCACGTTCCCCGAGCTCTTCCCGGCGTCCCGGGACGCCATGCGCGACGCGTACCCGGAGGTGGCGTCCGACTACGACCGGATCTCCCGTATCGCCTACGCGGAAGAAGAGACCTTCCTCCGCACCCTGGCGCAGGGCACGACCATCCTCGACGTGGCCGTCGAGCGTGCGAAGCAGGACGGCGCCCCGTCGATCGGCGGCGACACGGCGTTCCTGCTGCACGACACCTTCGGGTTCCCCATCGACCTGACGATGGAGATGGCCGAGGAAGCTGGGGTCCACGTCGACCGCACGGCGTTCGAGACCCTGATGTCCGAGCAGCGTGCCCGGGCGAAGGCCGACGCGAAGAGCAAGAAGACCGCGATCGCCGACCTGAGCGTGTACAGCGCGTTCCGGGCCAAGGGCGAGACGACGTTCCTCGGCTACGACGCGCTCGAGGCCGAGACGCGCGTGCTCGGCATCATCGTCGGCGGTGTGAGCGTCGACCGTGCGGTCGCGGGTGACATCGCCGAGGTCATCCTCGGCGAGACCTCGCTGTACGCCGAGTCGGGCGGCCAGGACGCCGACCAGGGCTCGATCGTCGGCAACGGGTTCGACCTCGAGGTCCTCGACGTCCAGCGACCGGTCTCCGGGCTGTGGAGCCACACCGTGCAGGTCCGCTCCGGCGAGGTCGGCGTCGGCGACGCCGCGAGCACCGTCGTCGACGCGGAGTACCGCCGCGGTGCGACCCAGGCGCACTCCGCGACGCACCTGGTGAACGCGGCCCTCCGCGACATCCTCGGGCCGGAGGCGCTGCAGGCCGGTTCGTACAACAAGTCCGGCTACATGCGCCTCGACTTCTCGTGGTCACAGCCGGTCTCGCTCGAGACGCGCTCCGAGATCGAGGAGGTCGTGAACACCGCGATCCGCACCGACCTCGAGGTCTCCACGCGCATCCTGCCCATCGACGAGGCGAAGGCCCTCGGGGCGCAGGCCCTGTTCGGTGAGAAGTACGGCGCCGAGGTCCGCATGGTCGACATCGGCGGCCCGTGGTCCCGCGAGCTCTGCGGTGGCACGCACGTCGCCTCGAGCGCGCAGATCGGACTCGTCAACCTGGTGGGGGAGTCGAGCGTCGGTTCGACGAACCGCCGCGTCGAGGCGCTGGTCGGGCTCGAGGGGTTCCGCGACCTCGCCGTCGAGCGCACGATCGTGTCGCAGCTCTCCGGCGCGCTCAAGGCTCCCCGTGCCGACCTGCCGGCCCGCGTGCAGAACCTGATGGAGGACCTCCGGTCCGCCCAGAAGAAGCTCGCCGAGTACGAGTCGGCGAACCTGCAGCAGCGCGTGCCTGCCATCGCCCGGAACGCGACCACCGTCGGTGCCGCCACCGTGGTCGCCGAGACGGTCGACGGCCTGCAGTCGGGCGACGACCTGCGTTCGCTCGCCACCGGCGTGCGGGGCCAGCTCGGTGACGGCGCGGCGGTCGTCGTGCTCGGCGCCGTCGTGGGCGGCAAGCCGATCGTGATCGTCGCGACGAACGACGCCGCCCGTGCTGCGGGCGTGCAGGCGGGCCCCCTCGCGAAGGAGGCCGCCGGCGTGCTCGGTGGCGGTGGCGGCGGCAAGCCGGACCTGGCGCAGGGCGGCGGGACCGACGCAGCAGCGCTCCCCGCGGCGCTGCGTGCCGTGACCGCACGGCTCGCGGGCTGACCGTGGGCATCCGGTCCGGGCGGCGGCTCGGCGTGGACGTCGGACGCGCCCGGATCGGGGTCGCCGTGTGCGACCGCGACGGCCTGCTGGCGACGCCGGTCGAGACCGTCCGTCGTGACGACTCGAAGGACCTCCGGCGGATCCTCGAGCTCGCGGACGAGTACGACGTGCTCGAGGTCGTCGTCGGACTGCCGTTGTCGATGTCGGGTGGGGACACGGCCTCGACCGAGGACGCCCGCGTGTTCGCGGCCCGGATCGCGGCGCGTCGGCCGGTGCGCCTGGTCGACGAACGACTGTCGACCGTGACCGCCCAGCGAGGGCTGCACCAGGCCGGCAAGAACACGAAGAAGTCCCGGGCCGTGATCGACCAAGCAGCCGCTGTTATCATTCTGCAACACGCGCTCGACCACGAGCGCAGTGCCGGTGCCCCTCCGGGCACCACGCTTCCCTGACAGGGCTGCCCGGTACCGCACATGGGTGCTCTCGTCGTCAGCTGCGAGGACGACGGTGCCCAGGTGGAGTTCCCGACCGAGAGACCGAGGACGTTGGCAGACGATCTGGACTGGAACGCGATCATCGCGCCCGGCAACGACGCCGAGCGGCGGAAGGCGACTTCCGACCGCACGACAGGCACCGATGACCGCGACGACGCTGGTCAGGTGACCCCACCGCCGGCGCCTCCGATGTCCCGACGCGAAGCCCGCGCCCTCGAGGCCGAACGAGCCCGCGTCGCAGCGACCGAGGAGCCGCCGGCCGCCGAACGGACCACCGAGGCCCCGCCAGCCGCACGCGACGAACGCCCGGCGTCCCCCGCCGACGCACCGATCGCCACCCGCCCCGAAGACCTGCACCCCGAGGTCGCCGCACTGCTGACCGGCGAGCTGCCGACCGAGTCCGCGGCGACCGCCGCGGCCGGCGGATCCGGAGCCGACGGGACGGACGACGGTGACGCGACCGGCGGCGGTGGTGCCGCGGGAGGCGGCGGACGCGGTGGACGAGGCGGCGGAGGACGCGCCTCCAGGCCGCCCCGCGAGCCACGGCCGAAGCGCCGGCGTGGACCGCTCGTCGCGGGGCTCGTCATCGTCGCGGTCGTGCTCGCTGCCGGCGTCGGGGCGTACACGTTCGCCGCACCCAAGATCCAGCAGCTCATCGCGGCGATCAGCGGCGCGCAGGAGCCCGACGACTACACGGGCAACGGCACCTCGAAGGTGACCATCACGATCAAGCAGGGCGACATCGGCGAGAACGTCGCCGCGACGCTGCAGCGCAGCGGCGTCGTCAAGGACTCGAAGGTCTTCTACAAGCTCCTGCTGGCCTCGCCGGACGTGCAGTTCCAGCCCGGTTCGTACGCGCTGAAGAAGCAGATGAGCTCGAAGTCCGCCCTGGCGGCCCTGCAGGACAAGGACAACCGCGTCCAGGCGTCGATCATCATCCCGGAGGGCACGGCACTCGCCGACATCAAGGCCGGGATGGTCTCGAAGGCCGGCCTGACCGAGAAACAGGTCGACGCGGCCGCGAAGGACCTGTCGGCCTACGACCTGCCGTCCGGCGTCACGACGCTCGAGGGCTGGCTCTTCCCCGCGACCTACCCGATCAACCCGGGCTGGACCGCCGAGCAGTACTTCAAGTCGATGGTCGACACCATGAAGGAGCACCTGTCCGCCGCTGGCGTCAAGGAAGCCGACCAGGAGCGCACCATCGTCTTCGCGTCGCTGGTGCAAAAGGAAGCCGGCCTCGCGGCCGACTACCCCAAGGTCGCCCGGGTGTTCCAGAACCGCCTCGACCAGGGGATGAAGCTGCAGTCCGACGCCACGGTCGCGTACGGCACGGGCAACACGCACACTGTGACGACCACGGACGCCGAGCGTGCGGACGCCTCGAACGAGTACAACACCTACGTGCACGAGGGGCTCCCGCCCGCACCGATCTCCAACCCGGGTGACATCGCGATCAAGGCCGTGACGAACGAGGCCCCGGGCAAGTGGCTGTACTTCGTGACGGTCGACCTGGAGTCGGGCAAGACCGTCTTCTCGGACACCTACGACCAGCACCTGGTGGCGGTCGAGCAGTTCCAGGCGTGGCTGCGGGCGCACCCCGACTACCAGTAGGCGACGACGTCGCACGGACGATCGCTGTGGGAGGATTGCGGCATGCTTCGTTGGTTGACTGCTGGTGAGTCCCACGGACCCGAACTGATCGCCATGCTCGAGGGCCTGCCCGCGGGTGTCCCGGTGTCGTTCGAGTCCATCCGTGCCGATCTCGCGCGCCGCAAGCTCGGCTACGGCCGTGGCTCGCGGATGAAGTTCGAGCAGGACGAGCTGCACGTGTCGGGCGGTGTCCGGCACGGCTACTCGCTCGGCAGCCCGATCGCGATCCGCATCGGCAACACCGAGTGGCCGAAGTGGGTCGAGGTCATGAACCCCGAGCCGATCGAGTCCACCGAGATGTCCCGCGGGCGGAGCGCGCCGCTCACCCGACCGCGTCCGGGCCACGCTGACCTGGTCGGCATGCAGAAGTACGGCTTCGACGAGGCGCGCCCGATCCTGGAGCGTGCGAGTGCCCGCGAGACTGCCGCACGCGTGGCGCTCGGCGCCGTCGCGAAGTCGTTCCTGGCCGAACTCGGCATCCGCTCGGTGGCGCACACGCTGCAGGTCGGGACCGTCCGGGTCCCCGACGGCACGGACCTGCCGCTGCCCGACGACGTGGACCGCCTGGACGAGGACCAGCTGCGCTGCTTCGACGCCGAGACCTCGGCACGCATGGTCACCGAGGTCGAGGCCGCGAAGAAGGACGGCGACACCCTGGGCGGCGTCGTCGAGGTGCTGTTCTACGGCGTCCCGCCGGGCCTCGGCTCGCACGTGCACTGGGACCGCCGGCTCGATGCCCGCCTCGCAGCGGCGATCATGGGGATCCAGGCCATCAAGGGGGTCGAGGTCGGTGACGGCTTCGCGACCGCCGGTCGCCGGGGCTCCGCCGCGCACGACGAGCTGTACCGCGAGGACGGCGAGATCTACCGCACGAGCGACCGCGCCGGTGGGACCGAGGGCGGGATGTCCACGGGCACCGTGCTGCGCGTCCGCGCCGGGATGAAGCCGATCGCGACCATCCCGCACGCCCTGCACACGGTGGACGTCGTCTCCGGTGAGGACGCCTCGGCGCACCACCAGCGCTCGGACGTCTGCGCCGTGCCCGCTGCCGGTGTCGTCGCCGAAGCGATGGTGGCCCTGGTGCTCGCCGACGCGGTGCTCGAGAAGTTCGGCGGCGACAACGTCGTCGAGACGAAGCGCAACCTCGACGCCTACCTCGCGGCGATCCCGGAGACCCTGCGCACGCGCCGGACCGAGCCGTCGGCGACGTCGACCGACCTGTGAGCACCGACGTCCGACGCGCCGACGCGCCCGTGGTCGTGATCGGCCCGATGGGCGCCGGCAAGTCGAGCGTCGGCAAGCGGGTGGCGAAGGCCCTCGGCGTCCCGTTCACGGACACCGACCGGGTCATCGTGCGCGAGCACGGGCCGATCCCCGGGATATTCGCCGACCGTGGCGAGCCGGCGTTCCGCGCGCTCGAGGCCCAGGCGGTCCGGGCGGCGCTGGCCATCGGCGGCGTCATCGCCGTGGGCGGGGGAGCCGTCACCCACGCGGACACGCGGCAGGCCCTGAGCGGCTCGCGCATCGTCCTGCTCACCGTGTCGCCCGAGGCCGTCGCCGACCGGATCGCCGGGTCCGACCGGCCCCTGCTGGCGAACGGCGGGATCGACGCCTGGCAGACGATCATGGACGAGCGGGCGGCCACCTACGCCGAACTCGCGCACGTCGTGGTCGACACGTCCCGCCGCCCGATGTCCCGCGTGGTCGACGAGGTCGTCACGTGGCTGCGCAGCGACGCCGGCACCACCGCCGCGCCCGGCAGCACGACCAGCAGCACCACCAGCACCGAAGGAGCACCGTGACCGAGTCGACCCTGCCCGCCGGGACCACCGAGATCCGGGTCGGCGGTGACGACGGCTACACGGTGGCCGTCGGCACGGACCTGCTCGGCGCCCTGCCCGCGATCCTGGGCCCGCGTGTCGCCAAGGTCCTCATCGTGCACTCGCCGACGCTCGGTGCCCGGGCGAACGAGCTCCGCGCGCTCCTGGTCGAGGCCGGGCTCGAGGCCCTGATCGCCGAGGTCCCCGACGCCGAGGGCGCCAAGCGCGTCGAGGTCGCGGCGTTCTGCTGGCAGATCATGGGGCAGGCCGACTTCACCCGCACCGACGCGGTGATCGGCCTCGGGGGCGGCGCGGTCACCGACCTGGCCGGCTTCGTCGCCGCGACCTGGCTGCGCGGTGTGCCGTACGTGGCCGTCCCGACCAGCGTGCTCGGCATGGTGGACGCCAGCGTCGGCGGCAAGACGGGCATCAACACGAACGAGGGCAAGAACCTGGTGGGCGCCTTCTACGCCCCGCGTGCCGTCGTCGTGGACCTCGACCTCGCTCGCACGCTCCCGCGCAACGAGATCCTGACCGGGTTCGCCGAGATCGTGAAGGCCGGGTTCATCGCCGTGCCCGAGATCCTGGACATCGTCGAGGCCGACGTCGACCGGGTCACCGATCCGACGACCCCGGAGTTCCGCCGGGTCGTCGAGCTCGCCATCGCGCTCAAGGCCGAGGTCGTCTCGGACGACTTCACCGAGCAGGGCCGACGCGAGATCCTGAACTACGGGCACACCCTCGGGCACGCGATCGAGCACGCCGAGCGGTACCAGTGGCGCCACGGTGCAGCGGTGTCGGTCGGCATGGTGTTCGCCGCCGAGCTCGCCCGACTGACCGGGCACCTGGACGACGCCACGGTCGACCGGCACCGGGCGATCCTCGAGTCGCTCGACCTGCCGACCTCGTACGGCGTCGGGCGCTGGCAGGGGCTGCTCGCCACCATGCGTCGTGACAAGAAGGCCCGTGCCGGCATGCTGCGGTTCATCATCCTGGACGGCGTCGGCAAGCCCGTCGTGCTCGAGGGCCCCGAGGACCACCTGCTCTTCACCGCCTACCAGGAGGTCGGCGTCTAGCCACGCCGGTCAGCGCAGGACCCGTCGCATCCTGCGCCACCACCAGGTGACACGCGTCGAGACGGTGACCACGCCGGTGCGCTGGGATTCCCGCCATTCGTCGACGGTGGCGCCGTGGTCCCAGGCGAAGAGGACGTCGTCGTCCTCGTCGAGGTCGGGCGCGTCGGGGAGCGGTCGCAGGATCGACATCAGTCGGAGGCCCTTCGTTCGTCGTCGTCATGTGCCTGGTCGGCGCTGGCTCGCCTGCGGAGCGCTCGGCTCGCGAGTCGGCGATCGGCCTTCGACCACCACGGTATGGTCTCCAGGTCTCGGAGCACCGTTGTCGAAATGTCGTATGTGTTCATGTCCGGCCGCTGCGTGACGGCCCAGGTGAACCGATGCCAGGCGTGGTCACGATCGGACGTCCGTCGACTCTGGAACGCCCCGAACCAGCTGACGACGGCCGCGACGATCGCCGCTCCGGCGGCGATGCACGCCGCGATCAGTGCTGTCTCCACGGCACGAGTGTCTCGCTCCAGGACCGCGCCCCGCGCCGGGCCCGCGCCGGCCTGTGGAAGTCGCACCGGGCCTCCAGGCTGTGGAGGAGGATGGGACGACGCGACGGACCGGGCCACGCGCACGCTGCGGACCCAGCACCGGGGAGCAGACTGGCGGGCGTGCCCACCCCACCCCGACTGAGCGACCTCTCCGGCCCGCGCGATGCTGACACCGGCACCCTGCGCTCCCGTGGTCGCCGCTTCACCGAACTCCTCTCGATCGCCCGCCGCCACCACCTGGTGCCCTTCCGTCGTCTCGACTTCTCGCACGACCCGGCAACGTCGGAGCTGCGGCGCGACCAGGCCGAGCACCTGCGCCGGGCGCTCGAGGAAGCCGGTGGCGGGTTCGTGAAGATGGGCCAGCTGCTCTCCACCCGCGACGATCTGCTGCCCGAGGAGTGGACCGAGGGACTCGCCCACCTGCAGCGGAACGTCACGGCGGCGCCGGCGGACGAGGTCCGTGCGCTCCTCGAGCAGGAGCTCGGTGTCCCGGTCGAGCAGGTCTTCGCGACCTTCGACCCGGTGCCCGTCGCTGCGGCGTCCATCGCGCAGGTGCACCGCGCCCGGCTGCCCGACGGCACCGCGGTCGCCGTGAAGGTGCAGCGGCCGGGGATCGACGCAGCGGTGCGCCGCGACGTGGACATCGCACTGCGGGTCGTCCGGTTCATGGCCCGGTGGTCGACCGAGGCGCGGCAGGTCGGCGTGCAGGACATCGCCGGCCAGTACGCGGACGACCTGATCCGGCAGGTCGACTTCGTCTCCGAGCTCCGGAACCTCACCGCGCTGCGTGCGGCCCAGGCCCGCAGCGCGCGTCCGGACGAGGTCCGGTTCCCGGACCCCTACCCGGACCTGTCCGGCCGGCGTGTGCTCGTCATGGAGTTCCTGGAGGGCGACACGCTCAGCGCGATCCGCGCCGAGCGTTCCGAGCGCGACCTCGACGCGCCGATGCGCGCCATCCTCCGCGCCTTCCTGCGCCAGGTGGTCTTCGACGGCCTGTACCACGCGGACCTGCACCCGGGGAACGTCCTGGTGCTGCCCGATGGTCGGCCCGCGTTGATCGACTTCGGATCGGTCGGGAGGCTCGACCCGGGTCTCCGGGACACGGTCCAGGACCTGTTGGCCGCCTACCTGCAGGACGACACGTCGCGGATCGCCGATGCGGTCCTGCGGATGGCACCCGTGCGCGATGCGCACGACGAGCCCGACTTCCGTCGGGACATCGCCCGCTTCGTCGCGGACGAGCTCGGCCCGGGTGCGCGCATCGGCGTCGACACCGTGGACGACGCGGTCGAGGTCTTCGGGCGCTACCGGCTGAAGCCGCCGCCGGACTTCGTCGCCGCGGCACGCGCCCTGGCCATCTTCGAGGGCACGCTCCGCACGCTCGCGCCGTCGTTCGACCTGCTCGAGGAGTCTCGCGGACTCGCCCGGGAGCAGATCACCGACCAGCTCCGGCCGGGCAAGCTCCGCGACCTGGCGGCGAAGGAGCTGCTCGGCGTCGTGTCGGCCGCTCGTCGCCTGCCCCGCCGGGTGGACCGCATCGGCGAGGCGATCGAGACCGGCCGGTTCACGGTGAACATCCGGCTCTTCGCGGACAGCCGCGACCGGCAGCTCGTGTCCGGCATGATCCGGCGCATCCTGCTGGTGCTGCTCGGTGCGGGGGCGGGGATCCTGGCGATCGTCTACCTGTCGTTGCCGGCGCGACCGACGGCGGCCCTGTCCACCGGGGTCGCGGGCGGGTTGCTCGGGGGAGCGGCGGTGGTGCTGCTCGGCTGGGCGGCGATCGACGCCTGGCTCGCTCGACGGCGACGCTGACCGCGGCCCGGCGCCCGCCCGTGACCGGCGCGTCCGGCACGCACGCGCACCGCTCCGGCTGCCGGGCGGGCGTCCGCTACACTCGTCCGGGGCCGTCCGCGGCCCGAGGACACTTCACAACACGACCGAACGGGACACCGACGACTCATGGCCAGTACCACAGACATCAAGAACGGCGCCGTTCTCATCATCGACGGCCAGCTGTGGTCGGTCGTCGAGTTCCAGCACGTCAAGCCGGGCAAGGGCGGCGCCTTCGTCCGCACGAAGCTCAAGAACGTCGTCTCCGGCAAGGTCGTCGACCGCACGTTCAACGCCGGCGCGAAGATCGACACCGCCGTCGTCGACCGTCGTGACTACCAGTTCCTCTACGAGGACGGCGACTCCTACGTGTTCATGGACACCGACACGTACGACCAGATCCCGGTCTCCGCGACCGTGGTCGGCGACGCCAAGAACTACCTGCTCGAGTCCGCGATGGTCACCATCGCGATGAACGAGGGCAACCCGCTGTACGTCGAGCTCCCGACGTCGATCGTCACCGAGGTCGAGACCGAGCCCGGCCTGCAGGGCGACCGTTCCTCCGGCGGCACCAAGGACGCGACCATCATCGCGACCGGCCACCGCATCCAGGTCCCGCTGTACCTGGAGAGCGGCACCCTGGTGAAGATCGACACGCGCGACGGCAGCTTCCTCGGCCGCGTCAACTCCTAGGCGCTGACCGTATGAGTGCTCGTTCGAAGGCCCGCAAGCGCGCCCTCGACATGCTGTACGTCGCCGAGGTGCGCGAGCTGCCGATCGCGGACGTGCTCGCCACCGAGACGGTCCGGCACCTGGACCAGCCGGAGCGTGCCTCCAGCTGGGACTACGCCCGCCAGATCGTCACCGGTGTCGACGATGCCCGTCACGAGATCGACTCCGTCATCGTCGACCACGCCCAGGGCTGGTCGATCGCCCGGATGCCGGTCCTCGACCGCTGCATCCTGCGGATGGCCGTCTGGGAGCTCCGGTTCAACCCGGAGGTGCCCGACGCCGTCGCCATCGCCGAGGCGGTGGAGCTCGCGCAGTCGCTGTCCACCGAGGACTCCGCCGGCTTCGTCAACGGCGTGCTCGGGGCCGTCGCCGGCGGTCGTGCACCGTCCGGTCGGACGGTCGCAGGAGACCAGGAGTCCCGGTAGGGTTGACCACGTCAGCATCCTTTAATGCCGTCCAGTGAGGCGGGGAAGGGGGTCGACGTGGGAACCAGAACGGTCCTGCAACAGCCCGACATCACGCGTGCCCTGACACGCATCGCGCACGAGATCCTCGAAGCCAACCACGGGGGCTCGGACCTCGTGCTCCTCGGCATCCCGACCCGCGGCGCCGTCCTGGCGGAACGCCTCGGCCGGATCCTGGCCGGCATCGAGCCGGAGTGGTCCTCGGCCGCCGGCGGCATCGGGACGGAGCGTGTCGGCACGCTCGACGTCACCATGCACCGCGACGACCTCGGCCACGGCATCGGTCGCGCGCCGCATCGGACGGTGATCCCCGCCGGCGGCATCGACGGCAAGGTCGTCGTGCTCGTCGACGACGTGCTGTACTCCGGTCGCACCGTCCGCGCCGCGCTCGACGCGCTGCAGGGCATCGGGCGGCCGCGTGCCGTCCGGCTCGCCGTGCTCGTCGACCGCGGCCACCGCGAGCTGCCGATCCGCGCGGACCACGTGGGCAAGAACCTGCCGACCGCGTCCGACGAGCGGGTCACGCTGCACCTGGCCGAGACCGATGGCGACGACACCGTGTTCATCGAGCAGGGGGTGGCGTGATGCGGCACCTGCTCTCGACTGCCGACCTGTCCCGCGACCAGGCCGTCCACATCCTCGACGTGGCCGAGGAGATGGCCGAAGTCAACACGCGCGAGGTCCGGAAACTCCCGGCCCTGCGCGGCAAGACCGTGGTGAACCTGTTCTTCGAGGACTCCACGCGCACGCGCATCTCGTTCGAGGCCGCCGCGAAGCGCCTGTCCGCCGACGTCCTGAACTTCGCCGCGAAGGGCTCGAGCGTCTCCAAGGGCGAATCCCTGAAGGACACCGTGCAGACCCTCGGCGCGATGGGCATCGACGGCATCGTCATGCGCCACGGTGCATCGGGCGCCCCGCGGGTGCTCGCCGACGCCGACTGGATCGACGTACCGGTGGTCAACGCCGGTGACGGCACCCACGAACACCCGACGCAGGCGCTGCTCGACGCCTTCACCATGCGCCGCCGCCTGCACGGTGCCGGCTCGCGCGGCCAGGGCCTCGACGGCGTGCGCGTCCTGATCATCGGCGACGTGCTGCACAGCCGGGTCGCCCGGTCGAACGCCTGGCTGCTCCGCACCCTCGGCGCGAGCGTGACCTTCGCCGCGCCGCCGACGCTGCTGCCCGCCACCCCGTCGCCGTTCGGCGCCGCGGTGCACCACGACCTGGACACCGCCCTGGCCGAGGACCCGGACGTCGTCATGACGCTCCGCATCCAGCAGGAGCGCATGAACGACGCCTTCTTCCCGAACCCGCGCGAGTACACGCGGCACTGGGGCCTGACGGCGGCGCGCTTCGGGCGGCTGTCCGAGCGCACGCTGATCATGCACCCCGGCCCCATGAACCGTGGGCTCGAGATCGCCGGCGTCGCCGCCGACGACCCCCGTTCGACCGTCGTCGAGCAGGTCGAGAACGGCGTCTCGGTCCGGATGGCCGTCCTCTACCTCGCCCTGACGGGCAGTGCCGGAACCGGCACCGACGCGAAGGAGTCCGCCGCATGACCGCTCACCTGATCCGTGGCGCGCAGCTGGTCGACGGCTCGCGTGCCGACATCCGTCTGGAGGCCGGGCGCATCACCGCGGTCGGGTCCGGTCTCGACACGGCCGGCGCCACCACCGTGGACGCGGACGGCCTCATCGCCCTGCCCGGTCTCGTGGACCTCCACACGCACCTGCGCGAGCCCGGTCACGAGGAGTCCGAGACCGTCCTCACCGGCTCGCGTGCCGCGGCCGCCGGTGGCTTCACCGCCGTGAACGCCATGGCCAACTCGAGCCCCGTCGCCGACACCGCCGGGGTCGTCGAGCAGGTCCAGGCACTCGGTGACGACGCGGGCTACGTGACGGTCCGCCCGATCGGCGCCGTGTCGCAGGGGCTGCAGGGCACGCACCTGTCCGAGATCGGTGCGATGGCGACCTCGCGGGCGAAGGTCCGGGTGTTCTCGGACGACGGCTCCTGCGTGGCCGACCCGCTGCTCATGCGCCGCGCACTCGAGTACATCAAGGGCTTCGGCGGGGTGCTCGCGCAGCACGCCCAGGAGCCCCGGCTGACCATCGGCGCGCAGATGAACGAGGGCCGGCTGTCCTCGGAGCTCGGCCTCGCCGGGTGGCCCGCCGTCGCGGAAGAGGCGATCATCGCCCGCGACGTCCTGCTCGCCGACCACGTCGGAGCACGTCTGCACGTCTGCCACGTCTCGACGGCCGGCAGCGTCGAGGTGATCCGGTGGGCGAAGTCCCGCGGCATCGACGTCACGGCCGAGGTCACCCCGCACCACCTCGTGCTCACCGAGGACCTCATCGCCGGCCACGACGGTGCGCCCGGCTACGACGCCCGCTACAAGGTGAACCCGCCGCTCCGTGCCCGCGAGGACGTCGAGGCGCTCCGCGCGGCCCTGGCCGACGGGACCATCGACATCGTCGCGACCGACCACGCGCCGCACACCGCCGAGGCGAAGTGCTGCGAGTGGCCCGCTGCCGCGAACGGCATGGTCGGCCTCGAATCAGCGCTGAGCGTGGTGCAGTCCGCCGTGGTCGACGACGGCCGGCTGGACTGGGCCGACGTCGCCCGGGTGCTGTCCGAGGCGCCGGCGCGGATCGGCCAGGTCGAGGGGCACGGGCAGCGCATCGCCGAGGGAGCACCCGCCGAGATCACGCTCTACGACCCGTCGGCCAGCCGTGAGTTCGCGGTCACCGACCTCGCCGGGCAGTCGCAGAACTCGCCGTACCTCGGCATGACGCTGCCCGGCCGGGTCGTCGCGACCTTCCACCAGGGGTACGCGACGGTGCTCGACGGCCGGGTCGTCGACGCGGACACGATCGCGGCGCACGCCGCGGCGCTCCGGACAGGGGCGCGCGCATGAGCGGCGACGCGCAGCGCTGGCTCCTCGGCGCGGTGATCCTGCTCGCGGTCGCCGCCCTGTTCGTCGCGATGGCGCGCACCTGGCGGACGCGGACCAGGAAGCAGGCGGAAGCCGTGCCTCCAGTCCGGGTGCCGGCCGACCTGGCACCGGCGGTCGGGTCGTGGGACGGGTTCACCGTCGCGACGACCCGCGCCGACCAGCCGTTGGAACGCATCACCGCAGGCGGCCTCGGGTTCCGCGGCCGCGGCGGGGTGACGGTCCACGCGACCGGCGTGGTGATGCGCCTCGCCGGTACCGACGACCGCTGGATCACGCGCGACGCGGTCCGCGGCGCCGACCGCTCCACGTGGGCCATCGACCGAGTGGTCGAACCCGGGGGACTGGTCCGTCTGCGATGGACGGCGACCGGCGCCGCAGGTGCGACGGACCTGGACACCTACTTCCGGTTCCCGGAGGGCGACGCAGCCGCGCTGCACGCCCTGCAGGGACTGACCGAGACCGGGCCGCAGGCGACTGCGGCCGATGCTCCGCGAACCGCGGGCGAAGGGAAGAAAGCATGACACGCGAACGGGCCGTCCTGGTCCTCGAAGACGGCACCCGGTACGACGGCTGGGCCTACGGCGCCCGTGGGCGCACGCTCGGCGAGGTGGTCTTCGCGACCGGCATGACCGGCTACCAGGAGACGCTGACCGACCCCTCCTACGCCGGACAGATCGTGGTGCAGACCGCGCCGCACATCGGCAACACCGGGGTGAACGACGAGGACCCCGAGTCCCGTCGCATCTGGGTCGCCGGGTACGTGGTGCGCGACCCCAGCCGCGTGGTGTCGAACCACCGCGCGAACGCCACGCTCGACGACCACCTGGTGCGCGACGGCATCGTCGGCATCTCCGGCATCGACACCCGCGCACTCACCCGCCGCATCCGTGACGCCGGCGCCATGAAGGGCGGCGTCTTCAGCGGTGCGGACGCGGCGCTGTCGGCCGAGTCGCAGCTGGACGCGGTCGTGTCGCAGGCGACGATGGCCGGCGCGAGCTTCTCGGCGGTCGTGTCCACCCCGGAGACCTACGTCGTCCCCGCCGTCGGCGAGCAGATCGGCACCCTGGCCGTGCTCGACCTCGGCGTGAAGGCCTCGACCACCCGGTACCTCGCGGCCCGTGGCTTCGAGGTGCACGTGGTGCCGCAGGACATCTCCGCCGCGGAGCTGGAAGCCCTCGCACCGGACGCCCTGTTCTACTCGAACGGCCCCGGCGACCCCGCCGCGTCGGACGCACAGGTGGAGCTGCTGCAGGACAGCCTGCGCACCGGCCGGCCGTTCTTCGGCATCTGCTTCGGCAACCAGCTGCTCGGCCGCGCGCTCGGCTTCGGCACCTACAAGCTGCCCTTCGGTCACCGCGGGATCAACCAGCCGGTGCTCGACACGACCACGGGCAAGGTCGAGATCACGAGCCAGAACCACGGCTTCGCGGTCGACGCGCCCCTCGGCGAGGTCCTCGAGTCCCCGGCCGGGTTCGGTCGGGTCGAGGTCTCGCACTACTCGCTGAACGACAACGTGGTCGAGGGCCTCCGCGCGCTCGACGTGCCGGCGTTCAGCGTGCAGTACCACCCCGAGGCCGCCGCCGGACCGCACGACAGCATGTACCTCTTCGACCGGTTCGCGGACATGGTGCGCGAGCGTCGCGACGGGGAGCCGCTCGACGCGGCCACCGCCGACGCCACGACCCCCGCAGCAGACATCACCAAGGAAGCGAACTGATGCCCAAGCGCGCTGACATCAACTCCGTCCTCGTCATCGGCTCCGGCCCGATCGTCATCGGTCAGGCCGCCGAGTTCGACTACTCCGGCACCCAGGCGTGCCGCGTCCTCCGGGCCGAGGGCGTCCGGGTCATCCTGGTCAACCCGAACCCGGCGACGATCATGACCGACCCCGACTTCGCCGACGCGACCTACATCGAGCCGATCACGAACGCGTCGCTCGAGGAGATCATCCGCATCGAGAAGCCGGACGCCGTCCTGCCGACCCTCGGCGGCCAGACGGCCCTGAACGCGGCCATCGCGCTCGACGAGGCCGGCATCCTCGCGAAGCACGGCGTCGAGCTCATCGGCGCCAAGGTCGAGGCGATCCAGCGCGGCGAGGACCGCCAGCTCTTCAAGGAGCTCGTGCTCGAGTCCGGTGCCGACGTCGCCCGCAGCCACATCGCGCACACGTTGGAGGAAGCGAAGGAGTTCGCGAAGGACCTCGGGTACCCGCTGGTCGTCCGCCCGTCCTTCACCATGGGCGGCCTCGGCTCGGGCTTCGCCTACAACGAGGCCGAACTCGTCCGCTTCGTCGGCGACGGGCTGCAGTCCAGCCCGACGACCGAGGTCCTGCTCGAGGAGTCCATCCTCGGCTGGAAGGAGTACGAGCTCGAGCTGATGCGCGACAACTACGACAACACCGTCGTCATCTGCTCCATCGAGAACGTCGACCCGGTCGGCGTCCACACCGGTGACTCGATCACGGTCGCCCCCGCGCTGACCCTGACCGACCGCGAGTACCAGAACATGCGGAACATCGGCATCGACATCATCCGTCGCGTCGGCGTCGACACCGGTGGGTGCAACATCCAGTTCGCCGTCGACCCGTCCAACGGCCGCGTCATCGTCATCGAGATGAACCCCCGCGTGTCCCGCTCGTCGGCCCTCGCGTCGAAGGCCACGGGCTTCCCGATCGCCAAGATCGCCGCGAAGCTCGCCATCGGCTACCGGCTCGACGAGATCGAGAACGACATCACGAAGGTCACCCCGGCGAGCTTCGAGCCGACGCTCGACTACGTGGTCGTGAAGACCCCGCGGTTCGCGTTCGAGAAGTTCCCGGCCGCCGACGCCACCCTCACCACGACGATGAAGAGCGTCGGCGAGGCGATGGCCATCGGCCGGAACTACGCCACCGCCCTGCAGAAGTCGCTGCGCTCGCTCGAGAAGCGCGGGTCGAGCTTCCACTGGGACACCCCGGCGTCCGAGCTCGACAAGGACGCCCTGCTGGCGAAGTCGTCGATCCCGACCGACGGCCGCATCGTCACGGTCCAGCAGGCCCTGGTCGCGGGCGCCACCGCGGACGAGGTCTTCGAGGCCACCAAGATCGACCCCTGGTTCATCGACCAGATCGTGCTCATCAACGAGGTCGCGGACGAGGTCCGGGCCGCCGACACGCTCGACGCGGACACGATGCGCTGGGCGAAGGAGCACGGCTTCAGCGACACCCAGATCGCGAGCCTGCGCAGCACGGACGCGGCACCGGTCTCCGAGCAGCAGGTCCGTGACGAGCGGCACGCCCAGGGCATCCGACCGGTCTTCAAGACCGTCGACACCTGCGCCGGCGAGTTCCCCGCCCTGACGCCGTACCACTACTCGTCGTACGACACCGAGACCGAGATCACGCCGAGCGACCGCAAGAAGGTCGTCATCCTCGGCTCCGGCCCGAACCGCATCGGGCAGGGCGTCGAGTTCGACTACTCGTGCGTGCACGCGTCCTTCGCGCTGAGCGCCGCCGGGTTCGAGACGATCATGATCAACTGCAACCCCGAGACCGTCTCGACCGACTACGACACCTCGGACCGCCTGTACTTCGAACCGCTGACCGCCGAGGACGTCCTCGAGGTCATCGAGGCCGAGGCCGCGTCCGGCGAACTCGTCGGCGTCGTCGTGCAGCTCGGTGGCCAGACCGCCCTCGGCCTGGCGAAGCCGCTCGAGGCCGCGGGCATCCCGATCCTCGGCACCAGCCCCACCGCGATCGACTCGGCCGAGGAGCGCGGGCAGTTCTCCGCCATCCTCGACGCCGCCGGCCTGCTCGCACCGCGGAACGGCACCGCCCACGACCTGGCGAGCGCGACCACGGTGGCCGAGGAGATCGGGTACCCCGTCCTCGTCCGCCCGTCGTTCGTGCTCGGCGGCCGCGGCATGGAGATCCTGTACGACTCCCCGTCGCTGGCGGACTACTTCGACCGGATGGCCGACCAGGCGATCATCGGCCCGGAGCTCCCGCTGCTGGTCGACCGGTTCCTGGACGACGCCGTGGAGATCGACGTCGACGCGCTCTTCGACGGAGAGCGGCTCTACATCGGCGGCATCATGGAGCACCTCGAAGAGGCCGGCATCCACTCCGGCGACTCGGCCTGCACCCTGCCCCCGGTCGGCCTCGGCCGCGCGGAGATCCAGGGCGTCGTCGACGCGACCGAGAAGATCGCCCGCGGCATCGGCGTGCAGGGCCTGCTCAACGTCCAGTTCGCCATCGGCGCCGGCGTGCTCTACGTCCTCGAGGCGAACCCGCGCGCCAGCCGCACCGTGCCCTTCGTCTCGAAGGCGCTCGGCATCCCGCTGGCCAAGGCCGCGTCCCGCATCATGACCGGCACCACGGTCGCCGAGCTCGTCGCCGAGGGCATGCTGCCCGAGCGTGACGGGGCGTTCGTCCCCGCACAGTCGCCGGTCGCCGTGAAGGAAGCCGTGCTGCCCTTCCGTCGCTTCCGCACCCGCGAGGGCCAGGTCGTCGACTCGGTGCTCAGCCCCGAGATGCGCTCCACCGGCGAGGTCATGGGCATCGACCGCGACTTCCCGCGGGCGTTCCTCAAGTCGCAGGACGCCGCGTACGGCGGCCTGCCGACCAGCGGCACGGTCTTCGTGAGCGTCGCCGACACCGACAAGCGCGCGATCGTGCTGCCGGTGCACCGCCTGCAGCAGCTCGGCTTCACGATCATCGCGACCGAGGGCACGGCGGAGATCCTCCGCCGCAACGGCATCGAGGTCGGGATCGTCGGCAAGTACAGCCAGGGCGGCGAGAGCGTCGTCGACCTGCTCGCCAGGGGCGAGGTCGACATCGTCATCAACACGCCGTCGGGTGCCGCCGGTCGTGCGGACGGGTACGAGATCCGTGCGGCCACGGTCGCGGCGGACAAGCCGCTGTTCACGACGATCGCGCAGATCGGGGCGGCCGTCGCGGCGATCGAGACGATCGGTTCGCCGCTGAACGTCCGCAGCCTGCAGGACTACGCGCTCGAGCGCGCGACCTGGTGACGGCTGCCAGCATGGCAACGACCCGGTCGGGAGGCCCGGCCTCCTTCGGCGACCGCCTCGCGTCCGCCATGGGGGAGCGTTCACCGCTCTGCGTCGGGATCGACCCCCACGCCGCCACCCTGGCGGCGTGGGGGCTCGCCCGCGACGAGCAGGGCCTGACGGCGTTCGGCGCGACCCTGGTCGACGCGGCCGCCGGCCGCGCGGCGATCGTGAAGCCGCAGGTCGCCTTCTTCGAGGCGGCGGGGGTCGCGGGCTACCGTGCGCTCGACGCGACGATCCGCCGGGCACGCGATGCGGGCCTCCTGGTCGTCGCCGACGTGAAGCGGGGCGACATCGGGACCACCGGTGACGACTACGCGCTGGCGTGGCTGGACCGCGACGGGCCGTTCGCGGCCGACGCGATGACGGTGTCGCCGTACCTCGGGTACGGCTCGCTCCGGGGCACGATCGACGTCGCGCGCCGGAACGGTGCCGGCGTTTTCGTGCTCGCGGCGACGAGCAACCCCGAGGCCCGTGTGCTGCAGACCGCGGTGCTCGCGGAAGGACCGCGTACCGGCCGGACGGTCGCGGCCGGTATCGTCTTGGACGTGGCAGACGACAACCGGTCCGTGGGCGATCAGGCCCTCGGCGACGTCGGGCTCGTGCTCGGCGCGACCCTTCACCTCGACGACTTCGGCATCGACGCGGACGCGATCGGCACCGCGCCGGTCCTCGCGCCGGGCTTCGGTGCCCAGGGCGCCCGCATCGAGGACCTCCGTGCGCTGTACGGCGCGCGTGCCGAGCAGGTGCTCGTGAGCGAGTCGCGCGGCCTGCTGACCGACGGTCCGGACGGCGTCGCGGCGCTCGTCACCGACCGCGCGGACCGCATCCGCACCGCACTGGTGGCAGCAGCGTGACCGACGAGCACGAGGGCCTGCCCGCCCACCGGACCCCGCCAGAGGTGGACCGCGTCGCCGCGGCGAAGGCCGCCGTCGCCGCGCGACGCGCCCGGGCCGCGGTGAAGGCCGCGATCGCGTCGGGGGAGCGCTCCGCGCTCGACGTCGCCCGTGCCGCGTGGGACGACTCGCTGGTCGAGACGACGTCGGCGGAACGCTCGCTCCGCGTCCGTGACCTGCTCGTCAGCCTGCCGGGCATCGGCCCCGCACGAGCCGAGGCGATCATGGGGACCCTGCGGATCGCCCCCTCGAAGCGCCTCGGTGGCCTGGGGACCCGGCAGCGAACCGCCCTGGCGGACTGGCTCGCCGCCCGCGGTCGCAAGCGTGGTGCCTCGAAGCTCGTCGTGCTCGCCGGACCCACCGCGGTCGGCAAGGGCACGGTCAGCGCGCACATCCGACAGCACTACCCGGACGTCAACCTCAGCGTCTCCGCCACCACCCGGAAGCCGCGCCCCGGCGAGGTCGACGGCGTGCACTACTACTTCGTGGACGACGACGAGTTCGACCGCATGATCCGCGACCGCGAGCTGCTCGAGTGGGCGACCGTCCACAACTCGTACCGCTACGGCACCCCGCGCCCGCCGATCGACCGCGCGCTCGACGCCGGCGAGAAGGTCATGCTGGAGATCGACCTGCAGGGCGCCCGGCAGGTCCGCGACGCCATGCCCGAGGCGGTGCTCGTGTTCCTGCTGCCCCCGACGTGGGAGGAACTGGTGCGCCGGCTGATCGGCCGCGGCACCGAATCCGCGGAGGAACAGGCGCGTCGTCTCGAGACCGCGAAGGTCGAGCTGGCCGCGCAGGACGAGTTCGACGTGCGGATCGTGAACTCCGATGTCGGCACCGCGGCACGTGAGGTCGTAGACTTGTTCTCTGCGCCCTGACGGGTGCACTGACTTCGAGGAGACACCATGGCCAACCCCCAGGGCATCATCGACCCGCCCATCGACGACCTGCTCAGCAAGGTCGAGTCGAAGTACGCGCTCGTCATCTTCGCGTCCAAGCGCGCCCGCCAGATCAACGACTACTACGCCGACCTGCACGAGGGCTCGCTCTTCGACAACGTCGGACCGCTCGTCGACTCGACGATCGACGACAAGCCGCTGTCCGTCGCGCTCCACGAGATCAACGAGGACAAGCTCACCGTCACCAAGCAGCAGCAGCCCACCGACTGATCCCGGTGACTGCAGCTGCTCTCCGCCTCTTCACGTCCGAGTCGGTGACCGAGGGGCACCCCGACAAGATCTGCGACCAGATCTCGGACAGCATCCTCGACGCACTGCTCACGGTCGACCCGAACGCGCGCGTCGCCGTCGAGACGATGGTGACCACCGGGCTCGTGCACGTCGCCGGCGAGGTCACGACCTCCGGCTACGTCGAGATCCCCAAGCTCGTCCGTGACGTCATCACCGGGATCGGCTACAACTCGTCGGACGTCTCGTTCGACGGTGCCACCTGTGGTGTCGAGGTCTCGATCGGTGCGCAGTCGCCGGACATCGCGCAGGGTGTGGACGAGTCGCTCGACTCCCGCACCGGTGCGGTCGACCCGCTCGACCGTCAGGGCGCCGGCGACCAGGGCATCATGTTCGGCTTCGCGACGAACGAGACCCCCGAGTACATGCCGGTCGCGATCTGGCTGGCGCACCGCCTGGCCGAGCGCCTGGCCGCGGTCCGGAAGTCGGGCGAGCTGTCGTTCCTGCGCCCTGACGGCAAGACCCAGGTCACCATCGGGTACGACGGCGTCGTGCCGAAGACCGTCGAGACCGTCGTGCTCTCCACGCAGCACTCGCCGAGCGTCACGCTCGACGAGCTCACCGCCGCGATCACCGAGCACGTGATCCGTCCGGTCCTCGACCTGGTCGACCTCGACTCGTCGCACGTCGACGTCATCGTGAACCCGACCGGCCGCTTCGAGATCGGCGGCCCCCAGGGCGACGCCGGGCTGACCGGCCGCAAGGTGATCGTCGACACCTACGGCGGGGCCTCCCGGCACGGTGGCGGCGCGTTCAGCGGCAAGGACCCGTCGAAGGTCGACCGTTCGGCGGCGTACGCGCTGCGCTGGGTCGCCAAGAACGCGGTCGCCGCGGGGCTCGCCGACCGGCTCGAGGTGCAGGTCGCGTACGCGATCGGCCGTGCGAAGCCCGTCGGGCTCTACGTCGAGACCTTCGGCACCGGACACGTCGACGACGCCACGATCGAGGCCGCCATCCGCCAGGTGTTCGACCTGCGTCCGGCCGCGATCATCCGCGACCTCGACCTGCTCCGACCGATCTACGCGCAGACCGCGACCTACGGCCACTTCGGCCGCGAGCTCCCCGGGTTCACGTGGGAGCAGCTCGACCGTGTCGAGGAACTCCGCGCCGCCGCAGGACTCGTCGCCGCGACCGTCTGAAGCACCGCGTGACCACTGTCGCGCGCGTCGTCCTCGACTCGCCGCTCCCGCAGTTGGACCGTCTGTTCGACTACCGGGTGCCGGCCGAGCTCGAGGACGACTGCGTCGCGGGGGTCCGCGTCAAGGTGCCGCTGCGCACCGGGGCCCGGATGTCCGACGGCTACGTGGTCGAGATCGTCACCGAGGGCGAGTACCCGGGGGAACTCAGTCAGATCGAGGCCGTGCTGTCCCCAGTGCCCGTGCTCGCGCCGGAGATCTGGACCCTCGCGCGTGCCGTCGCCGACCGGGCCGCGGGTGTCGCGTCCGACGTCCTGCGCCTCGCCGTGCCACCGCGGCAGGTGCGCGCCGAGAAGGCCTGGCTCGCCCGGGACACCGCGTGGTCGCCGCCGCCGGTGACCGCCCCGCCCGTCACCGGCTACGCCGACGGCGTCCTGGAGGCCGTGGTGACGGAGCACGGACGCGCCGCGGTCGCCGCCGTGCCCCAGCCCGTGGCGGTGGGTGACGCGGACGCACCGGTCTGGGTGCCGGGATGGGCCGCGACGCTCGCCCAGGCCGCCGCACACACGGTGGCGGCCGAGCAGTCCGCGGTGATCGCCGTGCCGGACTTCCGCGACGTCATCGACCTCGAGCGCGCCCTGCTCGCCGTGCTGCCGCCGGAACGGGTGGTTCGGTTCGACGCCAAGCAGACGAACGGGCAGCGCGCGAAGGCCCTGCTGCAGGCCCGCACGCACCCGGTGGTCGCGATCGGCAACCGTACGGCGATGTACGCGCCGGCGACCGACCTCGGGCTGATCGCGATGTGGGACGACGGCGACGCCTCGTTCATCGAGCAGCGGGCGCCCTACGTGCACACGCGTGACGTGGCCCTGGTGCGGGCCGCCCAGTCCGGGGCCGCGCTGCTGTTCGTCTCACACGCGCGCAGCACCGACGTGCAACGGCTGGTGGAGCTGCACTGGCTGCAGGACGTCGTGCCCTACCGCGTGAAGACGCCGAAGGTCATCCCCACCGTGCAGCAGACCGGGGCCGAGGGGTTCGCCGCACAGGCCCGCATCCCGAGCTCCGCCTGGCGTGCCGCGCGCGAGGCCAGCCAGCACGGTGCCGTCCTGGTGCAGGTCGCGAGCCCGGGCTTCGGCACGGGGCTGGTCTGCGCCGAGTGCGGCGAACGCGCGCACTGCCGGGTCTGCGGCGGGCCGCTCGGCAGCCCGCACCGCGGAGCCACGCCCCAGTGCCGCTTCTGCGGCGCGCTGGCCGTCGGGTTCCGCTGCCCGACGTGCGGCAACGGAACCGTGAAGCCGGTCGGCCAGGGGGCACAGCGCACCGCGGAGGAGCTCGGGCGGGCGTTCCCCGGCACCCGGATCATCGTCGCGGACGGCTCCCGCCCGCTCGACGAGGTTCCCGCCAAGCCATCGGTCGTCGTCGCCACCCGTGGGGCCGAGCCGTCGGTGCCGGGCGGGTACGCCTGCGTGCTGCTGCTCGACGGCGAGAAGATGCTCGCCCGCGAAGGGCTGCGGGTGCAGGAGGACGTCTTGCGCTTCTGGACGAACGCCGCCGCGAAGTCGGCCCCCGGTGCCGAGGTGTACCTGGTTGGGATCGGCGGTCGGCTGGCCTCCGCGATGGCCCTGTGGCGGCTCGACGGTCCCGCACACGACGAGCTCACCGACCGCCGCGAACTGCACTTCCCCCCGGCGGTGCGGGTGGCGACGATGACCGGCACCGACGAGGCCGTCACCGCTGCGGTCGAGGCCCTCGGCGACGCTGTCGTCGGTCCGGTGCTCGGCCCGGTCCCGGTCGAGGACGACACGTTGCCGGGCACGGTCCGGGCGATCGTGCGGTTCCCGTACGCGCACGGGGCCGAGGTCGCCGCGACGCTCAAGGCCGAGGTGATCCGGCGCTCGTCGACCCGGCGGGTGCTCAAGGGTGGCAACCGAAGACGGGCCGCTCCGACGCTGCGGGTGCGATTGGACGACGCGGAGCCGTTCTCCGAGGTCTGACCGCGCCCGGGTCCGTGTGGGCCCGGGCGCTGCACGACGCAGAACGACACCGCCGACGTCGTGGGACGTCGGCGGTGTCGTTCGGGGTCTGCCGCCGTGCGGCGACCGGCTGGTGCGGGTCGGTCAGGCGTTGGCGGGCCGGCGACGCTCGCGCGGCAGCACGACGCCGAGGGCGACCATGCCGATGGCGAGGACGAGGTGCAGCCAGTTGTCGGCGTTGTTCAGCGGGACGAAGTTCGCACCGGAACTGTGGCCGGCGGTGAACAGGCCGTAGATCCACAGCACGAAGTAGACGATCCCGCCGATCACCAGGTACATCCGCGAGCCGGAGGCGCGGTTGGCGGCGAGCAGTCCGACGACGCCGAACAGCAGGTGCACGATGTTGTGCAGCACGGACACCTGGAAGATGCCGAGCAGCATGCCCATCGACTCGTGTCCGGCCCCGGCCAGGTCGCCGGTCGTGATGCCGGGGACGAACCCGGCGATCCCGACGAGCAGGAACACGATGCCGACCACGAGGGCGGCCTTCTGGACGGACGAACCGGCGTAGCGGTTGGTGGCGGTGGTGACGTCACTCATGGTGTCTCCTGATCTCAGCGCGGTTGCGCGGGGTTGGTGGGCACGCCGTGGGACGGCGGGTTGATCGTCGGACCGGCGGTGGCCGGCGTGACGTCCGCGGGTGCCGAGGCCCCCGCAGACGTCTGGGGGAGCTGCTCCGGCACGGAACCGGTCGGCTCCGCACCGCCGTCCAGGGCCTCAATCCGGTGACGGATCCGCTCCAGCACCGGCAACCGTGCGCCGTGGGCGTGCTCGTGGTCGAGCAGCACCTCGAGCTGCTCGCGGTCGAGGGCCGTCAGGTGCTCCGTCAGGTTGCCGAGCGGGACGTGGTCGAAGCCCGGGATGGGCAGGTCTCGGTCGGTCATGGTGCTCCTTCCGTCGATGCAGCCAGAACCTACGCAGCCCACGCTCTGCTGGTGCACAGGCAGAGCCGAGCACCGCGTGCTCCGGACAGGCGGTCGGGGTCGGGTGGGGCCGTCGGCGTGGGAGGATCGAACCCATGCGTCTCGTCGTCGCCGGCAGCCCCGCTGCGGCCGTCCCCACCCTCCGCCGTCTGGCGGCGTCCGACCACGAGATCGTCGCGGTGCTCACGCGGCCGGCCACCCCGCAGGGCCGGAAGCGTGTCCTCACCCCGACCCCGGTGGCCGTCGTCGCCGCGGAGCTCGGACTGCCGGTCATCGAGGCCTCGCGTGTCGACGACGCCGTCACCGCCCGGATCGCGGACCTCGACGTCGACCTCGGCGTGATCGTCGCCTACGGCGCACTGCTCCGCCGCCCGGCCCTCGACGCCCCGCGGCACGGGTGGATCAACCTGCACTTCTCCGACCTGCCGGCGTACCGCGGTGCGGCTCCCGTGCAGCGTGCGGTGATGGCTGGCGACACCCGGACCGCCGCCACGGTCTTCCAGCTGGTCGAGTCGCTCGACGCCGGCCCGGTCTACGCCGCCCTGCCCTTCGAGATCGACCCCGAAGCGACCTCGGGTGAGGTCCTCGCGGCGATGGCCGAGGTCGGCGCCGACGTGGTGGCGGACGTCGTGGACGCCATCGCCGCCGGCACCGCCGTCGCGACCGAGCAGTCCGGCGAGCCCACGCTCGCCCCGAAGCTCACGATCGACGACGGCCGCACCGACTTCGCCGCGCCCGCCGCCTCCGTGCACGCGCGGCTCCGCGGGGTCACGCCCGAGCCCGGCGCGTACGCCCACCTGGGCGAGACCCGCGTGAAGCTGCTCCGCAGCACGATCGAGCCTGGAGGCACGCAGGACCCCGCCCCGTCGCTCGCGCCCGGTGCGCTCGCACTCCACGGCGGTCGGCTGCTGGTCGGGACCGCCGACACCCCGCTGGTGCTGCTCGAGGTGCAGCCGGCGGGCAAGAAGGCGATGGACGCCGCCGCCTGGGCCCGTGGCCTCGGCGAACTGGACGGGAAGGTCCTCGCATGAGCCCCCAGACGAAGCCCCAGGGTGCCCGCCGCGGCCCGCGTCCGGCGAGTGCCCGCCGCGTGGCGTTCGACGTGCTCCGCGCCGTGCAGGTCGACGACGCCTACGCGAACCTGCTGCTGCCGACGCGCATCCGCCGCGCCGGGCTCACCGCCCGCGACGCCGGGTTCGCGACCGAGCTCACCTACGGGTCGATCCGGATGCTCGGCCGCTACGACGTGATCATCGCGCTGGCATCCGGTCGCCGGGCCGAGAACATCGAGGCGGACGTCCTCGACGTGATGCGCCTCGGTGCGCACCAGCTGCTCGCCATGCGCACGCCGACGCACGCCGCCGTCGACGCCACGGTCGAGCTCGCCCGCGAGGTCGGTGCCCGCCGCGCGACCGGGTTCGTGAACGCCGTGATGCGCAAGATCGCCGCCCGCACCGACCAGGAGTGGGACGCCCTGATCACCGAGGGCCGTGCCGGGGACGCCCTGCTCGCCACCCGCTGGTCGCACCCGGTCTGGGTCGTCTCGGCGCTCCGCGACGCCCTGGCCGCCGAACGCTCCCGTGACGAGCTCGCCGCCCTGCTCGCCGCCGACAACGCCGCACCCCGGGTGCAGCTCGCCGCTCTTCCCGGCCTCGCCACCGACGAGGACATCGCCACCGCGACCGCCCGCACCGCCCCGGACGACGACACCGACGCGGCGTTCGCCGACGCGACCGGTGCGGACGACGTGCCCGCGGCCCTGGTGCCCGCCGACGACGAACCGGAGGCCGACGGCGCGACGGGCACCGTGCCTCCCGTCCGGGCCGACGAGCCCGTCGTGCAGGCGGACGCCGCGCCGGTGTCGCCCGTCGGCATCCGCGGCATCAGCGGCGACCCGGCGCGCGTGCCGGGCGTCGCCGCCGGACGCCTGCGCGTGCAGGACGAGGGGTCGCAGCTCGCCGCGCTGGCGCTGAGCCGCTCGTCGGACGTGCGTGCGGGCGAGCGGTGGCTCGACATGTGCGCCGGGCCCGGCGGCAAGGCCGCGCTGCTCGCCGCCGAGGCGCAGCAGGGCGGGGCGACCCTGGTCGCCAACGAGCTCGTGCCGGCCCGCGCCGGACTCGTGCGGAACGCCCTCGGCGTGTTCGGTGACCACGTGCGGGTCGTCGAGGGCGACGCCCGTCGGTACGGACGCGACGGCACCGGGATGACCTTCGACCGCATCCTGCTCGACGCCCCGTGCACCGGGCTCGGCGCGCTGCGTCGCCGACCGGAGGCGCGCTGGCGGAAGCTCCCCGAGGACGTCGAGGAGCTCGCTGCCCTGCAGACCGAACTGCTCGACGCCGCCGTCCGGGTGCTCGCACCGGGCGGGACCCTGGCGTACGTGACGTGCTCGCCGCACCTGGCCGAGACCCGCGGGCAGGTCGACGCGCTGATGGGGCGGCACGGCGACCGGCTCGAGCAGCTCGACACTGCCACGATCGTCCGGGGTGTCGCCGCACGTGACCCCGAGATCGCCGACGGTGCCACGGCGCAGCTGTGGCCGCACCGCATCGGGACGGACGCGATGTTCATCGCGCTGTTCCGTCGCGTCGACTGAGGCGGTTGCTCCGCTGGAACGCTTCTGATATGTTGGTTCCACAAGACCGGTTCCGCCTGCGAAAGCAGGTCCAGGGCCGGTCCTCTTCGTGTGGGGGTGCGTTGAGCGAGGTCAAGGCGTTCCGGTCGACAAGCCAACAGGTCGCGTTGCTCGAGGCCCGCGGGATGGACGTCGGGGACCACGACGCCGCGGTCGAGCTGCTGCGGCGGGTCAGCTACTACCGACTCAGTGGGTACTGGTACTCGTTCCGTCGACTGCGGTCCGGGCACCGGAGCGACGACTTCGCGGCGGGCACTCGTCTCGCTGACGTGGTCTCCCTCTCCGACTTCGACGCCCGCCTCCGGACCACGGTCTTCGACGCGATCGCGCCGATCGAACTCGCCGTCCGCGCCGCACTCGGCCATGAACTGGGGCGGCTCGATCCGTGCGCCCACCTGGAGCCGGCGCTGCTCGGCGTGCTCGCCCGGTCGGGTGACCAGTACGCCGACTGGCGCCGTCGCCACGACCGTGAGGTCGGGCGGTCCCGAGAGGACTTCGTGGAGCACCACCGGCTCGCCTACGGCGGGACCCTGCCCGTGTGGGCCGCCGTCGAGCTCATGGACTGGGGGAGCCTGAGCCGGCTCTTCGGGTTCGCACCGCCGCTGGTGCAGACCGAGGTCGCCGGAGCGTTCGGGCTGAGACCGCCGCAGTTCTCCTCGTGGCTCCGTGCGCTGAACGTCGTCCGCAACGCCTGTGCCCACCACGGCCGGTTGTTCAACAGGGTGTACCCGAAACGCCCCCGCCTGCCGCGCGGAGGGACGCACGACGGACTCGACCTCGCCGCCCACGCGATGAACCGGACCTACGGCCAGCTGACGCTGGTGCAGTACCTCCGCCAAGCCAGCGGCATCGGGCCGTCCCGGCTGCTCGCCGGAGCGATGGCTGCCTACCCGCCGATCGCACTGGTCCCCTTCGAGCAGACGGGGGCGCCAGTGGACTGGAACGCGACGTCGCTGTGGCGATGACCGCGGGCCTCCAGCGGCACGCCGGTAGGCTTGCCCGGTGACGATCCGCATCTCGCCGAGCATCCTGTCCGCCGACTTCGCGAACCTCGAGCGCGAACTCCAGCGCATCGAGACCGCCGACCTGGTGCACGTCGACGTGATGGACAACCACTTCGTCCCGAACCTGACGCTCGGGCTGCCGATCGTGCAGCGCCTGCAGCAGGTGTCGCCGGTGCCGCTCGACGTCCACCTGATGGTGACCGACGCCGACCGCAACGCGCCGAAGTACGCCGAGACGGGTGCGTCGAGCGTCACGTTCCACTTCGAGGCAGCCGACGACCCGGTGACGACCGCCGCGGCGATCCGGTCGAACGGTGCCCGCGCCGCCGTCGCCGTGAAGCCCGGCACCCCGATCACGCAGGTGCTGCACCACCTCGACGCCTACGACATGATCCTGCTCATGACCGTCGAGCCCGGGTTCGGCGGCCAGTCCTTCATGCCGTCCGTGATGCCGAAGCTCGCCGACGCCCGCGCCGCCGTCGACGCCTCCGGGCTCGACGTGTGGCTCGAGGTGGACGGCGGGATCGCCGTGGACACCGTGCCCGAGGCCGTGCGGAGCGGTGCCGACACGCTGGTCGCGGGTTCCGCGGTGTACGGCGGCGAACCCGCTGCGCGCATCGCCGACCTGCGCGAGGCCGCCGCTCGGGCTCGCTCGTGACCGGGGGAGCGCCGGACGGTACCGGCGTCACCGGGGCGACCACTGCCTCCCGTCCGGACGGTGCGTCGGCAGCGTCAGCGGAGACCGGTAGCCTGGACCCCGTGAAGACGTTCGACGACCTGTTCCAGGAGCTCACCGAGAAGGCGCGCACGCGCCCCGAGGGCTCCGGCACCGTCGCCGAACTGGACGCCGGCGTGCACCAGATCGGCAAGAAGATCGTGGAGGAAGCCGCCGAGGTCTGGATGGCGGCCGAGTACGAGGGCGACGAGCGCACCTCGGAGGAGATCTCGCAGCTGATCTACCACCTCCAGGTCCTCATGGTCGCCAAGGGGCTCACCCCGGCGGACGTCTGGCGACATCTGTAGGAAGCGCCGCCCGGCGCACCGACGACCGCCGACGACCCCACAGAAAGCAGACCCACTGATGCTCCGCATCGCCGTGCCCAACAAGGGCTCCCTGTCCGAGACCGCGTCCGACATGCTGCGGGAGGCCGGGTACGCCGGCCGCCGCGACCCGAAGGCGCTGCACCTGCTCGACGAGCGCAACGGCGTCGAGTTCTTCTTCCTCCGCCCGCGGGACATCGCCACGTACGTGGGGTCCGGCGCGCTCGACGTCGGCATCACCGGCCGCGACCTGCTGCTCGACTCCGGGTCCGAGGCGCACGAGGTCGACGCGCTCGGCTTCGCCGACTCCACCTTCCGGTTCGCCGGCACCCCGGGTCGGTTCGCCTCGCTGCAGGACCTCGACGGCGTCCGCGTGGCCACGAGCTACCCCGGACTGGTCGGGGCGTTCCTCGCCGAGCACGGGGTCAGCTCCACGCTCGTGAAGCTCGACGGTGCGGTCGAGAGCGCCGTGCGCCTCGGGGTCGCCGACGCCGTGGCCGACGTCGTGTCGACGGGCAGCACGCTCCGGCAGGCGGGCCTCGAGATCTTCGGCCCGGTGATCCTCGAGTCGACCGCGGTGCTCGTCTCCACCGACGAGACCATCCCGGGCATCGACGTGCTCCGCCGACGCCTGCAGGGCGTCCTCGTCGCCCGTGGCTACGTGATGCTCGACTACGACGTCCCCACGGCCCTGCTCGAGCAGGCGACCGCGGTGGCGTCCGGCATCGAGTCGCCCACGGTCTCACCGCTGCACGACCGCGACTGGGCCGCGGTCCGCGTGATGATCCCGCGCGACGACGCGAACCTCATCATGGACGCGCTCTACGACCTCGGCGCCCGGGCGATCCTCGTCAGCCCGATCCACGCCGCACGCCTGTGACCCCCGGTGGCGTGTCGGTCCGGGTCATCCCGTGCCTCGACGTCAAGGGCGGCCGCGTCGTCAAGGGCGTCAACTTCCTCGACCTGCAGGACGCCGGTGACCCCGTCGAGCTCGCGGCTCGGTACTACGAGCAGGGTGCCGACGAGCTGACCTTCCTGGACGTCGGCGCCACGGTCGAGAACCGGGCGACGATGTACGACACCGTGACCCGGACGGCCGAGCAGGTCTTCATCCCGCTCACCGTCGGCGGCGGGGTGCGCAGTGTGGACGACGTCTCGCGGCTGCAGCAGTGCGGCGCGGACAAGATCGGCGTGAACAGCGCAGCGATCGCCCGGCACGAGCTCATCGGCGAGATCGCCGACCGGTTCGGTGCCCAGGCCGTCGTGCTGTCGCTCGACGTCAAGCGCTCCGACCGGATGCCCTCGGGCTTCGTGGTCACCACCCACGGCGGGCGGACCGAGTCCGACCTCGACGCCATCGCGTGGGCACGCGAGGCCGTCGAGCGGGGCGCGGGGGAGCTGCTCGTCAACTCCATCGACGCCGACGGCACGAAGAACGGGTTCGACCTCGAACTCGTGGCCGCGGTGCGCGCCGTCTCGTCGGTCCCGGTGATCGCCTCGGGAGGCGCGGGTCGCGTCGAGCACTTCGCCCCGGCCGTCGACGCGGGTGCGGATGCAGTCCTCGCCGCCAGCGTCTTCCACCGTGGCGAGATGACCGTGGGGGACGTCAAGGCCGCGCTCCGCGCGACCGGCCACGCCGTCCGCTGATCCGCCGCCGTAGGCTAGGAGCCTCATGACCGACAGCACCAGCACCGACACCGAGGCGGTCCTCGACCGCGCACACTTCGGTGCGGACGGCCTGCTCCCCGCCATCGTGCAGGAGGAATCGTCGAAGGACGTCCTCATGCTCGGCTACATGGACCGGGAAGCCCTCCGCCGCACCCTCACCGAAGGCCGTGTGACCTTCTGGTCGCGGTCGCGGAACGAGTACTGGCGGAAGGGCGACACGTCGGGACACGCCCAGTACGTCCGCGGTGCCGCGCTGGACTGCGACGACGACACGCTCCTCGTCACGGTGCAGCAGGTCGGGGCGGCGTGCCACACCGGTGCGCACCGGTGCTTCGACGTCGACCCGCTCGCGCCCGTGACCATGTCCGCCCCGGCGGACACGGCCGTGGAGCCGACCCGATGACCACCGCGACGATCTCCGAGACCCCGCACACGACCTCCCGACCGGAGTTCGACGGCCTGCTCGGCGACCACCGTGTCCTGCCGGTCGTCCGCGCGCTGTACGGCGACAGCGAGACGCCGGTCGGCGTCTACCGCAAGCTCGCCGACGGCCGCCCCGGGTCCTTCCTGCTCGAGTCCGCCGGCCAGGGCGGCCTGTGGTCGCGCTGGTCGTTCGTCGGCGTGCGGAGCTTCGGCGTCCTGACCCAGGACGGCGACCGCGCGGCCTGGATCGACACCGGCATCGACGCCGAGCGCGCCGTCGGGTCGCTCGACGGTGCCCCGCTCGAGGTCCTCGCACGGTTGCACGAGCGCTGGGCGACGCCCCGCGTGCCCGGCTCGCCGCCGCTCGTCGGCGGGACCGTCGGCTTCATCGGGTGGGAGGCCGTGCGCCAGCTCGAGCACCTGCCGAACGTGCCGCCGGCCGACTTCGACGTGCCCGGTCAGGCGCTGTCGTTCGTCTCCGAGCTCGCCGCGCTCGACCACCGCACCGGTCTCGTGCTGCTGGTCGCGAGCGTGCTGAACGACGGCACCGACGACGCGGACACCCTCTGGGCGGACGCGCAGCAGCGACTCGACCGCATGCAGGGCGACCTGGTGCAGCCGAGCATCGCGACCGTGGCCGAGGCCTTCGAGATCGCCGAGCCGACCCCCACCCACCGCACGAGCCCGGCCGACTACATGGCGGCCGTCGAGCGCTCGAAGGGCTTCATCCGCGACGGTGACGTGTTCCAGGTCGTCATCTCGCAGCGGTTCGACCACGAGGTCACGGCGGACCCGCTCGACGTCTACCGGGTGCTCCGGACGCTGAACCCGAGTCCGTACATGTACTTCCTCGCCCTCGCGGACACCGCCGACGAGCGGTTCTGGATCGTCGGCGCATCGCCGGAGGCGCTGGTGAAGGTGCAGGGCGACCGCGCCATCACGCACCCGATCGCCGGGTCCCGCCCGCGCGGTGCGACCCCGGAAGCGGACGTCAACCTCGGCGAGGACCTGCTCGGCGACCCGAAGGAGCGCGCCGAGCACCTGATGCTCGTCGACCTCGCCCGCAACGACCTGCAGAAGGTGTGCGAGCCGGGCACCGTCAGCGTCACCGAGTTCATGACCGTCGAGCGGTTCAGCCACATCATGCACCTGGTGTCGAGCGTCGAGGGGCGGGTGCGCCCCGACGCCTCGGCGATCGACGTGTTCCGCGCGACGTTCCCGGCAGGCACGCTCTCGGGCGCGCCGAAGCCGCGTGCGCTCGAGATCATCGACGAGCTCGAACCGGCGAAGCGCGGTGCGTACGCCGGTGTCGTCGGCTACTTCGACTTCGCCGGTGACGCCGACCTGGCGATCGCGATCCGCACCGCCCTGATCAAGGACGGCGTGGCTCGCGTGCAGGCCGGGGCAGGACTCGTGGCGGACTCCGACCCGGAGACCGAGCACGTCGAGGCGGTCAACAAGGCCGCCGCCCCACTGCGTGCCGTCGCCACCGCCAACCGGATGCGCGAGGTCCGCTCGTGAAGCGTTCTCGTCCGATCGTCGTCGTCGCCGGGCTCCTGGTCGCCGGCGTCATCATGCTCGCCTGGACCCAGACCTGGTTCACCGTCCGCCTGCACGCGGGTGCCGCCGTCACCTCGACGGTCTCGGCCGACGGGGCGGCGGTCGTGCCGCAGTACACCGCGCTGGCGATCGCGAGCCTCGCGCTCTTCCTGGCGATGACCATCGCGGGACGGGCGCTGCGCATCGTGCTCGCCGCCGTCGAGATCCTGCTCGGCCTCGGCGTGGTCGTCAGCGGCATCACCGCCCTCGGCGACCCGATCGCCGCTGCACGCGGTGCCGTCGGCGAGGTCGCCGGGGTCAGTGACCTCGGTGCCGTCCGCGGTGTCGTGTCGAGCGTCTCCGTGAGCCCGTGGCCCGCCGTCGGGATCGCGGGTGGCGTGCTCGCCGTGCTGCTCGGCGTGGTCGTCATCGTCGTCCAGCGCGCCTGGCCCGGCCCGAGCCGGAAGTACGGTGCCGCCACCGCCGGAGCCGCCGCAGCAGCACGTGCAGAAGCACCCGTCCAGCGCGACGCGGTCGTCGACTGGGACGACCTGAGCGCGGGCGTGGACCCGACCACCGCCGACGGCGCGGGCGCGGGGGCGCCGAGTGACGACACGGTAGGATCGACAGGGCGTCGCTCGACCGACGACGCCGGAGCAGAACGAGGAGCACCGTGAGCAACACTGAGCCCGCAGAACTCGGCGAAGGCCACTCGCCGGCCGCCTGGACCGCCGTCGTGATCATGCTGATCGGATTCGCGGCAGGCACGCTGTTCTTCTGGTTCGACCAGCCGTGGGGCGTCTGGGCCTCCGCTGGCGTCGTCCTCATCGGCCTCATCGTCGGTGGCGTGATGAAGAAGGCCGGCTACGGCGTCGACGGTCCGAAGTTCGTCCCCAAGCACCACGGCGAGTAGGGGTCTCCCGATGCCGAACGTGCTCGAGTCCCTCGTCGCGGGCGCGCTCGAGGACGCCGCCGCCCGTCGTGTCGACCGTCCGTACTCGGACGTCGAACGCGACCTCGACCGGGTGGCGTCGCCGCTCGACGCCCTCGCGTTCCTCAGCCCGGGCGACCGGGTGAAGATCATCGCCGAGGTCAAGCGCGCCAGCCCGTCCCGCGGGTCGATGGCCGCGATCGCCGACCCAGCCGCCCTCGCCGCCGACTACGAGCGTGGCGGAGCCTCGACGATCAGCGTCCTGACCGAGGGCCGCAAGTTCCTCGGCAGCCTCGCCGACCTCGAGGCCGTGAAGGCCCGCGTCGGGGTGCCCGTGCTGCGCAAGGACTTCATCGCCGACCCGTACCAGGTGATCGAGGCCCGAGCGTCCGGTGCCGACGTCGTGCTGCTCATCGTGGCGGCGCTCGAGCAGGCCCGTCTTGTCGAGCTGCACACCCTGGCCGAAGAACTCGGCATGCGCGTGCTGGTCGAGGCGCACTCCGCTGACGAGGTCACGCGTGGCCTCGACGCCGGTGCCCGCATCCTCGGCGTCAACGCGCGGGACCTCACCGACTTCTCGCTCGACCGCGACCTGTTCGGGTCGCTCGCCGACCGCATCCCCGACGGGGTCGTGCGTGTCGCCGAGTCCGCGGTCTCCGGTCCGGCCGACGTCGCGCACTACCGTGCGGCGGGCGCCGACGTCGTGCTGGTCGGCGAAGCGCTCGTGACGGGCGACGACCCCGCCGCGACCCTGGCGTCCTTCGTCGACGCCGCCGACCGGGCCTGACCGGCTCCGCCCACGTATCGAGGCCGCCGACCGCGGCCGCACGTTCCACCCGTCCGACGCGGCCGACCGGCCGCGTCGGACTCGTCCCGGGAGACACATCGTGACCTCACTCCGCGACCTGCACGGCCCCTACTTCGGTGACTTCGGCGGACGCTTCGTCCCCGAGTCCCTCGTCCTCGCGCTCGACGAGCTCGAGGCCGCCTTCCGCCAGGCCTGGGCGGACCCGGCGTTCCGTGCGGAGCTCGACGAGCTGCAGCGCGACTACACCGGGCGCCCCTCGATCATCACCGAGGTGCCGCGCTTCGCGAAGCACGCCGGTGGCGCCCGGGTCATCCTGAAGCGCGAGGACCTGAACCACACCGGGTCCCACAAGATCAACAACGTCCTCGGCCAGGCACTCGTCGCCCGTCGGCTCGGCAAGACCCGCCTGATCGCGGAGACCGGTGCCGGCCAGCACGGCGTCGCCACGGCGACCGCCGCAGCCCTGTTCGGCATGGAGTGCGTCGTCTACATGGGCGCCGTGGACACCGAGCGACAGGCCCTCAACGTGGCCCGGATGCGCCTGCTCGGTGCCGAGGTGATCCCGGTCGAGACCGGTTCGCGCACCCTGAAGGACGCCATCAACGACGCCCTGCGCGACTGGGTCGCCAACGTCGAGTCGACGCACTACCTGCTCGGCACAGTCGCCGGTCCGCACCCGTTCCCCGAGATGGTGCGCGAGTTCCACAAGGTCATCGGCGAGGAAGCGCGCCAGCAGGTCCTCGACCGCGTCGGTCGTCTGCCGGACGCCGTCGCGGCGTGCGTCGGCGGCGGCTCGAACGCGATGGGCATCTTCGAGGCGTTCCTCGACGACGAGTCCGTCGCACTGCACGGCTTCGAGGCCGGGGGCGACGGCGTCGAGACCGGTCGGCACGCGGCGAGCATCACGCTCGGTCGCGAGGGCGTCCTGCAGGGCGCGAAGTCGTACCTGATGCAGGACGAGGACGGCCAGACGATCGAGAGCCACAGCATCTCCGCCGGACTCGACTACCCGAGCGTCGGACCGGAGCACGCGTACCTGGCGTCGATCGGCCGCGCGAAGTACCAGCCGATCACCGACACCGAGGCCATGGAGGCGTTCCGCCTGCTGAGCCAGACCGAGGGCATCATCCCGGCGATCGAGTCGTCCCACGCCCTCGCCGGTGCGATGAAGCTCGGCAAGGAGCTCGGCCCCGAGGGCGTCGTGCTCGTGAACCTGTCCGGCCGCGGTGACAAGGACGTCGCGTCCGCCAGTCGCTACTTCGGCATCCTCGACGAGAACGCGGTGCAGCTGTGACCACGAACAAGACCGTCGCCCAGACGATCGACGCCGCCAACGCCGAGCGCGCCGGAGCCGTCGTCGGCTACCTGCCCGCCGGGTACCCGAACCTGCAGACCAGCGTCGACGCTGCCATCGCCCTCGCCGAGAACGGGGTGGACGTCATCGAGTTCGGTCTGCCGTACTCCGACCCCGTGATGGACGGGCCCGTGATCCAGCGGGCAGCCGAGGAGAGCCTGGCGAACGGCTTCCGGGTCGCACAGGTCTTCGACGCCGTGCAGCAGATCACCGAACGGGCCGACGTGCCGGTCCTCGTCATGACCTACTGGAACCCGGTGCTGCGCTACGGCGTGGACCGCTTCGCCGACGACCTCGTCGCCGCCGGTGCAGCCGGCCTCATCACGCCCGACCTCATCCCCGACGAGGCCTCCGCGTGGACCGAGGCCTCCGAGCGGACCGGGCTCGACCGGGTCTTCCTCGCCGCACCGTCCTCGTCGGACGAGCGCATGCGCCAGGCGGTCGAGGCCAGCCGTGGGTTCGTGTACGCCGTCTCGACGATGGGTGTGACCGGTGCCCGGGTCGGCGTCGACGTCGCCGCACGCACGGTGGTGTCGCGTCTGCGCGACGCCGGGGTCGAGCGCACCTGCGTCGGTCTCGGGATCTCGACGGCCGAGCAGGTCGGCGAAGTGCTCGAGTACGCCGACGGCGCCATCGTCGGGTCCGCGTTCGTCCGTGCGCTGGCCGACCTCGGTGTGCAGGGCGTGGCGGACCGTGCCGCCGACCTCGCCACCGGCGCCCGCCGCCGCTAGTCCAGTTCCTGTCCGGCCCGCGAGCCGCGCTACAGTGAGCGAGGCCGACGTCACGTCGACCGCGCCCCGTCAGTTCCGAAAGGCGACAGCACCTCCATGCCCCTCCTGAGCATCCCGAGCCCGAGCACCGCCTGGCAGTACTTCGACCTGACCGCCTGGCTGCGCGACGCGTTCGGCTGGTCGCTGCCCCTCGACTTCCGCATCCACGCGTACGCGATCTGCATCCTGATCGGGATCGTCGCCGCGGTCGTCCTGGCGAACCGACGACTCAACGCCCGTGGCGTCGAGCGCTGGATCATCATCGACATCGCGATCTGGGCCGTGCCCGCCGGCATCATCGGCGGTCGTCTCTTCCACGTGTTCACCCACGTGTCCGACTACTTCGGCCCCGGCATCGACCCGCTGTCCTTCCTGTACATCTGGGAGGGCGGGCTCGCCATCTTCGGGGCGCTCATCCTCGGGTCGGTCGGTGCGTGGATCGGCTGCCGTCAGGTGGGCCTGCGGTTCACGTCGTTCATCGACGCGGTCGTGCCGGGCGTCCTGCTCGCACAGGCCTTCGGTCGCCTGGGCAACTACTTCAACCAGGAGCTCTTCGGCATGCCGACGAGCCTGCCCTGGGGCCTCGAGATCGACTCGAGCAACGCCGCGTTCCCGAAGGGCCTGCCCGAGGGCACGCTGTTCCACCCGACGTTCCTGTACGAGATCATCTGGAACGTCCTCGGTGTGGTCGTCATCCTCTTCCTGGCGCGCAAGTTCACGCTGCAGTGGGGCAAAGTCCTCGGCCTGTACCTGATCTGGTACGGCGCCGGGCGCTCGGTGCTCGAGTCCATCCGCGTCGACACGAGCGAGACCTTCTTCGGCGTCCGCACCAACGTGTGGGTGGCCCTCGCCGCGGTCGTGATCGGCATCCTGATCTTCGTGGTGCAGAGCCGTCGCCACACCGGCAAGGAGCCGAGCCCGTACCTGCCGGGTCGCGGGCCCCGTCCGACCTCCGTTGTAGACTCCGAGGACACCTTCTCGGAGCACGATGACGACGCAGCAGACGGCGTCACGAGCGACGAACCGGTCACGACCACTCGCTGATCCCGTGGTGGGAGCACCCGCTCCCGACGACCACCGGTCACGTGCAGCACACCAGCAGCAGCAGCAGCACCAGACGGTCCCCGCCACAAGCGGGGCCCAGCAACCTCGCCGGCCGGCAGGGCAACTCACTGACGGCGGGCACGGGCACCAGTCCCGCCCGCTCGGGCGGAACGCACCACCGGGCCACCGCTGTCCCTGTTCCACTTCCTCGTGAGGACGGTTCCCCATGGCGCTCCAGCCAACCCAGCCCTCGGCACCGACGAGCCTCGTGCCGCCGCACCGCCGCTTCTCCGCGATCCCGGACGCGACGGGCATGTACGACCCGGCGAACGAGAAGGACGCCTGCGGTCTCGCGATGGTCGCGACCCTGCGCGGCACGCCCGGGCACGACATCGTCGACGCGGCCCTCGGTGCGCTCCGGAACCTCGAGCACCGCGGTGCCGTGGGGTCCGACGCGGGCACCGGTGACGGCGCGGGCATCCTGTGCCAGGTGCCCGACGAGTTCCTGCGGGCCGTCGTGCCGTTCGAGCTGCCGGCAGCGGGGGAGTACGCCGTCGGCACCGCCTACCTGCCCCTGGACGACGACGCCCGCCACGCGGTGAAGGGCGCCGTCGAGCGACTCGCCCGCGAAGAGGGCCTCAAGGTCCTCGGGTGGCGCGAGGTCCCGGTGCGTCCGGAGGTCCTCGGCACGCTCGCCCGTGCCGCGATGCCGGCGTTCGAGCAGCTCTTCGTCGCCTCCATCCGGCACGACGTGCACGGTGCCTCGTGGAGCGGCATCGCGCTGGACCGCCAGGCCTTCCGGCTCCGCAAGCGTGCCGAGCACGACAACGACCTGTACTTCATGTCGCTGTCGAGCCGCACCATGGTCTACAAGGGCATGGTCACGACGCTCCAGCTGGAGCCGTTCTACCCGGACCTCAGCGACGAGCGCTTCGCCTCGAAGCTCGCGATCGTGCACTCGCGCTACTCCACGAACACGTTCCCGTCGTGGCCGCTCGCACAGCCGTTCCGGACGATCGCCCACAACGGCGAGATCAACACGGTGCGCGGCAACCGCAACTGGATGCGCGCCCGCCAGTCGCAGCTCGAGAGCGAACTGCTCGGCGACATGGCCCCGCTGCTGCCCATCGTGAGCCCGGGGGCGAGTGACTCGGCCTCGTTCGACGAGGTCCTCGAGCTGCTGACCCTGACCGGCCGGACCCTGCCGCACGCCGTGTCGATGATGGTGCCCGAGGCGTGGGAGAACCAGGTCGGGATGGACCCGGACCTCCGCGCATTCTACGAGTACCACTCGATGCTCATGGAGCCGTGGGACGGCCCCGCCGCGATCACCTTCACCGACGGCTCGCTCGTCGGCGCCACCCTCGACCGCAACGGCCTGCGCCCCGGACGCTTCCTGGTCACCGACGACGGCCTCATCGTGATGGGCTCCGAGACCGGGGTCATCGACGTGCCGGCCGCCAAGGTCGTGCGCAAGGGCCGTCTGCGTCCGGGCCGGATGTTCCTGGTGGACACCGAGGCCGGCCGCATCATCGAGGACGACGAGGTCAAGCGCGAGCTCGCCGCCTCCGGTCCGTGGGGCGACTGGCTCGAAGCCGGACGCATCAACCTCAACGACCTGCCGGAGCGCGAGCACATCGTGCACACCCCGGCGTCGGTCACCCGTCGTCAGCGCGCGTTCGGGTACACCGAGGAAGAAGTCCGCATCCTGCTGCGCCCGATGGCGGCAGCGGGTGCCGAACCCCTCGGGGCGATGGGATCGGACACCCCGATCGCCGTGCTGTCGGAGCGTCCGCGCCTGCTCTTCGACTACTTCACGCAGCAGTTCGCGCAGGTGACCAACCCGCCGCTCGACTCGATCCGCGAGCAGGTCATCACCTCGATGGGGATGGGACTCGGTCCGGAGCGCAACCTGCTCTCCGCCGGTCCCGAGCACGCGAAGCAGATCACGCTCGACTTCCCCGTGATCGACAACGACCAGCTCGCCAAGGTCCAGCACTTCGAGACCGAGTCAGGTCGCCACCTGACCGTCACGATCAAGGGCCTGTACCGCGTCGACGCCGGCAAGAAGGCGATGCAGAAGCGCATCGCCGCCGTGTGCGACGAGGTCGACGCCGCGATCGAGTCCGGCAAACAGTTCATCGTGCTGTCCGACCGCGACGGCAACTCCGAGCAGGCACCGGTGCCGAGCCTCCTGCTCCTCGCCGCGGTCCACCACCACCTGATCCGCACCGAGCAGCGCATGAAGGTCGGGCTGATCGTCGAGGCCGGCGACGTGCGCGAGGTCCACCACGTGGCGACCCTCATCGGGTACGGCGCCTCGGCGATCAACCCGTACCTGGCGATGGAGACCTGCGAGAACCTGGTCCGCGCCGGCATGATCCCCGGGATCACCCCGGAGCAGGCCGTCAAGAACGTCATCAAGGCGCTCGGCAAGGGCGTGCTGAAGATCATGTCGAAGATGGGCATCTCCACGGTGTCCAGCTACGCCGGTGCGCAGGCGTTCGAGGCCGTCGGGCTCAGCCAGGAGTTCGTCGACAAGTACTTCACGGGCACCTCGTCGATCCTGGGCGGCGTCGACATCGACGTCATCGCCAAGGAGAACGCCGAGCGGCACGCCCAGGCGTACCCGCAGGACGGCGCGGTGCTCTCGCACGAGCGACTGCAGATCGGTGGCGAGTACCAGTGGCGCCGTCAGGGCCCGCCGCACCTGTTCAACCCGGACACGGTGTTCCGCCTGCAGCACGCCACCCGTGCCCGCCGCTACGACATCTTCCGCGAGTACTCGAGCGCCGTGGACGACCAGTCCGAACAGCTCATGACGCTCCGCGGGCTGTTCCGGTTCAAGCAGGGCGCTCGGAAGCCCATCGCGCTCGACGAGGTCGAGTCGATCGAGTCGATCGTCAAGCGGTTCAACACCGGTGCGATGTCCTACGGGTCCATCTCGAAGGAGGCCCACGAGACGCTCGCCATCGCGATGAACCGACTCGGTGGCCGGTCGAACACGGGTGAGGGCGGCGAGGACGTCGACCGCCTGCTCGACCCCGAGCGCCGCAGCGCGATCAAGCAGGTCGCCTCCGGCCGGTTCGGCGTGACGAGCATGTACCTCACGCACGCCACCGACATCCAGCTCAAGATGGCGCAGGGCGCGAAGCCCGGCGAGGGCGGTCAGCTGCCCCCGGCCAAGGTCTACCCGTGGGTGGCCCGCACCCGGCACGCCACCGCGGGCGTCGGCCTCATCTCGCCGCCGCCGCACCACGACATCTACTCCATCGAGGACCTCAAGCAGCTGATCTTCGACGTCAAGCGCGCCAACCCGGCCGCCCGCGTCCACGTGAAGCTCGTGAGCCAGTCCGGCATCGGTGCGGTCGCGGCCGGCGTGACGAAGGCCCTGGCCGACGTCGTGCTCGTGTCCGGCCACGACGGCGGCACCGGCGCGAGCCCGCTCAACTCGCTCAAGCACGCCGGCACCCCTTGGGAGATCGGCCTGGCCGAGACCCAGCAGACGCTCATGCTGAACGGCATGCGCGACCGCGTCGTCGTGCAGGTGGACGGGCAGATGAAGACCGGACGCGACGTGGTCGTGGCCGCGTTGCTCGGGGCCGAGGAGTACGGCTTCGCGACCGCCCCGCTCGTGGTCGAGGGCTGCATCCTGATGCGCGTCTGCCACCTGGACACCTGCCCGGTCGGCGTCGCCACGCAGAACCCCGAGCTCCGCAAGCGGTTCTCCGGCAAGCCCGAGTTCGTCGTGAACTTCTTCGAGTTCATCGCACAAGAGGTCCGCGAGCTCCTCGCCGAGCTCGGCTTCCGCAGCCTCGACGAGGCCATCGGGCAGACCGACGCGCTCGACGTCGACCGTGCCGTCGAGCACTGGAAGGCGTCGGGCCTCGACCTCGCGCCGGTGCTCAAGGGACCGCACTTCGACGACGCCGAACCGCGCCGCCACCACCGCGAGCAGGACCACGAGCTGGACCAGCACTTCGACGTGCAGCTCATCCAGCAGACCGCGGACGTGCTCGACCACGGCGGTTCGATCGCGCTCGACCTGCCCATCCGCAACACCGAGCGCGCCGTCGGCACCATGCTCGGCCACCAGGTGACCCTGCGGCACGGCGAGCACGGCCTGCCGAACGGTTCGATCGACGTGACGCTGCGCGGTTCCGCCGGGCAGTCGCTCGGTGCGTTCCTGCCGGCGGGCATCACGCTGCGGCTCATCGGCGACAGCAACGACTACGTCGGCAAGGGGCTCTCCGGCGGCCAGATCGTCGTCCGTCCCGACGCCGGTTCGGGCTTCGACCCCGCCGAGAACGTCATCGCCGGCAACGTCATCGGGTACGGCGCCACCCAGGGCAGCATGTTCATCCGCGGCATCGTGGGCGAGCGCTTCCTGGTGCGGAACTCCGGTGCCACGGCCGTCGTCGAGGGCGTGGGCGACCACGCGCTCGAGTACATGACGGGCGGGCTCGCGCTCATCCTCGGCGAGACCGGCCGGAACCTCGGTGCCGGCATGTCCGGTGGAACGGCGTACGTCCGTGGGCTCCGCGAGGAGCACGTCAACACCGACGCCCTGGCGTCCGGCGAACTCCGGCTCGAGGCGCTCGACAGCGCCGACGTCGAGATCGTCACCGACCTGCTCACCCGGCACGCCGACGAGACGGGGTCGACGCTCGCGTCCGACCTGCTGGCGTCCGGAGACCTGAGCGACTTCGTCAAGGTGCTGCCGCGCGACTACGCGGCGGTGCTCGAGACGCGCAGACAAGCCGTCGACGAGGGGCTCGACCCCGACGGTGACATCGTTTGGAACAGGATCATGGAGGTGACCGGTGGCTGAGCGTCACGCACGTCCGGAACAGGCAGTGCCCGACACGACCTCGGAGGTGACCGGTGGCTGACCCCAAGGGATTCCTGAAGGTCCAGGAACGCGAACTCCCGCCCCGGCGACCCGTGCCCGTGCGGCTCATGGACTGGAAAGAGGTCTACGAGCAGCAGGAGTCCGGTGTCCTGAAGCGCCAAGCCGGCCGCTGCATGGACTGCGGCGTGCCGTTCTGCCACCAGGGCTGCCCGCTCGGCAACCTGATCCCGGAGTGGAACGACCTGACGTGGCGCGGTGAGGGCCGCCAGGCGATCGAGCGTCTGCACGAGACGAACAACTTCCCGGAGTTCACGGGTCGGCTCTGCCCGGCACCGTGCGAGTCGTCGTGCGTGCTCGGCATCAACCAGCCCCCGGTGACGATCAAGCAGGTCGAGGTCTCGATCATCGACCAGGCGTTCCAGAACGGCTGGGTCACCCCGCACCCGCCGGAGCGCCTGACGGGCAAGACCGTCGCCGTCGTGGGCTCCGGTCCCGCCGGACTCGCCGCCGCGCAGCAGCTCACGCGTGCCGGCCACACGGTCGCCGTCTACGAGCGGGACGACCGCATCGGCGGGCTGCTCCGCTACGGCATCCCGGACTTCAAGATGGAGAAGCGCCAGATCGACGCGCGCCTCGCCCAGATGCAGGCCGAGGGCACCCGGTTCCGTGCCGGGGTCGAGATCGGCAAGGACATCACCTGGGACGACCTGAAGTCGCGCTACGACGCGGTCGTCGTCGCCACCGGTGCAACGGTGCCGCGCGACCTGCCGATCCCGGGGCGCGACCTCGAGGGCGTGCACTTCGCCATGGACTACCTGGTCCAGCAGAACAAGGCGAACGCGGGCACGACGGTCGACAACCAGATCACGGCCGAGGGCAAGCACGTCGTCGTCATCGGCGGCGGCGACACCGGTGCGGACTGCATCGGCACCGCCCACCGCCAGGGTGCGTTGAGCGTGACGAACCTGGCGATCGGCAAGCAGCCGCCGCTCGAGCGTCCGTCCGACCAGCCGTGGCCGATGTTCCCGACCGTGTTCGAGATCACGAGCGCGCACGAAGAGGGCGGCGAGCGGCACTTCCTCGCCTCCACCGTCGAGTTCCTGTCGAACGACGCCGGCGAGGTCCGCGCACTGCGGGTCGCCGAGACCGAGTACCTCGACGGCCGACGGGTCCCGAAGGCGGGCAGCGAGCGGGAGATCCCGGCCGACCTCGTCCTCATCGCGATGGGCTTCACCGGCCCCGAGTCGGACACGATCGAGCCGCAGCTCGGTCTGCCGACCACGGTCTCCGGGGCGCTCGACCGCCGTGCCGACTACGCGACCAACGAAGCCGGCGTGTTCGTCGCCGGCGACGCGGGTCGCGGGCAGTCGCTCATCGTGTGGGCGATCGCCGAGGGCCGTGCCGCGGCCGCACAGGTCGACGAGTACCTCGAGGGCTCCACGATCCTGCCGGCACCGGTCAAGGCGACCGACCGGGCGATCTCCGTCTGATGTCGGACGATCACGGAATGTCGGACGCGCACCAGATGTCGGACCGCCGCCAGACGGCGGACCGTCTCCACCAGATGCTCACGCTCCCGTGAGCGTGAGGCCACCAGCACTCGGTAGGGTGCTGGTGGCCTCGCTTCGTTCCGCGCGGCCCCACAGCGCGGAAACCCAAGCTCCATCCACCACCACGAAGGAATCCATTGAGACGCGCAAAGATCGTTTCGACGCTCGGACCGGCAACGTCGGACTACGAGACCGTCAAGGAGATCATCGAAGCGGGCGTCGACGTCGCCCGCCTCAACCTCAGCCACGGTGACTACAGCGTCCACGAGGCCAACTACGTCAACGTCCGTCGTGCCGCCGAAGAACTCGGCAAGCCCGTCGCGATCCTCGTCGACCTGCAGGGTCCGAAGATCCGTCTGGCACGGTTCGCCGACGGCCCGCACGACCTGGCAGTCGGTGACATCTTCACCATCACGACCGAGGACGTCCCCGGCTCGAAGGAGATCTGCGGCACGACGTTCAAGGGCCTGCCGCAGGACGTCAAGCCCGGCGACCCGCTGCTCATCGACGACGGCCGTGTCCGCCTCCGTGTCCTCGACACCGACGGCGTGCGGGTCCGCACCGAGGTGGTCGTCCCCGGCACGGTGTCCAACAACAAGGGCATCAACCTGCCCGGTGTCGCCGTCAACGTCCCTGCGCTGAGCGAGAAGGACGAGGCCGACCTGCGCTGGGCGATCCGCCAGGGCGCCGACCTCATCGCGCTGTCGTTCGTGCGCAACGCGAGCGACGTCGTGCGTGCCCACGAGATCATGGACGAAGAGGGCAAGCGCCTGCCGGTCATCGCCAAGGTCGAGAAGCCCCAGGCCGTCGACGCGCTCGAGGAGATCATCGACGCCTTCGACAGCATCATGGTCGCCCGCGGTGACCTCGGCGTCGAGCTCCCGCTCGAGGCCGTCCCGATCGTGCAGAAGCGCGCCGTCGAGCTGTCCCGCCGCATGGCGAAGCCGGTCATCGTCGCGACGCAGATGCTCGAGTCGATGATCTCGTCGCCGATCCCCACCCGCGCCGAGACCTCCGACGTCGCGAACGCCGTCCTCGACGGTGCCGACGCGGTCATGCTGTCCGGTGAGACGAGCGTCGGTGAGTACCCGGTGCAGACCGTCCGCACCATGGCCCGCATCGTCGAGTCCACCGAGGACCACGGTCTCGAGCGCATCGCCCCGCTCGGCACCAAGCCGCGCACGCTCGGCGGTGCGATCACCCTCGCCGCCGTCGAGATCGCCGAGTTCACCGAGGCGTCGTACCTCTGCGTCTTCACCGAGTCCGGCGACTCGGCCCGCCGCATGTCGCGCCTGCGCCACGGTCTGCCGATCATCGCCTTCACCCCGAACGAGGCCACGCGCCGCCGGATGGCCCTCACCTGGGGTGTCCGTTCGTTCCTGGTGGAGCGGAAGACCCACACCGACGAGCTCTTCTCGCAGGTGGACGACGTCCTCCTCGAGAACGGCCTGGCCGCCCCCGGCGACCGCGTCATCGTGACGGCCGGGTCCCCTCCCGGCATCGAGGGCTCGACGAACGACCTGCGCGTGCACCGGGTGGGCGACGCCCACGCCGAGGCCGCCCCGGCCTACGTCCGGGACTGATCCGAGGGATCCGTCGCCACCAGGGCGCGGACTGGAGGCCCGGCGCGAGCAGCGCCGACCGCTTCCGGTCCGCGCCCTGCCGCGTCTCCACGGCCCTGGTGGTGACCGGACGTCGGCCGCAGGCGGCAGGATGGTCGGTGTGAGCCTCCGATCCGACACCCCGGCGCCGCGCGCCGACGTCCGCCGCTGGCGTCGCTACCTGGCCGACGAACGTGCCGAGGCGGCCGTGTACCGCAACCTCGCTGCCCGCCGTTCCGGCGAGGAGCGCGAGATCCTCGCCGCGCTGGCCGAGGCCGAGGGACGGCACGCCGACCACTGGCTCGACCTGCTCGGCGACGACGTCGGACGTCCCCAGCGGGGGAGCCTGCGCACCCGGGTGCTCGCCGTGCTCGCCAAGCGGTTCGGGTCGGTCTTCGTCCTCGCGCTCATGCAGCGCGCCGAGGACCGCTCGCCGTACGCCGACGACTCGGACGCGACCGCGCGGATGGCCGCCGACGAGCGGATCCACGGCGAGGTCGTGCGCGGGCTCGCGAACCGGGGCCGGATGCGGCTGTCCGGCACGTTCCGGGCGGCGGTGTTCGGCGCGAACGACGGTCTGGTGTCCAACCTGGCGCTCATCATCGGCATCAGTGCCTCCGGGGCCGACCGGCACTTCGTGCTGCTGAGCGGCATCGCCGGCCTGCTCGCCGGCGCGTTGTCGATGGGGGCGGGGGAGTACGTCTCCGTCCGGTCGCAACGCGAACTCCTCGAGGCGTCCGCGCCGCACCCCGAGGCCGGCAAGGCGGTGTCGGACCTCGACGTCGATGCGAACGAGCTCGCGCTGGTCTACCGCGCGCGCGGGATGTCCGAGGCCGAGGCGACCGAGCACGCCGCGCAGGTGCTGTCCGGCATCGGCGAGCGGCGGCCGGCGACCGGTTCGACCGCGGTCGCGGACGACCACGAGGCGGTCGGTACCGGGCTGAGCGCAGCGGTGTCGAGCTTCTGCTTCTTCGCCTCGGGCGCGATCATCCCGGTGCTGCCGTTCCTCTTCGGCATGCAGGGGTGGCCGGCGATCGCGGTGGCCGGCGGGCTGGTGGGCATCGCCCTGCTCGGCACCGGTGCCGTCGTCGGCGTGCTCAGCGGGGCCTCGCCGGGCAAGCGGGCCTTCCGGCAGCTCGCCATCGGGTTCGGCGCGGCGATCGTCACCTACGCGCTCGGGCTGCTCTTCGGCACCGGGTCGGCCTAGCGGCGGACGGCGGCGAGCGGCGGCTAGCGGCGGACGGCGGCGCGCGGCGGCAGGAGCAACAGGGCCGCGGCCCCGACGACGATGAGCGCGATGCCGGCGAACACCATGAAGACGGTCAGCGCGAGTCCGGGTGCGACGAGCACGACGATTCCCCCGATGATCGACAGCACGCCGCTGACGACCGTCGGGACGCGTGACGACCCCGGGTGGCCGACGAAGCCGCCGACGATCGCGGCGACCCCCTCGATCAGGAACCCGACCCCGGCGAGCACGGCGTAGACGACGAGCGGGATCGCCGGGTCGAGCAGGGTCACGAGCCCCGCGACCGCGACCAGGCCGCCGACGATGCCGGACGTCCACCGCCACACCGGCCGGGTGCCGTGCCCCCGCACCGCGGCGAAGACGCGGAGCGCCCCGGCCACGACGAGGTACACGCCGAACAGCAGCGCCACGAGCACGAGCGACGGGCGGGGCCAGACGATGGCCACGATGCCCAGTGCGATGGCGACGACGGCGGTGACGACGACGAACACCCGGAACGTCCTGACGGCACGAGAATCCACGAGCGCTCCTCCCTGATCGCCAGCGCTGGTGTCCAGCACGCTACCCGTCGGAGCCCCGGACCGTGCAACGACCTGCAACCCCCGCGGTCGTACCGTGCGGAGCAGGCGCGCGACCCGTGCGCCCCGACAGCGTCGTCGAAAGGGCACCACCATGACCATCGCACCCTCGCCCACCAGCTACGCCGCACCCGGCGAGCCCGGCTCCCTGGTCGAGTACCGATCCCGGTACGACCACTTCATTGGCGGGGCGTACGTGCCGTCCGCCAGCGGGCAGTACTTCGAGAACCCCACCCCCGTCACGGGCAAGGTGTTCACCGAGGTGGCCCGCGGTGACTCCACGGACGTCGACCGGGCCGTCGCCGCCGGATGGAAGGCGTTCCCGGCCTGGGGACGGACGAGCGCGGCTGAACGTGCCGTCATCCTCAACAAGATCGCGGACCGCATGGAGGAGCACCTCGAGATGCTCGCCGTCGCCGAGACGTGGGAGAACGGCAAGCCCATCCGTGAGACCCTCGGCGCCGACATCCCGCTCGCGATCGACCACTTCCGGTACTTCGCCGGGGCGATCCGCGCACAGGAGGGCTCCGCCGGCGAGATCGACCACGACACCGTGGCCTACCACTTCCACGAGCCGCTCGGCGTGGTCGGGCAGATCATCCCCTGGAACTTCCCGATCCTGATGGCGGTGTGGAAGCTTGCACCGGCCCTCGCCGCCGGCAACTGCGTCGTGCTGAAGCCCGCCGAGCAGACCCCGGCGTCCATCCACGTGCTCGTCGAGCTCATCCGCGACCTGCTGCCCGCCGGGGTGCTCAACGTGGTCAACGGCTTCGGCATCGAGGTCGGCGCACCGCTCGCGCAGCACCCGGACATCCGGAAGATCGCCTTCACGGGGGAGACCACGACCGGGCGGCTGATCATGCAGTACGCCTCGCAGAGCCTCATCCCGGTGACGCTCGAGCTCGGCGGCAAGAGCCCGAACGTGTTCTTCCCCGACGTGGCGGCCGAGAAGGACTCCTTCTACGACAAGGCGCTCGAGGGCTTCACGTTCTTCAACCTGAACCAGGGCGAGGTCTGCACGTGTCCGTCGCGGGCACTCGTGGCGAAGGAGATCTACGACGGGTTCGTCGCCGACGGCCTGGAACGCGTCCGCGCCGTCAAGCAGGGACACCCGCTCGACCTGTCAACGATGATCGGCGCCCAGGCGTCCAACGACCAGCTCGAGAAGATCCTGAGCTACATCGACATCGGCAAGCAGGAGGGTGCGAAGCTCCTGACCGGTGGCGAGCGCGCCGACCTGGGCGGCGAACTCTCCGGCGGCTACTACGTCACGCCGACGGTGTTCGAGGGCGACAACTCGATGCGGATCTTCCAGGAGGAGATCTTCGGGCCCGTGCTCGCGCTGACGTCCTTCAGCGGCTACGACGACGCGATCGCCACGGCCAACGACACCCTGTACGGGCTCGGCGCCGGGGTGTGGAGCCGTGACGTCACGACCCTGTACCGCGCCGGACGGGACATCCAGGCCGGGCGCGTGTGGTCGAACACGTACCACCAGTACCCGGCGGGTGCGGCCTTCGGCGGCTACAAGCAGTCCGGCATCGGGCGTGAGAACCACAAGATGATGCTCGACCACTACCAGCAGACGAAGAACCTGCTCGTCTCGTACGCCGATGGACCGATGGGCTTCTTCTGATGCCCGAAACCGCACGCGTCGCGGTGACGCCGGCGGCGGGGGAGCTCCTGCACACCCTCACCGCCCGGCACGGCCCGCTGATGTTCCACCAGTCCGGCGGCTGCTGCGACGGTTCGAGCCCGATGTGCTACCCCGTCGGCATGTTCCGGACCGGTCCGGGGGACGTCCTGCTCGGTGCGGTGCAGGTGGACGGCCTCGAGCCGGTCGAGGTCTACATGTCGGTGTCGCAGTTCGAGTACTGGAAGTACACGCACCTGACGATCGACGTGGTCGCCGGTCGGGGCGGCGGGTTCTCGGTCGAGGTCCCGGAGGGCAAGCGGTTCCTCACCCGGTCGCGGATGTTCGACGACGCCGAGCTCGCCGATCTCGGCCTGGTCCCGCGGGTGGCCCGGACGTAGGCTGACCGCACGCGTCGCGACGGAGCGGCGGGTGGGGTCGATCGGAGGACGCATGCGCGCACCCGGTCGGCTCCGCCCGCTCGTCGCCGCGTCGTGGCAGCGGTCCGCCCGGGTCGATCCCGACGCGACCCCCGTCCTCGCCCTCGGCGACGACGAACTCGACGCCGTCCAGCACGACGGCCCCCTCGCAACCCTGCTGCCGGTGGTCCGCCGGCTGCTGCTCGACGACTCCCGCTCGGCCGGGTGCGTCGTCGCCGTCGCGGATGCCGCGGGCCGTCTCGTCTGGGTCGACGGTGCCCGCTCCACGCGTCGCGCCGCCGAGGACATGGGCTTCGTCCCCGGGGCCGACTGGTCGGAGGACCGCGTCGGCACCAGCGCGCCCGGCACGGCACTGCGCCTCGACCGTCCGGTGCAGATCCGCTCCGACGAGCACTACGCGAACGCCGTCAAGCCGTTCTCGTGCACGGCGGTCCCGGTGCACGACGCGAGCGGTGCGACCGTCGGGGTGCTCGACCTGACGGGCGACGACCGCGCCGTCGAGCGGCACACGCTGTCGCTGCTCGCCGCCACGGTCGCCGCAGCCGAGGCCCAGCTCGCCCTGGCCGCGGTCCGACCACGGGCGCGGACCCCCCGCGTAGCGTCGGCCGAGCTGACCGTGCTCGGGACCGACACCGCCGTGCTCCGGATCGCCGACCGCCGGGTCGAGCTGTCCGCCCGGCACTCCGAACTGCTCGTCGTGCTCGCCGCGCACCCCGCGGGCCTCGCAGCGACCGACCTCGCCGCCGCTGTCTACGGTGACCCGGGCGCGGTCGTCACCCTGCGTGCCGAGGTCGTCCGGCTGCGCCGCGTCCTCGCGCAGCACGCGCCGGACGTGACCGTGACGTCGCGGCCGTACCGGGTGACCGGGGTCCGGACCGACGTCGACGGCGTGCTGTCCGCGCTCGAACGCGGGGCGCGCCTCCAGGCCGTCGACCGGTACGCCGGACCGGTCCTGCCGGGCTCCGCCGCACCCGGCGTCGACGCGGTCCGGGACCTGGTGCGGCTGCGGTTCCGCGAGTCGGTCGTCGCCGACGGCGGCGTCGACGCCCTGCTCGCGTGGGCGCGCACCCCGGACGGTGCGACCGACGCGCTCGTGCTGCGCGCGCTGCTCGGGGTGCTGCCGCGGCGGTCGCCGCGACGGGCCGGTCTCGTGGCGGCGATCGAGGCGCTCGAGGGTTCCGGAGACGCTCGGGACGACCAGGCCGGGAGGCGCGCCCCGCGCGATCGGGATCGCTGACGGCGCGCGCTCCCCGGCTCGGTATCAGGAACCGGAGGCCGGCGCAGGGGTCGTGGTCGCGTCGGGAGCTGCCGGGGCTGGTGCCGTGGCCTTCCCCGTCGCGCTGTCCTCCGGCGGGGTCGGCGCCGTGGGCTTCGCACCCTCCTTCGGCGGGGTCGGCGCCTTCCCGTCGGCGCCCTTCGGCGGGGCGGGGACGGTCGCGTGCGCACCGGCGTCCGGGAGCGCCGTGCAGCCGGGCGCCGTCGCGGGCCCGCCCTCGGGCGGTGCGGGCACCGTCGCGGTGTCGCCGTCGGCCGGAGCCGGGGCCGGCGTGGTCGCACCGGTCGGTGCGCCGGTCGGGGTGCCCTGCGCCGGGGTGGTCGTGGCTGCGTTCGCCGTGGCGATGCCGAACCCGCCGAGCACCAGGACCGCGGCCGCGGCCGTGCCGATGCCGACCCGTCGCAGGAGCGCCCCGCGTCGCCGGGTGGGAGTGGTGGTCGAGTCGTCTCGTTCGTCGTGCATGGTGGTCACCGTTCGTCTGTCCGAGCGAATCCGGGTGATCCGCCGCTGCAGACGACGCTCGAGTCCGAATCTGAAGCATGCCTGAAGCACAGGGGTTCTCCAGCGTCCTCCATGCTCGGTGGCCGTCGGAGCGCCGTACGGTGTCCGCCGTGCCTGCTCCCGCCCGAATCCTGGTCGTCGACGACGACGACTCCATCCGCACCGCGGTCGCGACCACACTCCGCGCCGAGGGCTTCCTCGTCGCCGAGGCCGCGGACGGACGGGACCTCGTCGACGACCTGCGACGCAGCGCCCCCGACCTCGTCCTGCTCGACTGGATGCTGCCCGGACCGAGCGGCATCGTGCTCGCCGGACGGGTGCGTTCCGCCACGGACGCCGCCGTCGTCATGATGACCGCGCGGGACGAACTCGACGAGCGGTTGCGCGGTTTCGCCGAGGGGGCCGACGACTACGTGGTGAAGCCGTTCGCGATGGCCGAACTGGTCGCCCGCGTGACCGCGGTGCTCCGACGGCGTGGCCGGATCCCCTCGGTCGTCGAGGTGGGCGACCTCGTGCTCGACCCGGACGCCGCCACCGCCCGCCGCGCCGGGGTGCTGCTCGACCTCACCGCGACGGAGTTCCGCCTGCTGCGCTTCCTGGCCGAGAGCCGGGGCCGGACGGTGTCCAAGGGACAGATCACCACCCAGGTGTGGGGGTACGACGACGTCGCGGCGAACGTCGTCGAGGTCCACCTCAGCGCCCTCCGGCGGAAGATGGAGGCGCACGGACCACGCCTCGTGCACACCGTCCGGGGCATCGGGTACCGGCTCAGCGACGAGCGGACCGCAGCGTGAGGGCTGAGGCCGGGCGCCTGCGGACCACCTCGCTGCGGCTGCGGACCGTCGTCGCCATCGTGGTCCTGCTCGCCGTCCTGCTCGCCGGGCTGACGATCGCGGTCGAGGGGCTGCTCGGCGTCCGGCTCCGCGCCCAGGCCGAGGACCGCCTGCGTGACCGTGCGTCGGCCGCTGCGGCGCTCGTCGGCACCGTCGACGCCGAGGATCTGGCCGACCGGCTCTCCGCGCAGGGACTCTCGGTCCGGATCGTCCAGCCGGACGGGGACGCCGTCGAGGCCGGACCGACCCCGGACCAGCTCCGCGCCGGTCCGCTCGACCCCGGTTCCCTCCCCGTGACGGTCCCGCGGGGCAGCGGGGGCGTCGGACGGACACCCACCGATCCGGCCACGCCGGCGCCCGCCGACGACGGCGCCACGATCACGTCGTCGTCGGTTCGCGAGGACGACGGTGTCCTCACCCTGGTGAGCCGGCTCGACGACGGCACCCGGATCACCCTCACCGCCGGCACCCGTGACGTCCAGGACACGCTCGTGCAGCTCGGCTGGGTGATGGGCGGTGCCTCGGCGGCGTTCCTCGGCATCGCCGTCCTCGGCGTCGTCCTGGTCGTCCGACGGTCCCTGCGACCGCTCGACCAGATGGCGACGACCGCGCGGTCGATCGCCGGCGGTGACCGTGGGCAGCGGCTCCGACCCTCGCGCCGCGACACCGAGATCGGTCGCGTGGCCGTCGCCCTGGACGAGATGCTCGACGCGGTCGAGGGCGCCGAGCGTGACGCCGTCGCCGCAGAGGCCCGCGTCCGGTCGTTCCTCTCCGACGCCGCGCACGAACTGCGGACACCCGTCGCAGGGGTCCGCGCGGCCGCCGACACCCTGGTGCGGGGTGGCGCCGGTGACGACCGGACCCGCGAGGTGCTGGCCGTGCACGTCGTCCGGCAGGCCGACCGGGCAGCTCGGCTCATCGAGGACATGCTCACGATGGCCCGGCTCGACCGCGGGATCGAACTCGACCGTCGGGTGGTCGACCTCGGGGCGTTCCTGGCGGCCGAGGGAGACCGGCTCCGGCTCCGGCTGCCCACCCTCGAGCTCGACGTCGTCGTGCCCGCGCACCCGGTGGAGGCCGACGTCGACGCCGAGCGGATCGCCCAGGTCCTCGGCAACCTCGTCGACAACGCCACACGTGCGGGCGGTGCGACGGGACGGGTCGTCGTCAGCCTCGACGACCGCGGACCCGGCCCCGTGGTGCGGGTCGAGGACGACGGGCCGGGGATCCCCGTGGAACACCGTGAGCGGGTGTTCGACCGGTTGGTCCGGCTCGAGGCCGCACGGGACGCCCGCTCGGGCGGAGCGGGGCTCGGGCTCCCCATCGCGCGGGGCATCGCCGAGGCGCACGGCGGCGGGCTGCGGTACGGCGAGGACGGCACCCTGGGCGGCGCCGTGTTCGAGTTGTCGCTCCCGGCGGCGACCGGGGTGGTGCGCGCGTCCTGCTAGCCTGGAGTCCTCGCGAGTGTGGTGGAATCGGCAGACACGGGGCACTCAAAATGCTCTGCCTCACGGCGTGCGGGTTCAAGTCCCGCCACTCGTACGAAATTGCTCACGGCGTGCGGGGCAGTTCGGACCCGCGTCCCGCCACTCGTACCAAGCTGCCCATCCGTCTGATCGATCTGCGTGGTCTGGGATGCGGCAGTTCCGTCGTCTAGTAGGCTTTCGTCCGTGAGTGACACAGAAGCAACAGCACCAGCACCCCGTCGCGTCGTCGTCGCCGAGGACGAGTCGCTCATCCGCCTCGACATCGTGGAGATCCTCCGCGACAACGGGTTCGACGTGGTCGGTGAAGCCGGTGACGGTGAGACCGCCGTCCAGCTCGCGACCGACCTCCGCCCCGACCTCGTCGTGATGGACGTCAAGATGCCCCAGCTCGACGGCATCTCCGCAGCGGAGAAGCTGTCCAAGAACCACATCGCGCCCGTCGTCCTGCTGACCGCGTTCAGCCAGAAGGACCTCGTCGAGCGTGCGACCGAGGCCGGCGCGCTGGCCTACGTGGTCAAGCCCTTCACCCCGAACGACCTGCTCCCCGCGATCGAGATCGCCCTCTCGCGGTACCAGCAGATCATCACGCTCGAAGCCGAGGTCGCCGACCTCGTCGAGCGCTTCGAGACCCGCAAGCTCGTCGACCGCGCCAAGGGCCTGCTGAACGAGAAGATGGGCCTCACCGAGCCCGAGGCGTTCCGCTGGATCCAGAAGGCCTCGATGGACCGCCGCCTGACCATGCACGACGTCGCCAAGGCGATCATCGAGCAGCTCAGCGCCAAGAAGTAGTCCAGCGCACCACCGTCGCTCACGGAACGCCGTCGGACCCCCTGGGGTCGGCGGCGTTCCTGCGTCCGGGGGCGGGGCGTGTGCCGCGACCACCTGGCAGGCTGGAGCCATGGACGACGTGGTGATCCGGGCCTCCCGGCCTGACGACATGCCGGCGGTGGCGGACCTGCGGTGGCGGTGGAGCGTCGACGAGGACGGCCGCTCGCCGGTGCAGACGCCGGAGGAGTACCGCAGGGCGATGACGGACTTCGCCGCCCGTCACCGTGAGTCGCACCGGTGCGTGGTCGCCGAGCGGGACGGTGTGGTGCTCGGCATGGCGTGGCTGGCGGTCCACCCGCGACCGCCGGCGCCGCACGTCGACGGTGATCGGTTCGCCGCTGAACTGCAGACGGTCTACGTGCACCCGGAGCTGCGCGGTTCGGGCGTCGCCGGACGGCTCGTCACGGCCCTGCTCGAGCTCGCCGACGAGCTCGGCGTGGAGCGGACGTCGGTGCACTCCAGCGTGGACGGCGAGCGGCTCTACCGGAGGCTCGGGTTCGGCGACGCCCGCCTGCTGCTGCAGCGGCCGCCGGAGGACTGAGTCGTCGGTCCGTCGCTTCGTCGGTCAGCGACGCTCGCGGATCATGTTCGTGATCCGCACGGTGGAGCAGCGACGACCCTGGTCGTCGGTCAGGACGATCTCGTGGGTGGTGAGCGTGCCGCCCAGGTGGATGGCGGTGCACGTGCCCGTGACGATGCCGCTCGTGGCGCTGCGGGAGTGCGAGGCGCTGAGCTCGATGCCGACGGCGTAGCGGCCGGGCCCGGCGTGCACGTTCGCGGCCATCGAACCGAGGCTCTCCGCGAGGACGACGTAGGCGCCGCCGTGCAGCAGGCCGACCGGCTGGCGGTTGCCCTCGACGGGGATCGAACCGACCGCGCGCTCGGCCGAGAGCTCGGTGATGACCATGCCCATCTTCTCGGCCAGCTCGCCCATGCCGCGTTCGTCGATGCGGGGATCGATCGTGGTCGATGTGGTGTCGTCGGTCACGGTCTGCGTCGACCTTCCGTGTCAGCGGGCGTCGGTAGGCTGTCCGGGTGTCGGACTCCGCAAAGCCTACCCTCATGGTCATCGACGGCCACTCGCTCGCCTTCCGGGCCTTCTACGCGCTGCCGGTCGACAGCTTCGTGAACCGCGAGGGGCAGCACACCAACGCGATCCACGGCTTCATCTCGATGCTGCTGATGCTCCTGCAGCGCGAGAAGCCCACCCACCTGGCGGTGGCGTTCGACATCTCCCGGTTCTCGTTCCGAACGCGTGAGTACGCCGAGTACAAGGGCACCCGCTCCGAGACCCCGGCCGAGTTCAAGGGCCAGATCCCGCTCCTGCAGCAGGCGCTCGAGGCGATGGGCATCACCACCGTCACGAAGGAGGACTACGAGGCCGACGACATCCTCGCGACCCTCTCCAAGCAGGGTGCCGACCAGGGCTTCACGGTCTACGTGGTCTCCGGTGACCGCGACTCGATCCAGCTCGTCAACGACGACGTCACGCTGCTCTACCCGTCGGTCCGCGGTGTCTCCGAACTCACCCGCTACGACCGCGACAAGGTCTACGAGCGCTACGGCATCGAGCCCCACCAGTACCCGGACATCGCCGCACTCGTCGGCGAGACCAGCGACAACCTGATCGGCATCGACAAGGTCGGCGAGAAGACCGCGGTCAAGTGGGTGACCCAGTACGGGTCGCTCGACGGCGTCCTCGAGCACGCCGACGAGATCAAGGGCGTCGTCGGCAACAACCTGCGCGAGCAGCAGGACCGGGCGATCCGGAACCGCCGGCTCAACCGCCTGGTCACCGACGTCGAGCTGCCCGTCGGTCCCGCCGACGTCGCGCTCCGCCCGGTCGACGAGACCGCGGTGCGCGAGCTCTTCGCCAAGCTGCAGTTCCGCACGCTGCTCGACCGCGTCTTCAAGGTGGCCGGGTCGGGCGACCCCGCCGAGCCCGCGGCCGAGGGTGCCGTCGCCGACGGTGCGCCGACCCCGCCGCCCGTCAAGACGCTGATCGACGAAGAGCTCGGCTACTGGCTCGAGCGCCGCAACGCCACCGAGGCGGCGAACGGCTACGGCGTCGCGGTCGAGGTCATCGACGGACGCCTCAGCGCCATCGGCATCGCGACCCACGACGACGCCGTGCTCGTACCGGGCGGCAGCGGCGCGCAGGACTACGAGCAGCTCTCGGCCTGGTTCGCCTCCGACGCCCCGAAGCACTTCCACGACGCCAAGGCCGCCATCAAGGCGCTCGGCACCGCCGGCTTCGTCGTGAACGGCATCGCCGGCGACGCACGCATCATGGGGTGGCTCGCGCAGCCCGGCAAGCAGGGGCAGCCGCTGTCCGACCTCGTCTACCAGGAGCTCGGCGAAGAACTGCCGACGGCCGACCCGAACCAGCTGGTCCCCGAGACCGATCCGGTCAACGTCGGGGTGCACGCGTGGTTCGTGCTCCGCGTCACCACGGCCCTGCGCGCCCGGATCGACGGGTCCTCGCTGCAGGTCCTCGACGACATCGAGCTGCCGCTCGTGTCGGTGCTGGCCGGCATGGAGACCATCGGCGTCGGCATCGACCGCCCGGTGCTCACCGGCCTGTCGAAGGAGCTCGGTGAGCGCGCCGCCGAACTCGCGCAGCAGGCCTTCGCCGAGATCGGGCACGAGGTCAACCTCGGATCGCCGAAGCAGCTGCAGGAAGTCCTGTTCACCGAGCTCGCGATGCCGAAGACCCGCAAGACCAAGACCGGGTTCTCGACCGACGCCGCGAGCCTGGCCGACCTGCAGGAACAGCACCCGCACCCGTTCCTCGGGCTCCTGCTGCAGCACCGCGACGCCACGAAGCTCCGGCAGATCGTCGACACGCTCGACGCCGCCGTGGTCGACGGGCGCATCCACACCCGCTACGAGCAGACCGGTACGAGCACCGGCCGGGTCTCGTCGACCGACCCGAACCTGCAGAACATCCCGGTGAAGACGGCCGTCGGTCGCCGGATCCGGTCGGCGTTCGCGGTGGCCGAGCCGTACACGACGCTCGTCACCGCCGACTACTCGCAGATCGAGATGCGGATCATGGCGCACCTCTCCGGCGACCCGGGGCTCATCCAGGCCTTCAACGAGGGCGAGGACCTGCACCGCTTCGTCGGCGCGCGGGTGTTCGGCGTCGACCCGTCCGAGGTCTCCAATGAGATGCGCACCAAGGTCAAGGCGATGTCCTACGGCCTGGCCTACGGGCTGAGCGCCTTCGGTCTGTCGAAGCAGCTGCGCATCGAGCAGTCCGAGGCCCGCACCCTGATGACCGAGTACTTCGCTCGCTTCGGCGCTGTGCGCGACTACCTGCGCAACGTCGTCGAGCAGGCGCGCGAGGACGGCTACACCGAGACGATCTTCGGTCGCCGTCGCCCGTTCCCCGACCTGAAGAGCCCGAACCGGGTCCTGCGCGAGAACGCCGAACGCGCCGCGCTGAACGCCCCGATCCAGGGTTCGGCCGCCGACATCATCAAGATCGCGATGCTCGGGGTCGCCGACGACCTGCGCGACGGCGAGCTGCAGTCGCACCTGCTGCTCCAGGTGCACGACGAGCTCATCCTCGAGGTCGCGCCCGGGGAGCAGGAGCGTGTCGAGGAGATCCTCCGCACCCGGATGGGCAGCGCCGCCGAGCTGAGCGTCCCGCTCGACGTCTCGGTCGGTGTGGGGCCGAACTGGGAGAGCGCCGCCCACTGACCCGGGCGGCTCGGGATTCCTGCCGACCCGCGGGTCGGTAGGGTCGGGGCATGAGCGAAGAGCGTCCTGTCCGCCAGCCGTCCGCCGTCGACCGCGTCGCCGAGGACTGGGTCACCACCCTCGTCGACCTCGACCCGACGACCGCCACGTACATCGGCGTCCCGGGGCGCACGGGGGAGTACGGCGACACCTCGCCCGCCGGCGCCGCCGCGATGGCCGAGGCCGCGCGCGGTGCGAAGCGTGCGCTCGACGCCGCTCCCGCCGTCGACTCGGTGGACCAGGTGACGAAGGCCGACCTCGGCGCCGAGCTGGACCTGGTGCAGGAGTCGTACGAGCGCAAGCTGCACCTCCGCGACCTCAACGTCATCGCGAGCCCGGCGCAGTCGGTGCGGGAGATCATCGACCTGATGCCGACCGCGACCGAGGGCGACTGGCAGGACATCGCGAGTCGGCTGCAGGCGCTGCCGGATGCGCTCGAGGGCATCCGCGAGACCCTGCTCGAGGGCACGCGTGAAGGCGTCACCCCGGCGAAGCGCCAGGTCGCGCTCATCGCCGAGCAGGCGGCGCGCACCGGCGCCGACGGCGGGATGTTCCGTCAGCTGGCCGACTCCGCCGCGTTCGAGGGCGACGTCCCCGTGCCGGAGACGCTCCGAGCAGACCTGCACCGCGGTGCCGAGGTCGCCGCGGCGGCCTACCGCTCGTTCGGCCAGTTCCTGGAGCACGAGCTGCTGCCGCTTGCCACCCCCGTCGACGCCGTCGGTCGCGAGGCCTACGAGCTGCACTCGCGCCGGTTCCTCGGTGCGGTCGTCGACCTCGACGAGACGTACGAGTGGGGCCTCGAGGAACTCGCGCGCATGCGGGACGAGCAGGAGCGCATCGCCGACCGCATCGAGTCCGGTGCGAGCGTCGCCCGGGCGATCGAGGTGCTCGACACCGACCCGTCCCGGATCCTGCACGGCACCGACGCGCTGCAGCGGTGGATGCAGGAGACGAGCGACGCGTCGATCGCCGCGATGGCCGGGACGTACTTCGACATCCCGGACCCGATCCGTCGCCTGGAGTGCCGGATCGCCCCCACGCAGGAGGGCGGCATCTACTACAGCGGCCCCTCCGACGACTTCTCCCGTGCCGGCCGCATGTGGTGGTCCGTCCCCGAGGGCGTCACCGAGTTCGGCACCTGGCGCGAGAAGACGACGGTCTACCACGAGGGCGTCCCCGGACACCACCTGCAGATCAGCCAGGGCGTCTACAACCGCGGCGAACTGAACACGTGGCGCCGGCAGCTGTCCGGGTCCTCCGGACACGTCGAGGGCTGGGCGCTGTACGCCGAACGGCTGATGGAGCAGCTCGGGTTCCTCGACGACGACGGGGACCGCCTCGGCATGCTCGACGGGCAGCGGATGCGTGCGGCCCGCGTCGTGCTCGACATCGGCGTGCACCTGCAGAAGACGAACCCCGACGGCGGCGGCTGGACGTGGGAGTACGCGCTCGACTTCATGGGGCAGAACGTGAACATGGACCCCGCGTTCGTCCGGTTCGAGGTCGCCCGGTACTTCGGGTGGCCGGGCCAGGCCCCCTCGTACAAGGTGGGTCAGCGCGTCTGGGAGTCCATCCGCGACGAGGTCGCCGCCCGCGAGGGAGCCGACTTCGACCTGAAGGCGTTCCACCACCGTGCGCTCTCGCTCGGCAGCATCGGTCTCGACACCCTGCGGACCGCCCTGGTCGGGTGACGCGCCGTCGACACGCCCGGTTGTGGGGCCTCCGCCGGTGCGGTTAGACTTGTGCGGCGCAATCCGCGCCACTCAATCAATCGCCACGGCGGTGCACCACGGGGGCCGAGTCCCCGCACGCCATGGCCCGACTCATGTCCGTTCGGAGCAATCTCTACATGACAACCACTACGACCAAGGCTCCTAAGCAGGTCGCCATCAACGACATCGGTTCGGCTGATGACTTCCTGGCCGAGGTCGAGAAGACCCTGAAGTTCTTCAACGACGGTGATCTCATCTCCGGCACCGTCGTGAAGATCGACCGCGACGAGGTCCTCCTCGACGTCGGTTACAAGACCGAGGGCGTCATCCCCTCGCGCGAGCTCTCGATCAAGCACGACGTCGACCCCAACGAGGTCGTCGAGGTCGGCGACGAGGTCGAGGCCCTGGTTCTCCAGAAGGAGGACAAGGAAGGCCGCCTCATCCTGTCGAAGAAGCGCGCGCAGTACGAGCGTGCGTGGGGCGACGTCGAGAAGATCAAGGAGTCCGACGGCGTCGTGACCGGGACGGTCATCGAGGTCGTCAAGGGCGGTCTCATCGTCGACATCGGCCTCCGTGGCTTCCTCCCCGCCTCGCTCATCGAGCTCCGTCGTGTCCGCGACCTGACGCCGTACCTCGGCCAGGAGATCGAGGCGAAGATCCTCGAGCTCGACAAGAACCGCAACAACGTGGTCCTGTCGCGCCGTGCACTCCTCGAGCAGACGCAGTCCGAGTCCCGGACGACGTTCCTCAACAACCTCCACAAGGGCCAGGTCCGCAAGGGCATCGTGTCCTCGATCGTCAACTTCGGTGCGTTCGTGGACCTCGGCGGCGTCGACGGTCTCGTCCACGTCTCCGAGCTCAGCTGGAAGCACATCGAGCACGCCAGCGAGGTCGTCGAGGTCGGTCAGGAAGTCACCGTCGAGATCCTCGAGGTCGACCTGGACCGCGAGCGCGTGTCGCTCTCGCTCAAGGCGACGCAGGAGGACCCGTGGCAGGTCTTCGCCCGCACCCACGCGATCGGTCAGATCGCACCGGGCAAGGTCACGAAGCTCGTCCCGTTCGGTGCCTTCGTCCGCGTTGCCGACGGCATCGAGGGCCTCGTGCACATCTCGGAGCTCTCGAACAAGCACGTCGAGCTCGCCGAGCAGGTCGTCTCGGTCAACGACGAGGTCTTCGTCAAGATCATCGACATCGACCTCGACCGTCGCCGCATCTCGCTCAGCCTCAAGCAGGCGAACGAGGGCGTCGACCCGGAGAGCGACGAGTTCGACCCGGCGCTCTACGGCATGCCGACCGAGTACGACGACAAGGGTGACTACAAGTACCCCGAGGGCTTCGACCCGGAGACCAACGAGTGGCTCGAGGGCTACGACACGCAGCGCACCGAGTGGGAGGGCCAGTACGCGGCCGCCCAGGGTCGTTGGGAAGCCCACAAGGCGCAGGTCGCGAAGACCATCGCCGACGAGGCGCAGGGTGGCTTCGACCTCCCGGCCACGGCTTCCTCGTCGTCGTCGACCTCGTCGTTCGCCGGCGAGACGGGTGGTGCGAGCCCCCTGGCCGACGACGCGTCGCTCGCTGCACTCCGCGAGAAGCTCAGCTCGACCAACAACTGATCGAGCGGTTCGTCCCGACCGGAAGCCCGGCACCCCTGACAGGGTGCCGGGCTTCCGGCGTTTCCGGGCATCGGGGTCGTTACCCTGTTGCCGTGCACATCATCGGACTCACGGGCGGAATCGCCGCGGGCAAGTCGACGGTCTCCCGGCGCTGGGCCGAGCACGGGGCCGTCGTCGTCGACGCCGACCGACTGGCTCGGGACGCCGTGGCACCGGGCAGCCCGGGCCTGGCGCAGGTCGCCGAGCGGTTCGGTCCGTCGGTGATCGCCGCCGACGGTTCGCTCGACCGGCCGGCGCTCGGGTCGATCGTGTTCGCGGACCCCGCGGCGCGGAAGGACCTCGAAGCCATCACGCACCCCGAGGTCTGGCGGCTCGCGCAGCAGGCGTTCGACGCCGCCGAGGCCGCCGACCCCGACGCCGTGGTGGTCTACGACGTGCCGTTGCTCGCCGAGGCTCGCGGCTCGCGTCCGCTCCGGTTCGACGCGGTCGTGGTGGTCGACGCCCCCGCGGCGCAGCGCATCGAACGGCTCGTCGAGCACCGCGGGATGCCCCGTGACGAGGCCGAGCGTCGCGTCGCCGCCCAGGCGAGCGATGCCGACCGTCTCGCCCTCGCCGACCACGTCGTCGACGCCACCGGGACGCTCGAGCAGACGATCCGCTCCGCTGACGAGGTGTGGGCGCGGATCACTCCATGAACCACCGCCTGCTGCTGGTCCTCGCCGCGATCGTCCTCGTGGCGATCGGGGCCGCCTCGCTCGTCGCCGCGAACGTCCTCGGTGCCCAGCGTGTGGCGGACAACGGCCGGGTCGCGGTGCACGAGCGGCCGTCGGGTGACGAACACGGGCCCGAGGGGGAGTTGCACCGGTTCCGGCTCGGAACGGTGAACGGTGAGCGGCTCACCCCGAACCGTGACGACTTCGCCGCACGCACCTCGGCTGACGGGCCGCTCCTGCTGTTCCTGCCGGCGACGCGATCCCGTCCCGCGGAGTACCAGCGGTTCCTCGGGGCCGCCCTGGCCGACGGGTACCACGTGCTCGGCCTCGACTACTGGAACCTCGGCCGCACCCTGTCCGGCACGTGTGAGGCGAACGCACGCTGCTACGGCATGGTGCAGCGGAACCGCTTCGACGGCACGCGGCCCTCGGCGTTCAGCGCGGTCAGTCCGGCCGGGTCGATCGTCTCGCGCTTCCGGGACGCCGTCGCGTACCTCGACGACCACGACCCCGACGGCGGCTGGGGGCGGTTCGTCCAGGGCGACGACCGCATCGTCTGGAACGACATCGTCGTGGCCGGGCACTCGCAGGGCGGCGGAGAGGCGGCGTACATCGCCCACATCCGCAGTGTCCACGGCGCGCTGATGTTCTCGTCACCCGTCGAGTCCCGCGGGCCGGCGCACGCAGCGTGGATGGACCGCCCGGGCCGGACACCGGTGGACCGGATGTACGCCATCGACGACGTCCGTGACACGTTCGGCCCCCGCATCACCGGTTCGTGGGACGTCCTGGGGTTGAGCGGTGTGTCCGGGCCGTTCGAGACGGACACCGCACCGCCACTCGCCGGAGCGGACCCGCACGCGATCCTCACCGACCTCGGCGGCGACGGCAAGGCGCACTCCCTGATCATCAAGGACTCGACGCCGCTCACCCGTGACGGCGTCCCCCGGATGCTCCCGCTGTGGCAGTGGATGCTGCACCGGTTCTCCACAGATCCCGCTGTTCCCTCTGACCGCTCATAGCGTCGCGCAATAGCCTTCCTGCGTGCAGCCCGTTCGTGATGAACCCGACCTGCGCTCGCTCATCTGGGCCCGTGCGGCCGACGGGGGCGTGCGCAACTTCCTCGAGGACGCCCGCTCCGAGCGCGTCCTCACGTACCGTGCGCTCGACGACGCGGTGACCGCCTGGTCGCGGACCTTCGACGCGATCGGCATCGCCCCGTCGGGTGCCGTCCTGGTCGATGTCAGCGACCCGCTCGCGTTCGCGGTCGTGCACCTGAGCGCCGTCGCCTCCGGTCGGCGGGCGATCCCCGTCGACACCGACCAGCCGGCCACCGAGCCCGGCCGTCTCGCCGACCTGATCGGCGGAGCGTCCATCGTCGTGTCGGACCGCGCGGTGGACGCGACCGTCCCCGGGGCACCGGCGAGCGGGATCGACCCGGCCACGTTCCTCCCGACCGCCGTCCGTGACGGCGACCTGCCCGCCGACAGCCCGCACGCGCCGGGCCAGGGGTCCGTCGTGCTGTTCACCTCCGGTTCGACCGGCACGCCGAAGGGCGTCGAGCTGCCCGAGACGCAGCTGCTGTTCGTCGCCCGGGCCGTCGCACGGCACAACCGGCTCGTGCCGGACGACCGCGGGTTCAACTCCTTGCCGCTGTTCCACGTCAACGCCGAGGTGGTCGGACTGCTCGCGACGCTCGTCGCCGGCGCGACCCTCGTGCTCGACCGGCGCTTCCGTCGTACCGGGTTCTGGGACCTGCTCGCGGAACGACGGATCACCTGGCTGAACGCCGTCCCGGCCGTCCTGGCCGTGCTGGCGAAGACCGGGCCGCTCGAGTTCCCGCCGGGCCTGCGGTTCGTGCGCAGCGCGTCGGCGCCGCTGCCCGATCCGGTGCGCGCCGCCCTCGGTGACGCGCCGCTCGTCGTGAGCTGGGGCATGACCGAAGGCGCCTCGCAGATCACGGCGACCCCGCTCGACGAACCGGCCCGGCCCGGCACCGTCGGGGTGCCGGTCGGGTCCGAGGTGCAGGTCCGCGGCGAGGACGGCTCGGTGCTGCCCCCCGGCGAGATCGGTGCGCTGTGGGTGCGGGGCGAGGGGATCGTCCGGGGCTACCTGGGCGGCCGCGCGTCCGAGCGGTTCGACGCCGACGGGTGGCTGCACACCGGTGACGTCGGGTCCGTCAGCACCGACGGCTGGGTGTCACTGGCCGGACGCTCCGACGACGTCATCAACCGCGGTGGCGAGAAGGTCTACCCGTCCGAGGTCGAGGACGTCCTGCTCGGCGACCCACGCGTGCTCGAGGCGGTCGTCGTCGGCCGCCCCGACGACGTGCTCGGTGCCGTCCCGATCGCCTACGTGATCCCGCAGCCCGACGAACCCGTCGACCACGCAGCCCTCGTGGCTGACCTCGTGGCCCGGGCCGAGGCGCACCTAACCCGGTTCCGCCGACCGGTCGAGGTCATCGTCGTGCCCGACCTGCCGCGCGCACCCACCGGCAAGGTGCAGCGCGCGAAGGTCCGGACCATGGCCCGACCATCGTGAACGGACCATCACGCGTGTCCCCGGCATCGACCGGCGACGAGCCGGGGGTGCAGACGCCGACGCGGACGGCCGAGGGCAAGCCCCGGCACCTGTACGAGGTCGACGTGCTCCGCATCCTCACGTTCGCGTGCGTGATCGGGGTGCACACCACGAGCCACACCGCCGCCACCGACGACGTCGGGCTGAACGCGCTGCTCGCCCTGCTGCACTTCACCCGGCTGGTCTTCTTCTCGCTGACCGCGTTCGTGCTCGTGTACAGCTACACCTTGCGCCCGAGGCCGATGGCGCAGTTCTGGCCGAAGCGGTTCCTGCTCGTGGGCGTGCCCTACCTGGCGTGGTCGTTCGTCTACGTCGCGGCGGCGTGGCTGCTGAGTCCCACCCGCCGTGGCGACGTCCCCGACCTGGTGCGCACCGCGGCCGAGGGCATCGTCACCGGCACCTCGTGGTACCACCTGTACTTCCTGCTCGTGACGATGCAGGTGTACCTGCTCCTGCCGGTGATCGTCTGGCTGGTGCGCCGGACCCGTGGGCACCACGTGACCGTGCTGGTCGTGGCGTTCCTGGTCCAGCTGGTGGTGTTCGCCGGGTACAAGTACTTCCCGGCGAGCGACGCGTGGATGCAGGGGTACCAGAAGCAGTTCTTCTTCTCGTACGTCTTCTTCATCGTCTCGGGGGCGATCGCCGCCGACCACGCGGATGCGTTCCTGCGGTTCATCCGGGTCCACCGCCGTTCGGTCCTGTGGGCGTTCGCCGGCGTCGGTGGGCTCACCCTCGGTGTGTGGGCGCTGCAGGTCGGCCTCGGGCAGTCCCTCTACGCCGCGGGGACGCCGCTGCAGCCGGTCCAGGTGGTCTGGAGCACCGCGGTGTTCGTCGGGTTCCTGGCGATCGGCGCGGCCTGGGCGGATCGACGGCGCGCCGGGAGCCGGACCGCCCGGTTCGTCGACTACGCGTCCGATCGCTCGTTCGGCATCTTCCTGAGCCACCCGTTCGTCATCTGGATCCTGCTCTACGGCGACAGCTGGCTCGAGGCCGTCGTGCCACGACCGTGGCTCACGCTCGTCACCTACGTGCTCGTGCTGGTGCTGTCCGTCGCGGTGACCGAGCTGTTCCGGTGGACGCCCCTCAGCGTGCCGTTGACCGGGCGGCCGTCGTTGTCCTCTCGGGCGTCGCGAGCGGCGCGGGCGCGTCGTGCCGCAGGCGCGGCGGTGCCGCAGCGGTCGCCGGAACCGGTGGAGCCGGACGACGCCCTCGTCGGCGAGACCGACGACGTCGGGCGGCGCGCCGCGCGCTGAGCGCTCGCCCGCACGGCGCAGCTCTCGTGCGAGGTTCCGTCCGTGGTGCGACGGTGACGCCGTCCCACGGGGTCCGGAACCTCGCACCAGCCGTGCGGGGCGGTGGACACGTGGCGCGACGGCCGGGAGGCACGTGGCGGGCCCGACCCGCGCCTCCCGGCCGTCGCGTGCGGACCACCAGGGCCGGTGCACGGTCCGCGCACCGGCTGCCGGCCGTCAGGCCGAGCGCTGCTCGGCCTTCGGGGTGCCGATCTCGAGCACGCCGTCGGTGGACGTCAGCCGCTGGGGCTTCATGAACCACGCGACGACGGCCGCGGCTCCGAGCAGGACGCAGGAGAGCGCGAAGGGCACCTGCCACCCCGAGGCGTCGATGAGCAGACCGAACACGATGGGCGAGACGACACCGGCGATGCCGAACCCGGTGTTCATGAAGCCCGAGGCCGTGCCGGACCACTGCGGCGCCACGTCCATCGGGATCGCCCAGAGGTTGGCGTTGCAGAGCTCGAGGAAGAAGAACGACAGGGCCAGCGAGATCGTCGCGACGAGCAGGCCCTGCCCGATCACGAGCGGGATGAGGCAGAGGAGCGAGCCGCCGAGCCCGATCACCAGGATGGTCCGGCGGGCGTTCCGGGTGTTCCCGCCGCGGTGGATGATGCGGTCGCTGAGCATCCCGCCGACCGTGTCCCCGACGACACCGGCCAGCAGGATGAGGGTGGTGAACAGGGCGAAGTCGCCGATCTCCAGCCCGTAGGTGGAGCTGAGGAACGTCGGGAGCCACGTGAGGAACACCCAGAGGGTCCAGCCGTACCCGAAGTCGACGAAGGTGACCGGCAGGATCTGCTTCGCCAGCTGCCGCCACGGCACCGGGGGACGGGTCGCGCGGGTCTCGACCGGCGGGAGCTCGGCGAGCTCGACCTGCGTGATGCCCTTCGCGGACTCGGGCTTGTCCCGGAACCAGACGAACCAGACGACGGCCCACGCCAGGGACAGCACCGCGGTGGCGAAGAACGCCCAGCGCCAGCTGCCCGTCGCCCCGATCACCCACGCGACGATGAGCGGGGCCAGCGCGTTGCCGAGCCGTGCCGCGGAGTGCACCACGCCCTGGGCGAAGCCGTTCCGGTCGCGGGGGATCCACCGGCTCATCGCCTGCGTGGCGGTCGGGAACGCGGCGGCCTCGCTCAGCCCGAGCAGGGCCCGCGCGGCGAAGAGGGTCCAGAAGCCGACCGCGAACCCGGTCCAGAGCGTCGCGACGCCCCAGATCACCGTGATGACGAAGAGCGCCCGGCGCGGGCCGAACTTCTCGCTGATCGTGCCGCCGAACACCTGCAGCAGGGCGTACGGCAACGAGAACGCGGAGACGATGAGACCGGCGGTCGCCTCGTTGAACCCGAACTCCTCGGTGATGTGCGGCAGCGCCGTCGAGATGTTCGTCCGGTCGATGTACGAGATCGCGTACATGCAGCAGAGCAGGACGAGCACACGCCCGCGGATGCGTCCGCGGAACGGGGTGCCCTTGATCGGTGCGGCCGGGGTCGCCGTGGTCATGAGGCCTCTTCGGGGGAGTGGGAAGGAGTCGGGTGACTGGACGGATCGGACGGTATGCCCGTTGACCATCAGTCGACTTGGAGCCTGCTTGCAGCGGACAGTACGCCGAGGGCGAGCAGCGGCCCTCGGTGTCAGGGGTGCCGACTACCGTTGTCCCCATGGGTGTTGCGATCGAACCGACCCGAGCGGTGCGTCCGTTCGAGGTCATCAGCGAGTACTCGCCGAGTGGCGACCAGCCCGCGGCCATCGCGGAACTCGCCGGGCGGATCAACGCCGGTGAGACCGACGTCGTGCTGCTGGGTGCGACCGGTACCGGCAAGTCGGCGACGACCGCGTGGCTCATCGAGCAGGTGCAGCGGCCGACACTCGTGCTCGCGCACAACAAGACGCTCGCGGCCCAGCTCGCCAACGAGTTCCGCAGCCTGATGCCGAACAACGCGGTCGAGTACTTCGTCTCGTACTACGACTACTACCAGCCCGAGGCGTACGTCCCGCAGACGGACACCTTCATCGAGAAGGACTCCTCGGTCAACGCCGAGGTCGAACGACTCCGGCACTCCACGACGAACTCGCTGCTCAGCCGTCGCGACACCGTGGTGGTGTCCACCGTCTCCTGCATCTACGGTCTCGGCACCCCCGAGCAGTACATGAACGCATCGGTCGCGCTCCACGTGGGCCAGACGATCTCGCGCGACCAGCTCGTCCGCAAGTTCGTCGCCATGCAGTACCAGCGCAACGACGTCGACTTCGCCCGGGGCACGTTCCGGGTGCGCGGTGACACGATCGAGATCATCCCGATGTACGAAGAGCACGCGATCCGCATCGAGATGTTCGGTGACGAGATCGAAGCGCTCTCCTCGCTGCACCCGCTCACCGGCAACGTCATCGACGACCTGCCCGCCGTGTCGATCTTCCCGGCCTCGCACTACGTCGCGGACACCGACGTGATGCACCGCGCGATCGCCTCCATAAAGGAAGAACTCGCGGAACGGCTCGCCGAGCTCGAGGGCCAGGGCAAGCTGCTCGAGGCCCAGCGCCTCCGGATGCGCACCACGTTCGACATCGAGATGATGGAGCAGATCGGGTTCTGCTCGGGCATCGAGAACTACTCGCGGCACATGGACGGCCGTGGTCCGGGCGAGGCCCCGCACTGCCTCATCGACTACTTCCCCGACGACTTCCTGATCGTCATCGACGAGTCGCACGTCACCGTGCCGCAGATCGGCGCGATGTACGAGGGTGACGCCTCGCGCAAGCGCACCCTCGTCGAGCACGGGTTCCGCCTGCCGAGCGCGATGGACAACCGCCCGCTGAAGTGGGAGGAGTTCCTCGAGCGCGTCGGGCAGAAGGTCTACCTGTCGGCCACCCCGGGGCGCTACGAGCTCGGGGTCACCGACAGCGTGGTCGAGCAGATCATCCGCCCGACCGGCCTGATCGACCCCGAGATCGTGGTCAAGCCGAGCGACGGCCAGATCGACGACCTGCTCGAGGAGATTAAGCAGCGGGTCGAGAAGGACGAACGCGTCCTCGTCACCACGCTGACCAAGCGCATGGCGGAAGAACTGACCGACTTCCTCGGGAACGCCGGTGTCCGCGTCCGCTACCTGCACTCCGACGTCGACACCCTGAAGCGCGTCGAGCTGCTGACCGAGCTGCGGCAGGGCGTCTACGACGTGCTCGTCGGCATCAACCTGCTGCGCGAGGGCCTCGACCTGCCCGAGGTGTCGCTCGTCGCGATCCTCGACGCCGACAAGGAAGGCTTCCTCCGCTCGTCGACGTCGCTCATCCAGACGATCGGTCGTGCTGCCCGCAACGTGTCGGGCCAGGTGCTCATGTACGCCGACAAGATGACCGACTCGATGAAGACCGCGATCGAGGAGACCGATCGCCGTCGTGAGAAGCAGGTCGCCTACAACCTGGAGCGCGGCATCGACCCCCAGCCGCTGCGCAAGAAGATCGCGGACATCACCGAGGTCCTGCAGCGCGAGAACGACGACACGAAGGCGCTCCTGCAGGGTCGCCCCGGCACCGACGGCCGTCGGTCGCCCACGCCGAACCTCAAGCGCGGCGGCATCGCGGGCGAGGGTGCGACGCAGCTCGGTGCCACCATCGCCGACCTGAACGACCAGATGCTGCAGGCGGCGGCGGAGCTGAAGTTCGAGCTCGCGGCGCGACTGCGCGACGAGGTGCAGGACCTGAAGAAGGCCCTGCGCCAGATGGAGTCGGCCGGACATGTCAGTTGACGGCGCCCGCACGGTCGTCGTCACCGGTGCGAGCGCCGGGCTCGGGTACCACGCCGCCGAGCAGCTCGCCGCGGCGGGGCACCGTGTGGTGCTGGCGACGCGCGACCGCGGCCGGGCGGACGCCGCCGAGCGCAGCATCCGTCGGCACGTCGACGGGGCCTCGCTCGCCCACGTCCACCTCGACCTCGCCGACCTCGACTCGGTCAGTGCCGCTGCCGACGAACTCGCCGCGCTGGAACCCGACGGCGTCGACGCGGTCGTGAACAACGCCGGGGTCGTCGGGGCGTCGACGCGGGGGTGCACGGCACAGGGCACCGAACTGCAGATCGGTACGAACCACCTCGGGCACTTCGCGTGGACCGCTCTGGTCCTGCCCCTGCTCGAACGACGAGCCGGCCGGGTCGTGCACCTCGGGTCGATCGCCCATCGATTCGCCCAGCTCGACGCGACCGATCCGCTCGGCGTCGGTCGGTACTCGAGCCACCGCCAGTACGCCAGGAGCAAGCTCGCCGTGATGCTGTTCGGCTTCGAGCTCGCCCAACGACTGGCCGACTCGGGCTCATCCGTGTCGAGCGTCGTCGCGCACCCCGGCCTGTCGCTCGACCGCCTGTCGCCGGGCCGTCCCGACGTCAGCCCGACCAGAGCCGAACCCGAGTGGATCCGCCCGGCGCAGCGCATCGTCGCCCAGGGCAAGGACGTCGGCGCCCAGCCGCTCGTGCACGCGGCCGTCGGTGCGGACGTGCGCTCGGGGGAGTACTGGGGCCCGGCGGGCTGGATGCAGCTCCGGGGCCCGGCCACGGTGGTCGCGGCCGAACCTCGGGCGCAGGACCGCACCGTCGCAGCGCAGCTCTGGGCGGCGAGCGAGCGTGCATCCGGCGTCGCGTTCGCTCTCGACGCACTCGTCTGACCCTCCATCCCGGCCGAATGTCGGTGCCGCTTCGTAGAATCGACGACGATGACCATCACCTCTGACCCCGGTACCTCGACGTCGGGCCGGAACGCCTTCGGCGAGCCCGCTGACCTCCACCTCCCCGGCGGGACCGCTCCGCACAGCACCTCCACGCTCAGCGTGCGCGGCGCGCGCGTGCACAACCTCCGTGACGTCGACCTCGAGATCCCGCGCGACTCGCTCGTCGTGTTCACCGGCCTGTCCGGCTCGGGCAAGTCCTCGCTGGCGTTCGACACGATCTTCGCCGAGGGGCAGCGCCGGTACGTCGAGTCGCTGTCCGCCTACGCGCGCCAGTTCCTCGGCCAGGTCGACCGCCCCGACGTCGACTTCATCGAGGGGCTCTCGCCGGCGGTGTCGATCGACCAGAAGTCGACCAACCGCAACCCGCGGTCGACGGTCGGCACGATCACCGAGGTCTACGACTACATGCGTCTGCTCTGGGCGCGCATCGGGGTCCCGCACTGCCCGACGTGTGGCGAGGTGATCAGCAAGCAGACCGTGCAGCAGATCGCCGACCAGCTCATGCAGTTCGAGACCGGCACCCGCTTCCAGGTCCTCGCACCCGTGATCTCGAAGAAGAAGGGCGAGTTCGTCGACCTCTTCCAGGAGCTCGCGGCGTCCGGCTACGCCCGCGCGATCGTGGACGGGGAGCGCATCCAGCTCAGCGACCCGCCCAAGCTCAAGAAGCAGGTCAAGCACGACATCTCGGTCATCGTCGACCGCCTGGTGGCGAGCGACGACATCCTCGGTCGTCTCACCGACTCGCTCGAGACCGCCCTGCGCCTGACCGACGGCACCGTCGGCATCGACCTGGTGGACCACGAGGGGCCCGGAGCGGTCCGGAACTACTCCGAGAACCTCTCGTGCCCGAACAACCACCCGCTCGCGCTCACCGAGATCGAGCCGCGCACGTTCTCGTTCAACGCGCCGTTCGGTGCCTGCCCCGAGTGCTCCGGCCTCGGCACCCGCATGTCGGTCGACCCCGACCTGGTGCTCGGCGACCCCGAGGCCTCGTTGCGGGACGGCGTCCTGCTGCCCTGGACCGGGACGAGCGGGCTGTACTCCTACTTCGAGAAGCTGCTCGGCGGCCTCGGCAAGGAGCTCGGCTTCTCGCTCGACACCCCGTGGAGCCAGCTCGACCCCGCGGTGCAGGCGTCGATCCTGACCGGCAAGGACTTCCAGGTGTCGGTCTCCTGGCGCAACCGCTTCGGCCGCGAGATGCGGTACACGAGCGGGTTCGAAGGCGTCATGCCCTACATCGAGCGCAAGTTCGCCGAGGCCGAGTCGGACTCGCAGCGGCAGCGCTTCCAGGGGTACCTGCGCGAGGTCCCGTGCCCGGTGTGCGAGGGAACCCGCCTCAAGCCCGAGGTGCTCGCGGTGACGGTCAACGACCGCAGCATCGCGGACGTCACCGACATGTCGCTCGACAACGCGTACTCGTTCATGGACGAGCTGACGCTGACCGACCGCGAAGCGCACATCGCCGCAGCGGTCCTCCGCGAGATCCGCGCACGCCTCGAGTTCCTGCTCGAGGTCGGCCTGAACTACCTCACGCTGGCACGTGGTGCCGGCGGTCTCTCCGGCGGTGAGGCGCAGCGCATCCGCCTGGCGACGCAGATCGGCTCCGGGCTGACGGGCGTGCTGTACGTGCTCGACGAGCCGAGCATCGGCCTGCACCAGCGCGACAACCGTCGACTCATCGACACCCTGGTCAAGCTCAAGGACCTCGGCAACACGCTCATCGTCGTCGAACACGACGAGGACACGATCCGCACGGCCGACTGGGTCGTCGACATCGGCCCCGGTGCCGGTGTGAACGGCGGCAACGTCGTGCACTCCGGTTCGTACGAGGGCATCATCGAGAACCGCGAGTCGATCACCGGTGACTACCTCGCCGGCCGACGCGCGATCGAGGTGCCGGCCGAGCGTCGCAAGGTCAACCTGAAGCGGGCCATCACCGTGCAGGGCGCCCGGGCGAACAACCTCAAGTCGATCGACGCGGACTTCCCGCTCGGTGTGTTCACCGCGGTGACGGGCGTCAGCGGCTCCGGCAAGTCGACGCTGGTGAACGACATCCTGTACAAGGTGCTCGCCAACCAGCTCAACGGTGCCCGACACATCGCGGGCAAGCACACCCGGGTGAAGGGCCTCGACCAGCTCGACAAGGTCGTGCACGTCGACCAGGCGCCGATCGGTCGCACCCCGCGCTCGAACCCGGCGACCTACACGGGCGTGTTCGACCGCATCCGCCAGCTGTTCGCCGAGACGCAAGAGGCGAAGACCCGCGGCTACCAGCCGGGCCGCTTCAGCTTCAACGTCAAGGGCGGCCGCTGCGAGAACTGCGCGGGCGACGGCACGATCAAGATCGAGATGAACTTCCTGCCCGACGTCTACGTCGCGTGCGAGGTCTGCGGTGGTGCGCGCTACAACCGCGAGACGCTCCAGGTGCACTACAAGGGCAAGAACATCTCCGAGGTCCTCGACATGCCGATCAGCGAGGCGGCCGAGTTCTTCGAGCCGATCTCGGCCATCCACCGCTACATGGCGACCCTGGTCGACGTGGGCCTCGGCTACGTGCGTCTCGGCCAGAGCGCGACCACGCTCTCCGGCGGCGAGGCGCAGCGCGTCAAGCTCGCCACCGAGCTGCAGCGTCGCTCGAACGGCCGCACGGTCTACGTGCTCGACGAGCCGACGACCGGTCTGCACTTCGAGGACGTCCGCAAACTGCTCCTCGTGCTGCAGAGCCTGGTCGACAAGGGCAACACCGTCATCACGATCGAGCACAACCTCGACGTCATCAAGTCCGCCGACTGGCTGATCGACATGGGTCCTGAGGGCGGTTCCGGTGGCGGCACGGTCCTGGCGACGGGCACCCCGGAGCACGTGGCGACCGTGCCGGAGAGCCACACCGGTGTCTTCCTGCGCGAGATCTTCGACGCCCAGGACGCCCGGGTCGGCAAGCAGCAGGCGGTCGGCGCACGCCAGGCCACCCAGAAGCAGCAGGGCGGCAAGCAGCAGGGCGCGACCAAGCAGGCGAGCAAGCAGAAGGCGGGTGCTCGGTAGGTGGCGGACACCGTCCCGTGGCGTCCGAAGGCGGGGGAGATCCCGACCGACCCGGGCGTCTACCGATGGCGTGACGAAGCCGGTCGGGTGCTCTACGTCGGCAAGGCGAAGAACCTCCGCGCCCGGCTGAGCAACTACTTCGCGCCGCTGCCGACGCTGCACGAGCGCACGCGGCGCATGGTCCTCACGGCACGCAGCGTCGAGTGGACGACGGTCGGCTCCGAGATCGAGGCGCTCCAGCTGGAGTACACCTGGATCAAGGAGTTCGACCCGCCGTTCAACGTCAAGTTCCGCGACGACAAGTCGTACCCGTACATGGCGGTCACCCTGGGTGACGAAGCGCCGCGGGTGATGGTGACGCGCAACCGCAAGATCAAGGGCGCGAAGTACTTCGGTCCGTACCCGAAGATCTGGGCGGTGCACGACACCATCGACCTGATGATCAAGGTGTTCCCGATCCGCACCTGTTCGGACTCGTCGTACAAGAAGGCGATGCAGACGGGCCGTCCGTGCTTCCCGGGGCAGATCGGCAAGTGCGGTGGCCCGTGCTCGCAGAAGGTCACGATCGAGGAGCACCGCGCGCTCGTCGAGGAGTTCGTGCGCTTCATGAACTCCTACGACCGCCGGGTCATCACCGAGCTCCGGCAGCGCATGGGGGCCTCGGCCGACGCGATGCAGTACGAGCAGGCCGCGAAGTACCGCGACCAGGTCGAGGCGCTCGAAGCCGTGCTCGAGAAGTCCGCCGTGGTGCTCCGCGACTCGGTCGACCTTGACCTGTTCGGCATCGCGGAGGACGAGCTCGCCGCCGCCGTGCAGCTGTTCTCCGTCCGTGGTGGCCGCATCCGCGGTGTCCGCGGCTGGGTCGTCGACAAGGAGCTCGACATCGCCACGGGTGATCTCGTCGAGCAGATCGTGCAGGGCGTCTACGTCACCGACGAGCCCCCGCGCGAGGTCGTCGTCCCCGAACTGCCGGAGGACGCCGACGCGCTCCAGGAGTGGCTCAGCAAGCGCCGGAACGGGCGCGGCACGAAGCTCAGTACTGCACAGCGCGGCGATCGCGCCGGTCTCGCACGGACGGCCGCGCAGAACGCCGGGCAGGCGCTCATGCTCTACAAGACCAAGCGTTCAGCCGACTACACCACCCGGGCCGCGGCACTGGCCGACATCCAGGACGCCCTCGGCATGACCGAGGCGCCGCTCCGTATGGAGTGCTACGACATCTCGCACCTGCAGGGCACGAACGTCGTCGCGTCGATGGTGGTGTTCGAGGACGGCCTGCCGCGCAAGGACCAGTACCGCCGGTACTCGATCGCCGAGACCACCGACGACACCGACAGCATGTACCAGGTGCTCTCGCGGCGCCTGGCGCGGCTGGACGAGGACGCCGAGCTGCCGGACGTCCCCGACGTCACGACCGACGAGGTCGTCGAGGGGTCGAAGCCGACGAAGCGGTTCGCCTACCGCCCGCAGCTGCTCATCGTCGACGGCGGCCAGCCCCAGGTGCAGGCCGCGAAGCGCGCGATGGACGAAGCCGGCGTGCACGACATCGCCCTGGTCGGCATCGCCAAGCGGCTCGAGGAGCTCTGGCTCCCCGACGACGACTTCCCGGTCATCCTGCCCCGCAACTCCGAGGCGCTCTTCCTCATCCAGCGCATCCGCGACGAGGCGCACCGGTTCGCGATCACCCACCAGCGCAGCAAGCGGAAGCGCGACGTCCGGTCGCGGCTGTCCGAGATCCCCGGTCTCGGCCCGAGCCGCGTCAACGCCCTGCTGAAGCACTTCGGCTCGGTCGCGCGGCTGCGTGAAGCCACGGCCGAAGAGATCGGCGAGGTGAACGGGATCGGCCCGGCGACCGCTGCCGCGGTCGTGTCGAAGCTGGCGCAGACGCCGACGAGCGCGCCGGCGACGAGCGCGTCCAGCGCCCCCGAACCGGACGCCGACGCGATCGCGGACACCGTGACCGAGAACGCAGCCACCCAGCAGACCGCCACCCAGCAGACCGCCACCCACCCCGGAGGCTCGGTGCGGGTCCCCGAGGTGACCGACGACGGTCCGCAGCGACCGTCGTGACGAACCCCGCGCCTCCCGGCCGCCACCGGGCGGTAGCCTGGTCCGGCAGCCGAGACCTCCCCGGGCGACGCGCCCGGGCCGCCACGACGGAGCCCACTCCCAGATGACCGACAGCGCCACCGCGACCACCCACGCGTCGCAGCACGACATCCTCATCGTCACCGGCATGTCCGGGGCCGGGCGGTCCACCGTCGGCAAGGCCCTCGAAGACCTGGGCTGGTACGTCGTCGACAACCTGCCCACGCAGATGCTGGCCCCGCTGACCGAACTGGCCGACCGCGCGGGGGAGAAGATCCCGAAGATCGCCACGGTGGTCGACGTCCGCGGCGGGCGGTTCTTCACCGACCCCGAGCACGCGGTCGAGCAGGTCCGCTCGAGCACCTCCGCGCGGGTCCGGGTGTTGTTCCTCGAAGCCACCGACGCCGTGCTGGTCCGGCGCTTCGAGCAGGTCCGTCGGCCCCACCCGCTCCAGGGCGAGGACACCCTGCTCGACGGCATCGCCCGCGAACGGGCGCGTCTCGCCGGCCTCCGCGAGGCGTCCGACGTGGTGATCGACACCTCCGACCTCAACATCCACCAGCTCGCGAACACCGTGATCGAGCACTTCGCCGACGAGCACTTCGTGGGTGTACAGGTCACGCTGATGAGCTTCGGGTTCAAGTACGGTCTGCCCGCCGACGCCGACATGGTGGCCGACGTGCGGTTCCTCCCGAACCCCTACTGGGTGCCGGAACTGCGGCCCCACACCGGGCTGGACCAGCCGGTCTCGGACTACGTGCTGGCGCAGGCCGGAGCCCGTCCGTTCGTCGATCGCTACGCCTCCGTCCTCGAGCCGGTGTTCGAGGGGTACCAGCGCGAGAACAAAAGACACGCTACGATCGCCATCGGCTGTACCGGCGGGAAGCACCGCTCGGTCGCCATCGTCGCCGAGTTGGCGAACCTCCTCCGCGGGATGCCTGGCGTCGCCGTGCGTGTGAAGAACCGAGATCTCGGCCGGGAGTGACCGTCCCTCCGGCCGCTCCCACGCCCGTGCCGCCGGATCTGCGGGAACCACTGAACGAACGTTAGGAATGATGCTGTGCCGTTGACTGCCGAGGTCAAGGACGAACTGGCCAGGGTCGCCGTGAACCGCAACACGGTCCGCGCCGCCGAACTGGCCACGATCCTCCGGTTCGCTGGTGGTCTGCACGTCATCTCGGGCCGCATCGCGGTCGAGGTCGAGCTCGACACCCGGATCATCGTGCACCGGGTCCGCAAGGACCTCGCCGAGCTCTACGGCGTGCGCAGCGAGGCGTCGGTGGGCTCGTCCGCGTCCGCCCGCCGCGGGACCCGCTACCTGGTCCGCGTGCTCGAGGCGGGGGAGACCCTCGCCCGCCAGACCGGCCTGATGGACGCCCGTCGTCGTCCGGTCCGCGGCCTGCCGAACCGCCTCACCACGGGCAACCGCGAGGACCTCGCCGCCATCTGGCGCGGCGCCTTCCTCGCCTCCGGCACCCTGACCGACCCGGGTCGGGCCGCAGCGCTCGAGGTCACGTGCCCCGGCAACGAGGCCGCGATGGCCCTCGTCGGGGCCGCGTCGCGTCTCGGGGTCGCCGCGAAGGGCCGCGAGGTCCGCGGGGTGCACCGCGTCGTCATCCGCGACGGTGAGGCCATCGGCCAGATGCTGACCGTCATGGGTGCAGCGCGCACCACCGCCGACTGGGAGGAGATGCGCCAGCGTCGCGAGGTTCGCGCGACCGCGAACCGCCTGGTCAACTTCGACGACGCGAACCTCCGCCGTTCCGCGCAGGCCGCCGTGGCCGCCTGCGCCCGGGTCGAGCGTGCGCTCGAGATCCTCGGCGACGAGGTCCCCGACCACCTGCAGTACGCAGGCACGCTGCGCCTGCAGCACCGCGACGCGTCGCTCGACGAGCTCGGCCAGCACGCGGACCCGCCCATGACCAAGGACGCCATCGCCGGCCGCATCCGGCGCCTGCTGGCGATGGCCGACAAGCGGGCCTCCGACCTCGGCATCCCGGGCACCGAAGCGAGCGTTCCCGAGGAGCTCGAAGGGGCCTGAGAGCGGTCTGTCGACCCCACGGACGGGAGGCGCGGTGCCAGCTGGCACCGCGCCTCCCGTCCGTTCTCCGGCCCGTTCTCGGACCCGTTCCCGGCCCGGTCGGCGACCGTCCGGACGGACCGTCATCCCGCTCGGGCACGCAGTGTCCGACTGCTAGGGTCGTTACGGCGACGTTACGGGGCGTATCGTCCACCACACGCGGGCCCGCCAGGGTGCGCGACTCCCGAAAGCAGCGCCCCCTGGGCGCTCCACACTCACCAGGAGATCCATTGACCGTCAAGATCGGTATCAACGGCTTCGGCCGCATCGGCCGTAACTTCTTCCGGGCCGCCCTCGCGAAGGGCTCCGACCTCGAGATCGTGGCGGTGAACGACCTCACCGACAACGCGTCGCTCGCCAACCTGCTGAAGTTCGACTCCATCACGGGCCGTCTCGGCGTCTCCGTCGAGCTCGACGGTGACAACATCGTCGTCGACGGCAAGGCCATCAAGGTCCTCGCCGAGCGCGACCCCGCCAACCTCCCCTGGGGCGAGCTGGGTGTCGACATCGTCATCGAGTCGACCGGGTTCTTCACCAAGGCCGCCGATGCGCAGAAGCACATCGACGCCGGCGCCAAGAAGGTCATCATCTCCGCCCCGGCCACGGGTGACGACGTCACCATCGTGCTCGGCGTGAACGAGGACCAGTACGACGCGGCGAACCACCACATCATCTCGAACGCGTCCTGCACCACGAACAGCCTCGCGCCGCTCGCCAAGGTGTTCCACGACAAGTTCGGCATCGAGCGTGGCCTCATGACGACGGTGCACGCCTACACCGCCGACCAGAACCTGCAGGACGGCCCGCACAAGGACCCCCGTCGTGCCCGCGCCGCCGCGCTGAACATCGTCCCGACCTCGACCGGTGCCGCCAAGGCCATCGGCCAGGTCATGCCGGAGCTCGCCGGCAAGCTCGACGGCTTCGCGCTGCGCGTCCCGGTCCCCACCGGCTCGATCACCGACCTCACCCTCGAGACCAAGTCCGAGGTCACCGTCGACGAGATCAACGCCGCCTACAAGGAGGCCGCAGAAGGCCCCCTCAAGGGCATCCTGCTCTACAGCGAGGACCCGCTGGTGTCGACCGACATCACCACGGACCCGCACTCCTCGATCTACGACTCCGGCCTGACCAAGGTCATCGGCGGCCTCGTGAAGATCACCTCGTGGTACGACAACGAGTGGGGCTACTCGAACCGCCTCGTCGACCTCACCGAGTACGTCGGCGAGCGTCTGTAACACATGGCCCTCCGCACCCTCGAGGACCTCGGCGACCTCGCCGGCAAACGCGTCGTCGTCCGCTGTGACCTGAACGTCCCGCTCAAGGACGGCACGATCACGGACGACGGCCGCGTCCGTGCCTCGCTGACCACGCTGAACACCCTCGTCAACGCCGGCGCACGCGTCATCGTGATCTCGCACCTGGGCCGCCCCGACGGGGAGCCCAAGCCCGAGTTCTCGCTCGCACCGGTGGCCCAGCGGCTCTCCGAGCTGCTCGGCAAAGAGGTCACGTTCGTCGGCGAGACCGTCGGCGACGAAGCGACCGCCGCGGCCGAGGCCCTCGAGGACGGCGACGTCCTGCTGCTCGAGAACCTCCGCTTCAACCCGGAGGAGACCTCGAAGCACGCCGCCGAGCGCGGTGCCTTCGCGGACCGCATCGCCGCCCTCGGTGATGCCTTCGTCTCCGACGGCTTCGGTGTCGTGCACCGCAAGCAGGCCTCGGTCTACGAGCTCGCGTCCGCACTGCCCAGTGCAGCCGGTTCGCTGATCGAGACCGAGCTGCGCGTGCTCGAGCGTCTGACCACCTCGCCGGAGCGGCCGTACACGGTCGTGCTCGGCGGGTCGAAGGTCAGCGACAAGCTCGGTGTCATCGACCACATCCTGCCGAAGGTCGACACCCTCTGCATCGGTGGCGGCATGCTCTTCACGTTCCTCGCGGCCCAGGGCCACGGGGTCGCGAAGTCGCTGCTCGAGGCGGACCAGCTCGACGTCGTCCGCGAGTACCTCTCGCGGGCCAAGGAGCTCGGCGTGACCATCGACCTGCCGACCGACGTCGTGGTGGCCTCCGGCTTCGCGGCCGACGCCGACCACGAGACCGTGGCGGCCGACGCCATCGAGTCCTCGTCGTTCGGTACGGACGGCATCGGCCTCGACATCGGCCCGGAGACCGCTGCGCGGTTCGCCTCGGCCGTCTCGGGTTCGAAGACCGTGTTCTGGAACGGCCCGATGGGCGTGTTCGAGTTCCCGGCCTTCGCCGCCGGCACGAAGACCGTCGCGCAGGCGCTCACCGAGGTCGACGGCCTCGGCGTCGTCGGTGGTGGCGACTCCGCTGCCGCCGTGCGGTCGCTCGGATTCTCGGACGACCAGTTCGGCCACATCTCGACCGGTGGCGGTGCGAGCCTCGAGTTCCTCGAGGGCAAGTCGCTGCCCGGTCTCGAAGCACTGGGGTGGACCGCATGAGCCGCACGCCGTTGATCGCGGGCAACTGGAAGATGAACCTGGACCACCTCCAGGCCATCGCCACCGTGCAGAAGCTCGCGTGGACGCTCAAGGACGCCCGGCACGACTTCGACGACGTCGAGGTCGCGGTGTTCCCGCCGTTCACCGACCTGCGGAGCGTGCAGACGCTCATCTCGGCCGACAAGCTGCCGATCCACTTCGGTGCGCAGGACCTGTCGCAGTTCGACTCCGGTGCCTACACCGGTGACGTCTCCGGCGCGTTCCTCGCCGCACTCGACGCCCAGTACGTCATCGTCGGCCACTCCGAGCGGCGCACGCTGCACGGTGAGACCGACGAGGTCGTCGCGGCGAAGACCGCAGCGGCCGTCAAGCACGGCCTCGTCCCCGTGGTGTGCGTCGGCGAGACCGGCGAGCAGCGCGAGGAGCGCGGCGCCGGTGTCGTGCCGGTCGAGCAGCTCCGCGTCGTGCTCGACGCGGTCAAGCCAGCCGACATCGTCGTGGCGTACGAGCCCGTCTGGGCCATCGGCTCCGGCCAGGCTGCCACGGCAGAGCAGGCGCAGGACGAGTGCGCGGCCATCCGTCGTGGCATCGCCGCAGCCTGGGGCGACCAGGCTGCTGCCGACACCCGAGTGCTCTACGGCGGCTCGGTCAAGTCGGGCAACATCGCGGGGTTCCTCCGCGAGCCCGACATCGACGGCGCGCTCGTCGGTGGCGCTTCGCTCGACGTGCAGGAGTTCGCGGCCATCGCCCGGTTCCGTCAGCACGTCGGGCTGTAGTCCACAGGCGTCGTCGAGGGCAGTCGTCCGCACCACTCCCGTCCAGGTACCGGCCGTGCTCCGCGCGGCCGGTACACTGGTACGGCTGACTGACACGAAAGGTACGTCGTGGCGATACTCTCCGTCGTGCTGCAGGTCCTGCTCGCAATCACGAGCCTCCTGCTCACGCTCCTCATCCTGCTGCACAAGGGCCGCGGTGGTGGCCTCTCCGACATGTTCGGCGGTGGGGTCACGAGCAACCTCGGTGCGTCCGGCGTGGCCGAGCGCAACCTCAACCGCATCACGGTGATCCTCGGTCTGGTCTGGATCGTCTCGATCATCGTGCTCGGTCTCATCAACAAGTTCACGGCGGGGGTCTGATCCATGGCAAGCGGAGGCAGTGCAATCCGAGGGTCTCGCGTCGGCGCGGGACCGATGGGCGAACAGGACCGCGGGGTCCAGGCAGAGCGCGTGGCGATCTCGTACTGGGACGCCCTCGGCAACGAGGTCGTGCGGTACTTCGCCGCGAACCTGCCCGATGAAGAGATCCCCGAGACGGTGGACTCGCCGTCGAGTGGTCTGCCGGCTGGGCGCGACAAGGAGAACCCTCCCGTGGTCTCCAAGACGGAGCCCTACAAGACCCACCTCGCGTACGTGAAGGAACGCCGCACCGAGGAAGAGGCAGCGCAGCTCCTCGAGGACGCGCTCCAGCAGCTCCGAGAGCGTCGCGGCACCGCGGCGAAGAAGAGCTAGCGCACACACGCTGCCGAAGGCCCCTGCACCGATGGTGCGGGGGCCTTCGTGCGTGCGGTGCACGGGTGGCTCGGTCGCCGAGTGGTCACGACACGCCGCGTGCGGTGCGCGGTGGTGGCGCGGAACGTCGCCTGCGGCGCCCGCGGCCGACAGTTCGTGACCGCTCGGCGGAGCCCGGCGGGGAGTCGTGACCGCTCGGCGCTGAGGAGCCGCGTCCGGGTGCCGCGCGGAGTGCCGGGCGCCCGAGGGGTCACGACACGCCGCGTGCGGAGCGCGGTGGTGGCACGAACTGTCGCCTGCGGCGCCCGCGGCCGACAGTTCCTGACCACTCGGCGTCGTTCCGGCGGGGTGTCACGACCACTCGGCGTCGCTCGGCGCCGAGGCGCCGCGCGGAGCGGCGGTTCGCCGAGTGGTCACGACACGCCGCGTCCGGTGCGTCGTGGTGGCACGTTCTGTTGCCTGCGGCGCCCGCGGCCGACAGTTCGTGCCCCCTCGACGCAGGCGCTCGGGCGCGGCGCGCAGTGGGCGCGACCACAGACGGACGGGAGGCCCGGTGCCAGCTGGCACCGGGCCTCCCGTCCGTCAGGAGCGCGCGTCTAGTACGTCGACGCGATCAGGTTCTCGGGGACGTCGCGTGCGGCGTCCTGGTCCACGAAGAAGACGGTGCGCTTGCGACCCTGCACGCCACCGACGGGGACGTCCTCGATCGACGCACCCGCGAGGGCCAACCCGAGGACCGAAGCCTTCTCGGCACCGGAGAGGATCACCCAGACGCGCTGCGAGGCGTTGATCACCGGGAAGGTGACGGTCAGACGCTGCGGCGGCGGCTTGGGGGAGTCGTCGACCGACACGACGGCACGGTCGGTGACCGTGAGTTGCGGGAACTCCGGGAAGAGCGAGGCGGTGTGCCCGTCGGGACCGACGCCGAGCAGCGTGATGTCGAAGCGCGGAGCGACGGCGCCCTCGGGTGCGGCGTCCTGCAGCTCGCGCTCGTACTGGGTCGCGGCGGCCTCGATGTCGAGCCCGCCGTCCGACGCCGGCATCGGGTGGACGTTCGACGCGGGGATGTCGACGTGGTCGAAGAAGTCGGTCTGCGTGCCGATCGTGTTGCGGTCGGCGTCGTCCGACGGGACCCAGCGCTCGTCGACCCACCAGACGTGCACCTTCGACCAGTCGACGCTCTCGCGCGCCGGCGACTGGCCGATCGCGGCGAGGACGAGGGAGGACACCGAGCCACCGCTGATCGCGATGTCGGCACGCTCCTGCTCGTCGAGCACGTCGATGATCTTGGTGATGAAGCGTGCGGCGACCGAAGCGCCGAGGGCCTGCTTGTCCGGGTGCACGAGCACCCGCCGTTCGTTGGTCACGTGACTCCCGTGTTCGTGGCGGCCGACCGGTCGTCCGACCGCCTTCGGTCCGGTCGGGCCGCCTGCACCAGACAGGCGGCCCGACCGTGTGGGGTGTTGATCAGCGGGCGATGGTCTCGCGCAGCTGGGGCACCCCGTGCTTGACGACGTCTCCGAAGAGGACGTCCGGGTCGAGTCTACGGAGTTCCTCGGCCAGGCAGTCGCGCAGGTTGCGGCGTGGCAGCGACAGGTCGTGCGTCGGCTGCCCGGGCATCGAGAGCGTCGCGACGTCCACCAGGGAACGCTCGAGCTCGATGGTGCCGGACTCGCGCACGAGCTTCACGCCGTGGATGCCGCTCGACCCCGTCGCGCGCGGCGACGTGACGACGGACACCGGCACCTGGAGCTGCAGCTGCAGCCAGGCGGCGAGGAGGATCGTCGACGGGCTGTCGGACGCTCCCGAGACCTCAACGGCGGTGATCGGCTCGTACGGCGGCTGGTCGAGCGCCGCGGCGAGCTGGTTCCGCCACAGGGTCAGACGGGTCCACGCGAAGTCGGTGTCGCCCGGTACGTAGGACGCACCGAGCGCCTCGATCGCGCCGTTGGGGTCCTTCTGGGCGGCCGCGTCGGTGATCCGTCGCTGCGCGATGCGGCCGAGGGCCGACGCCGCGGGCTGCTCGGGAGCGGTCTGCGGCCACCATGCGACGACGGGCGCGTCCGGCAGCAGGAGGCCGGTGACCAGGCTCTCCTCGTCGGTCGCGGTCTCGCCGTACGCCCGGAGAACGATGACCTCGCTCGCACCCGCGTCGCTGCCGACGCGGATCTGCGCGTCGAGGCGACCGGGGGACTTCGTGTCACCGCTGTTCTTCGAGACGATGATGACGCGCATCGGGTGCTCGCGGGACGCCTCGTTGGCCGCCTCGATCGCCTCTTCCTCGTGGCCGAGGGCCGTCGAGATGATGAGGGTCAGCACACGGCCGAGGGCGACGGCGCCGCCCTCCTCGCGGATGCGGACGAGCTTCTTCTGGATTTTCGACACCGTGGTGTCGGGCATGTCGATCTTCACGGACGCCTCCAGGTCCGACCGTCGCGGGCGAGCAGGGCGTCGGCGGATGCCGGACCCCACGTGCCGGGACGGTACTGCTCGGGCTGGCCCTGCGTGGCCCAGAACTCCTCGATGGGGTCGAGGATCTTCCAGGACAGCTCGACCTCCTGGTGCCGCGGGAACAGCGGCGGGTCACCGAGGAGCACGTCGAGGATGAGTCGCTCGTACGCCTCGGGGGATGCTTCGGTGAACGCGTGGCCGTAGCCGAAGTCCATCGTCACGTCACGCACCTGGGTGCCGACGCCGGGGACCTTCGAGCCGAAGCGGAGCGTGACGCCCTCGTCCGGCTGGACACGGATGACGAGCGCGTTCTGACCGAGCGGGGACTGCGTGTTGCCGTAGACGTCCTCGGGGACGCGCTTGAACACGATCGCGATCTCGGTCACACGACGGCCCAGACGCTTGCCGGCGCGCAGGTAGAACGGGACGCCCTGCCAGCGACGCGTGGCGATGTCGAGCTTGATCGCCGCGTAGGTCTCGGTGCCGGACTCGGGGTTCATCCCGGCCTCTTCGAGGAAGCCGAGCACCTTCTCACCGCCCTGCCAGCCGCCGTCGTACTGCCCGCGGGCGGTGGCGGTCGACAGGTCCTCGGGCAGACGGACGGCGGAGAGCACCTTCTCCTTCTCGGCACGCAGGTCGGCGGCCTTGAACGAGACGGGTTCCTCCATCGCGGTGAGCGCGAGGAGCTGCAGCAGGTGGTTCTGGATGACGTCGCGCGCCGCACCGATGCCGTCGTAGTACGCGGCACGCCCGGCGACGCCGATGTCCTCGGCCATCGTGATCTGCACGTGGTCGACGTAGTTCGAGTTCCAGATGGGTTCGTACATCTGGTTCGCGAACCGGAGCGTCAGCAGGTTCTGGACGGTCTCCTTGCCGAGGTAGTGGTCGATGCGGAACACGTCGTCGGGCGCGAAGACGCTCTCGACGATCGCGTTGAGCTCGCGCGCGGTGCGGAGGTCGGAACCGAACGGCTTCTCGACGACCACGCGGCTCCAGGAGCCCTCGCGCTTCTCGGTCAGCCCGGACAGCTTCAGCTGCTCGGTGACGACCGGGAACATCTTCGGCGGGATGGACAGGTAGAACGCGTGGTTGCCCAGCGTCCCGCGCTCTGCGTCGAGGTCGTCGACGGTGCGCTTGAGCTCGCGGAACGCCTCGGGGTCGTCGAACGAGCCCTGGACGAATCGGATGCCCTGTTCGAGCTGACGCCAGACGTCCTCGTCGAACGGGGTGCGCGAGTGCTCCTTGACGGCGTCGTGGACGAGCTGGGAGAAGTCTTGGTCCTCCCAGTCGCGACGAGCGAACCCGACGAGCGCGAATCCCGGGGGCAGGAGCCCCCGGTTGGCCAGGTCGTAGACCGCGGGCATCAGCTTCTTGCGTGACAGGTCGCCCGTCACGCCGAAGATGATGAGCGTGCTCGGTCCCGCGATCCGGTTCAGTCGACGATCCGTCGGCAGCCGGAGCGGGTTGCGCTCCGGGGTGATTGCCACCGGTGACATGAGTCGGTGAACTCCTTACGAGTCAGTGGGAGACGGCGGACGCGATCGCCGCGGTGGCGGCGTGGACGTCCGACGTGGTGAGGGTGAGGACCGGCCGGCCGTGCTCGGCGAGGACACTCGCGTCGCCGGCGGCCTGGGCCCGGAGGAGCTGCCCGAACGTGAACGGCCGACCCGGGATCGCCAGGTCGTCCGCTTCGTCGGCCACGATCTGCAGGAACACTCCCGTGGCGGGGCCGCCCTTGTGGTACTGGCCGGTCGAGTGCAGGAACCGGGGGCCGTACCCGAAGGTGACGGGGCGCTCCGTGCGCGCCGCGATCGCGTCGCGCAGCGACTCGAGGCCGCTGTTCGTGGTGCGGTCGACGTACGCCTGCACCGACACGTAGCCGGTCGGGTCGAGTGCGGACAGGAGGCCCGACACGGCTTCCGAGAGCGTCGCACCGACCGCGAGTCCGGGCGTCGCGTGCACGGCGATGCCGTCCTCGGAGAACGCCGGCTCCGCCGGCGCGGGGCGGTCGTCGAGGAGCGCGCGGGTCGCGACCTTCGCGGCCTCGACGTCGGGCTGGTCGAACGGGTTGATGCCGAGCAGGCGACCGGCGACCGCGACGGCGTACTCCCAGACGAGGATCTGGCCACCGAGCGTGCCGGTGATCTCGACCTCGCCCTCGGCCACGTGACGCTCGTCCTCGCGCGAACCGACCAGGCGGATGACCTGGACGTCGGGCAGGCCGGCGGTGACCTCGGGGGAGTCCGCGTGCAGCACGACGGGCAGCAGGCCGCGGCCGTCCTTGCCGGTCGACTCCGCGATCAGCTGTTCGACCCAGTCGCCGAAACCGACGATGTGCGTGCCGTCGGGCACGATGGCGATCTTGTCGCGCAGCGGCTCGGTGCCCGCGAGGACCGCACCGAGCACGAGCCCGGGGTTCTCGTCCAGGTCGACCGAGAGCAGCGCGGAGATCGCGTCGGCCTCGTCGAGGAGCTCGGCGATGTCCGCTCCCGCGAGCCCGGACGGCACGAGGCCGAAGGCGGTGAGCGCGGAGTAGCGGCCGCCGACCGCGGGGTCGGCGGTGAAGACGCGGTAGCCGGCGTCGATCGCCGCGGCCTCGAGCGCGGAGCCCGGGTCGGTGACGACGACGATGCGGCGGGCCGGGTCGATGCCGGCGTCGCGGAAGGCCTGCTCGTAGACACGGCGCTGCGAATCGGTCTCGAGCGTCGAGCCGGACTTCGACGAGACCACGAGCACGGTGCGCTCGAGGTCGGTCGTCACGGCCGCGCGGACCTGTGCGGGGTCGGTCGAGTCGAGGACCGTGAGGGGCACGCCGGCGGTGCGCGTGATGACCTCGGGTGCGAGGGACGAGCCGCCCATGCCGGCGAGGACGACGTGGTCGACCCCTTCGGCACGGAGCGACTCGCGCAGCGCGGTCACCTCGGCGACGAGCGGGCGGGAGACCGAGACGGCCTCCACCCAGCCGAGGCGCTTCGACGCCTCGGCCTCGGCGGTGGTTCCCCACAGATCGGCGTCCTGGGCGGTGATGCCCGAGGCCACCAGGTCAGCGACGAGCCGCGGGACCACCTGTTCGATGGCCCGCGCGGCGTCGCCGCTGGCTGCGATGGAAACCGTCACTACTTGGCGCCCTCGAGCGCTGCCTTGACGGTGTCGACGAGCTCGCCCCAGGAGACGTTGAACTTGTCCACGCCCTCCTTCTCGAGCAGTGCGACGACCTCGTCGTAGTCGACGCCCTGCGCGGCGAGCTGGTCGAGGACCTGCTGCGCCTGGTCGAACGTGCCGGCGATGGCGTCGCCGTGGATCTCACCGTGGTTGAACGTGGCGTCGAGCGTCTTGCCCGGCATCGTGTTGACGGTGTTGGGGGCGGCGAGCTCGGTCACGTAGAGCGTGTCGGGGAGCGACGGGTCCTTGACACCGGTCGAGGCCCAGAGCGGACGCTGCGTGTTGGCGCCGGACTCGAGCAGGCCGAGGGCACGCTCGGAGGCGAACGCCTCGGTCCAGACCTGGTAGGCGAGCTGCGCGTTGGCGATGCCGGCCTTCGACTTGAGGGCCTTGGCCTCGTCGGTGCCGACGGCGTCCAGGCGCTTGTCGATCTCGGAGTCGACGCGCGACACGAAGAAGGACGCGACCGAGTGGATCTTGGAGAGGTCGTGGCCGGCGGCCTTGGCCTTCTCGAGCCCACCGAGGTACGCGTCGATGACGGCGCGGTAGCGCTCGAGCGAGAAGATCAGGGTGACGTTGACGGAGATGCCGGCGCCGATGACCTCGGTGATCGCCTCGAGACCCTCGAGCGTCGCCGGGATCTTGATGAGGACGTTCTCCTTGCCGACCTTCTCGAACAGGAACTTGGCCTGCTCGATGGTCTTGGCGGTGTCGTGCGCGAGGCCCGGCTCGACCTCGATCGAGACGCGGCCGTCGAAGCCCTTGGTCTCGTCGTAGATCGGCTTGAAGACGTCGGAAGCGTTCGCGACGTCCTGCGTGGTGATCGCGAAGATCGCGTCGGTGACGTCGGTGCCCGCAGCGGCGAGCTCCTTGACCTGCGAGTCGTAGCGCTCGCCCTTGGCGAGGGCCGACGCGAAGATCGTCGGGTTCGTCGTCACGCCGACGACGTTCTTCTGCTCGATGAGCTCGGTGAGCTTGCCGGTCTCGAGGAGCTCGCGGGAGAGGTCGTCGAGCCAGATGCTCACGCCGACCGCGGAGAGGGCGGCGGTGGGGGTGTTCTCAGCCATGTGTTTCTCTTCTTCTTTCATCGACGGGTCCGTGAGGACCGTGAGTCGGGGTTTCGGGGACGGGAGGCCCGTGGCGGAACCGAGCCGGGCCTCCCGGAAGAAGGGCCGGATCCGGAAACCGGACCCGGCCCTTGCAGGTCAGGAAGCTGCGATCGATTCCTTCGCGGCGGCCACGACGTGCTCCGTCGTGAAGCCGAACTCCTTGAAGAGCGTCTGGTAGTCGGCCGAGGCACCGAAGTGCTCGATCGAGACGCTGCGGCCCTTGTCGCCGACGATGTCGCGCCAGCTCATGGCGATGCCGGCCTCGACCGACACGCGAGCGGTGACGTTCTTCGGGAGCACCTGGTCCTGGTAGTTCTCGGACTGGGCGCGGAACCACTCGATCGACGGCGCGCTCACGACGCGGGCGTTGATGCCCTCGGCCTTGAGCTGCTCGCGAGCATCGACCGCGATCTGGACCTCGGAACCGGTCGCGATGAGGATGACGTCCGGGGTGCCGTTGGGCGCCTCGGCCAGGATGTACGCACCCTTGGCGACGTTCTTCGCCGAAGCGAAGACCTCGCCGGACGCGTCACCCTCGCCACGCTCGAACACGGGGAGGTTCTGACGGCTCAGCGCGATGCCGGCCGGGCGGTCGGTGTGCTTGAGCATCTCGAGCCACGCGTACGCGACCTCGTTGGCGTCGGCCGGGCGGACGACGTCGAGACCGGGGATCGCACGGAGCGACGAGACCTGCTCGATCGGCTGGTGCGTCGGGCCGTCCTCGCCGAGGGCGATGGAGTCGTGGGTCCAGACGTAGATCGCCGGCGCCTGCATGAGCGCGGCGAGACGGACCGCCGGACGCATGTAGTCGCTGAAGATGAGGAACGTGCCACCGAAGGGGCGGGTGTTCCCGTGCAGGACGATGCCGTTGAGGATCGAGCCCATGGCGTGCTCGCGGATGCCGAAGTGCAGCACGCGGCCGTACGGGTCGGTGCTCCACGTCGACGTCGAGGCCTCGGCCGGACCGAAGGACTTGGCGCCCTCGATCGTGGTGAGGTTCGACTCGGCGAGGTCGGCCGAACCGCCCCAGAACTCGGGCATCAGCGGCGCGATGGCGTTGATGACCTTGCCGGAAGCGGCACGGGTCGAGACGGCCTTGTCGGTCGGGAAGACCGGGAGCGCTGCTTCGAGGCCCTCCGGGAGCTCCTTCGACTGGACACGGTCGAACAGCGCCTTCTTGTCGGCGTTGGCCGCGGCCCACGCGTCGAAGGACTTCTGCCACTCGGCGTGCTCGGCCTGGCCCTTGGCGACGACGCCGCGGGTGTACTCGAGGACCTCGGGGGCGACCTCGAAGGTCTTGTCGGTGTCGAAGCCGAGGATCTCCTTGAGACCCTTGATCTCGTCGGCGCCGAGCGCCGAACCGTGGATCTTGCCCGAGTTCTGCTTGGTCGGCGACGGCCAGCCGATGATCGTCTTGAGGACGATGAGCGACGGCTTGTCGGTGACCTGCTTGGCGGCCTCGATCGCGGCGTGGAGCTCCTCGACGTCCTCGGAGTACTCGCCGGTCTTCTTCCAGTCGACGATCTGGACGTGCCAGCCGAGCGCCTCGTAGCGGTCGGCGACGCTCTCCGAGAACGCGATGTCGGTGTTGTCCTCGATCGAGATCTGGTTCGAGTCGTAGAACGCGATCAGGTTGCCGAGCTGCTGACGGCCGGCGAGCGAGCCGGACTCGTTCGTCACGCCTTCCTGCATGTCACCGTCGCCGGCGATCACGTAGGTGTAGTGGTCGAACGGCGACTGGCCGGCCGGGGTCTCCGGGTCGAACAGGCCGCGCTCGAAGCGCTGGGCGTAGGCGAAGCCAACCGAGGACGCGAGGCCCTGGCCGAGCGGGCCCGTGGTGATCTCGACACCGTCGGTGTGGCCGTACTCCGGGTGACCCGGGGTCTTCGAGCCCCACTTGCGCAGGTGCTGCAGGTCGTCGATCTCGAGCCCGTAGCCGTGCAGGTAGAACTGCACGTACTGGAGGATCGAGGCGTGACCGGCGGAGAGGATGAAGCGGTCGCGGCCGATCCAGGTGGAGTCGCTCGGGTCGCGACGCATCACCTTCTGGAAGAGCAGGTGGGCGAGCGGAGCGAGGCTCATCGCGGTGCCGGGGTGACCGTTGCCGGCGGCCTCGACCGAGTCGGCGGCGAGAACGCGGGCCGTGTCGACGGCCTTCCGGTCGATGGCGTCCCAGGTGAATTCAGCCACTTGGATGTTGACCCTTCTTGATGCGACATGTGCGAGGGCTCGTGCCATCGCACGGACATGTGGCCATCCCGGGGCCGAGTCGTGTCGCCGTCTAGCGGCGGCCGACCGGCTCATCGCGGCCGACGTCATCGGGGCGCGCACTGCGGGAGGGCGTGTCCAGCATAGTGACCCGGTACTCAGAAGGGGTTCAGGTGACCCCCGATGTTCACACCGGGGTGGCCGTCGACGGTCGATCCGGGCGTGTCGAGCGCGTCCGGATCACGCCGGGATGTCGGAGCGGGGCACCGTCGCGGCGCTTCCATCCCGTAAACTGATCGGGACCCGTGGACATTCCGGGTCAGCGCATGCCCGGACGCCGTCGCAGTCGTCCACCGAGTGTGCGAGCTGATGCGAACAGACTGAGGTTCTCTTGCCGACTGCCACCGTGACCCGGCCCGACACCGATCGACCCCGATCGCCGCTGTCCCGCAAGGTCCGTGCGTACGTCTCGTTGACGAAGCCGCGCGTGATGGAGCTGCTGCTCGTCACCACGGCGCCGACGATGTTCCTCGCCGAACGCGGCGTCCCCGACCTGTGGCTCGTCTTCTGGACGATGCTCGGCGGAGCGATGTCGGCCGGTTCGGCGTCGGCCTTCAACTGCTACATCGACCGCGACATCGACCGCCTGATGAAGCGGACCAGCACCCGCCCGCTCGTCACCGGCGAGCTGTCCGACCGCGAGGCCCTCGTGTTCTCGTGGGTGCTCGGCATCCTGTCGACCGCGGTGCTCGGGTTCCTGGTGAACTGGCTCGCCGCGGCGCTGAGCGTCATCGCCATCCTCATCTACGTGTTCGTCTACACGCTGTGGCTCAAGCGCCGCACCCCGCAGAACATCGTCTGGGGCGGCTCGGCCGGCTGCATGCCCGTGCTCATCGGCTGGGCGGGCGTCACCGGGTCGCTGACCTGGACCCCGGTCATCCTGTTCATGGTGATCTTCCTGTGGACGCCGCCGCACTACTGGCCGCTGTCGATGAAGTACCGCGACGACTACGACGCGGCCGACGTGCCGATGCTCGCCGTGGTCCGTGGCCGCACCGTCGTCGGCCTGCAGGTCGTGCTCTACGCGTGGGCGACGCTCGTCTGCTCGCTCCTGCTCATCCCGGTCGGGCACATGGGGCCGCTCTACACGGTCGTCGCGCTGGCCGGCGGCATCTGGTTCGTCGTCGAGTCGCACCGCCTGTACTCGCGGGCCATCCAGCACGTCGAGCACGTGCAGCCGATGCGGGTCTTCCACAGCTCGATCACGTACCTGACGCTGCTCTTCATCGCCGTGGGCATCGACCCGCTGCTGCCGCAGGTCTTCACCTTCTAGGCGGTCGAGCGGGCGCCCGCGCGCTCGGTCCGCACGACGCCGTCGTGTCCAGGTGACGCCGTCGTGTCCAGTCGACACCGTCGTGTCCTGTTGACGCCGTCGTGTCCTGTTGACGCCGTCGTGTCTGCACGACGCCGCCACCCCGCCGAGACGCCGCCGAACCCGGCGGCGTCTCGCGCGTTCGGCGGCGTACCGGCAAGGACACCGGCGTCCTGCGTCGGCCACGAGGCGGCCTGGAGGCGCGGTGCGGGCCCGCCACGGGCCTCCCGTCCGGCGCGACCGCCGTCGGCCGCGGGGCGGACGCGCGTCGCTGCGGACCGCGCGTGGTGCGGATGTCGAGCGACGAAGTCGATGTCGTGCGACGTCCGAGCCCACCCGTTCAGGCCCACCACGAACGCGACACCCCACGAGTCGAACGACTCGTGGGGTGTCGGAGAACGGGTGTCGAGCGCGCGACGCGCCCGGGCGTCAGGCGTCGATGGGTTCCCGGAGGGCGTCTCGGCCGGCCGAGGCCCGCGTCGACAGCACCACGGCGGTCACCGCTCCGACGAGCAACCCGGCGAGCACCATGTGCGTGCCGACGAGCCCGACGGGCAGACCCGTGCGTGCCTGCGTGAGGCCGACAGCGATCTGCAGGAACTCGACGACGAGCAGCAGCAGCGGCCACTTGCTCGGGCGGCCCAGGCGGACGGCTCCGATGACGAGCACCAGGGTCAGGGCGAAGAGGGCGTACGCGGGCCAGGCGTGCACATGCTCCATGACCGCGGGGTCGAACCCGGTGCGGTGCAGACGCCCACCGTCGACGGCGGCGTCGGCTCCGGCGTGCGGGCCGCTGCCGGTGGTCAGGATGCCGACGAGCACGGTCACGACGACGGCGGCGACGGTGCCGCGGACGACACCCGTGTACCAGCGCGGGACGAGGCGCTGGGCGGTGCGCGGGCCGTGCGTCGTGCGGTAGACCAGCGCAGCGGTCACCGAGGTGAGGGCGGCGGAGACGACGAAGTGCAGCCCGACCACGAAGGGGTTCAGGTTCGTCCACACGCTCATGCCGCCGATGACGGCCTGCACGGGGATCGCGACGCCCTGAGCGAACGCGAGCCAGAAGAGTTCGGGGCGCGTGCGGAGCATCCGGACGACCGCGAGGAACATCGCGACGGCCACGATCACGAGCACGAAGGTGAGCAGACGGTTGCCGAACTCGATGATGCCGTGGATGCCCATCTCCGGCGTGGAGACGAGCGAATCCGCCGTGCACTTGGGCCAGGTGGGGCATCCGAGGCCCGAGGCGGTGAGGCGTACCAGGCCTCCGGTGCCGATCAGCACGACCTCGACCACGAAGGACGCCCAAGCCAGTGCGACCACGCGACGGTCGACCACGCGGGGGAGCGACCACCACCGTCCGGTCCGGAGATCCTGCTCGACGGGGGATCCGACGCGTGTCACGAGGGTGGTGCCTTCCTGTTGTTCCGTGCAGTGAACCTGTAGGATTCGAGGGTTCAGCAGCAGTCAAGTCTAGGCAGGCGCCGGCTCCGAATGGGCCGAGATCGCCGATCAACCCACGGACTGCGTGGAACCATTGTCGTTGCGAGGGAGCAGCACCCGGTCCGCATGTCAGCGGTCCGCGGTGGAATGGCGTCCAGACGCCACGGGTTCACACCTGTAACGCTGTCCCGCAAGAAGGAAACGAGGAGACCATGTCCGACGTGCTCATCGACCGTCCCGATCTCGAAGGGCTCGGCCAATACGAGTTCGGCTGGTCCGACTCCGACTCGGCAGGGTCCTCCGCCCGTCGTGGGATCTCGGAAGAGGTCGTCACCGACATCTCGAACCTCAAGGACGAGCCCGAGTGGATGCTGAAGAACCGCCTCAAGGGGCTGTCGCTCTTCGGCCGCAAGCCGATGCCGACGTGGGGTGCCGACCTGACGGGCATCGACTTCGACAACATCAAGTACTTCGTGCGCTCCACGGAGAAGCAGGCACAGTCGTGGGAAGACCTTCCCGAGGACATCCGTGCGACCTACGAGAAGCTCGGCATCCCCGAGGCCGAGCGCCAGCGCCTCGTCGCCGGTGTCGCCGCGCAGTACGAGTCCGAGGTCGTCTACCACCAGATCCGCGAGGACCTGGAGCAGCAGGGTGTCATCTTCATGGACACCGACACGGCGCTCCGTGAGCACCCGGAGCTGTTCGAGGAGTACTTCGGCACCGTGATCCCGGCCGGCGACAACAAGTTCGCCGCGCTGAACACGGCCGTCTGGTCCGGTGGCTCGTTCGTCTACGTCCCGAAGGGCGTCCACGTCGAGATCCCGCTGCAGGCCTACTTCCGGATCAACACCGAGAACATGGGCCAGTTCGAGCGGACGCTGATCATCGCGGACGAGGACTCGTACGTCCACTACATCGAGGGCTGCACCGCCCCGATCTACAAGTCCGACTCGCTGCACTCGGCGGTCGTCGAGATCATCGTGAAGAAGAACGCCCGCGTTCGGTACACGACGATCCAGAACTGGTCGAACAACGTCTACAACCTCGTCACCAAGCGTGCGATCGCACACGAGGGCGCGACGATGGAGTGGATCGACGGCAACATCGGGTCCAAGGTCACGATGAAGTACCCGTCGATCTACCTCGCCGGAGAGCACGCCAAGGGCGAGACGCTCTCCGTCGCCTTCGCCGGCCCCGGTCAGCACCAGGACGCCGGCGCGAAGATGATCCACATGGCGCCGTACACGACGTCCTCGATCGTCTCGAAGTCGATCGCCCGTGGTGGCGGTCGTGCGGGCTACCGCGGTGAGGTCCGGGTCGACCCGGCCGCGCACCACGCCGCCAACACCGTGCGCTGCGACGCCCTGCTGGTCGACACGATCAGCCGGAGCGACACCTACCCGGCGATCGACATCCGTGTCGACGACGTGCAGCTGGGACACGAGGCCACGGTCTCGCGTGTCAGCGAGGAGCAGCTCTTCTACCTCATGTCCCGCGGCATGGCCGAGGACGAGGCGATGGCGATGATCGTCCGTGGCTTCATCGAGCCGATCGCCCGCGAGCTCCCGATGGAGTACGCACTCGAACTCAACAAGCTCATCGAGATGAGCATGGAAGGATCCGTCGGCTAGATGTCCAGCACCACCCCTCCCCACATCGACCAGCCGATCGAGCCCGCTGCCGCAGCGCAGGGCGGCACCCAGCACGGCGCCGGAGCCCACTCCGACGGCGGCTGGGACGCCCCCGACAAGAAGGTGCCGGTCCAGACCCGCTCCGAGCGGTTCCAGTCCGGCGACGTCGAGGCGTTCCCGAAGGTCACCGGCCGAGAGGTCAACTGGAAGTTCGCGCCGCTCGCCAAGCTCCAGCCGCTGCTGGACGGCGCGCTCGACGGATCCGCCTACCCGTACCTCGCCCGCCAGTCCGAGGGCGCCGACGTCGAGTGGGGTCGCAGCGACGACCCCCGCGTCGGCTCCGCCGGCCTGCCCGAGGACCGCGCGTCGGCCGCAGCCTGGACCGCCCGTGACGCGGTCCTGGCGATCACGATCAAGGCCACCCAAGCGCACGAGTTCATCACCGTGACCCGTTCCGACTTCGGGTCGCAGCCCCGCGCCGCGCACACGGTCATCACGGCCGAGCCGAACTCCCAGGGCATCGTCGTGCTCGACAACCGCGGCAGCGCCCTGCTGAGCGAGAACATCGAGATCGTCGCGCAGCAGAACGCACGACTGACCGTCGTCAGCCTGCAGGACTGGGACGACGACGCCGTGCACGTCTCGACCCACTTCGCGGAGGTCGGCCGCGATGCCTTCCTCAAGCACGTCGTGGTCTCGCTCGGCGGCGACGTCATCCGCGTCAACCCCTCGACGCACCTCGGTGCGCAGGGCGCCGACACGGAGATGTACGGCGTGTACTTCGCCGACGCCGGCCAGTACATCGAGCAGCAGGTCTACGTGAACCACGACGCGCCCAACACGCGCGGTCGGGTCAACTACAAGGGCGCGCTGCAGGGCCAGGGCGCGCACACCGTCTGGATCGGCGACGTCCTGATCGGCCGCGCCGGTGACGGCACCGACTCGTACGAGCAGAACCGCAACCTCGTGCTGACGGACGGCACCCGTGCCGACAGCATCCCGAACCTCGAGATCGAGACGGGCAACATCGAGGGCGCCGGCCACGCGAGTGCGACCGGTCGCTTCGACGACGAGCAGCTGTTCTACCTGCAGTCCCGCGGCGTCCCGGAAGAAGAAGCCCGGCGCCTCGTCGTGCTCGGCTTCCTGGTCGAGGTCATCCAGAAGATCGGTGCACCCGAGCTCGAGGAACGCCTCATCGCCGCGGTCGAGCAGGAGCTGGCCGAGGGCCGTTCGGTCATCGCCGCACCGGCCGAGGCGGGCGACGCACAGGCCGCCACCGCGCAGGCTTCCGCCCCGCAGACCGCCGCCCCGCAGGCCACCGCCTGATGGCCGAGAAGGTCTGCGCCGAAGCCGACATCGCGGTGGACAGCCCGATGCGGGTGGTCGTCGACGGCACGGCGGTCGCGATCGTGAAGGACTCGTCCGGCACGGTCCACGCCATCGGCGACACCTGCACGCACGGCGACATCTCGCTGGCCGAGGGCTTCGTCGAGGGCGACTCGCTGGAGTGCTGGGCCCACGGGTCCCGCTTCTCGCTGGCCACCGGCAAGCCGCAGAACTTCCCGGCCTACGAGCCAGTCCCGGTCTTCCGGGTCGAGGTCCGCGACGGCGACGTCTACGTCGACGTGCAGGACGTCGTCCCGGTCGACTGAGCACCCCCAACACTTCCCGCGGCTGACGCCGCACACAGCTGCAACCGAAGGAACGCAATGTCCACTCTGGAAATCCGTGACCTCAAGGTCTCGATCGACACCGACCAGGGCACCAAGGAGATCCTGAAGGGTGTCGACCTCACCATCAACGAGGGCGAGATCCACGCGATCATGGGGCCGAACGGCTCCGGTAAGTCCACCCTGGCGTACACCATCGCCGGTCACCCGCGGTACAACGTCGTCGGTGGCACGATCACCCTCGACGGCGAGGACGTCCTCGCGATGAGCGTCGACGAGCGTGCCCGTGCCGGCATGTTCCTGGCGATGCAGTACCCGGTCGAGATCCCCGGCGTCACGGTGTCGAACTTCCTCCGCACCGCCAAGACGGCGATCGACGGTGAGGCTCCGGCGCTCCGTGGATGGATCAAGGAACTCCGCCAGTCGATGGCCGACCTGAAGATGGACTCGTCGTTCGCCGAGCGCAACGTCAACGAGGGCTTCTCCGGTGGCGAGAAGAAGCGCCACGAGATCATGCAGCTCGAGCTCCTCAAGCCGAAGTTCGCGGTCCTCGACGAGACCGACTCCGGCCTCGACGTCGACGCGCTGAAGATCGTCTCCGAGGGCGTCAACCGCGCCAAGGCCGCGACCGGCCTCGGTGTGCTGCTCATCACGCACTACACGCGCATCCTCCGCTACATCAAGCCGGACTTCGTGCACGTGTTCGTCGCCGGCAAGATCGCGGAGCAGGGCGGCCCCGAGCTCGCCGACCGCCTCGAGAACGAGGGCTACGACCGCTACGTTCAGGTCGCCGCCGCCGAGGCGCAGGCCTGATGATCGCCGCACTCGCTCCCGACAAGTTCGACGAGGTCGTCGAGGGCCTGAAGGAGGTCCAGGACCCGGAGCTCGGCGTGAACATCGTCGACCTCGGCCTGATCTACGACCTCGCCTGGGACGACGACGCCAACGCGCTCGTCATCAGCATGACGCTCACCAGCGCGGGCTGCCCACTGACCGACGTCATCGAGGGGGACACCGCGAACGCCCTCGACGGCATCGTGGACGCCTTCCGGATCAACTGGGTCTGGATGCCGCCGTGGGGTCCGGAACGGATCACCGACGACGGCCGCGAGATGATGCGCGCCCTCGGGTTCGCGATCTAGTCGCGACCCACCACGGACGGGAGGCGCGGTGCCAGCTGGCACCGCGCCTCCCGTCCGTCTGTGCGCACGCCACGCGCGGGGCACGCCGCCGAGTGGTCGCGACCACCCGCTCGCGTTCGCCGAGTGGTCACGTTCTGTCGGCTGACAGCGCTCCAGGCGACGGAATGCGACCACTCGGCGTCCGGGTGGCGGGGAGTCGTGACCGACCACCGGGCCGGTCACCCGCACCGGACGCAGAACGGCCCCGCACCGATCAGGTGCGGGGCCGTTCTCGTGCGAGGTGTCAGCGGCGACCGACGGCCTTCCACGCGAGCGGCAGGATGCCGGCGGCGATGAGGGCCTTGGCGATGCCACCGACGATGAACGGGTACAGGCCGGCGGCGAGCACCGACTGGACGTCGTTCGGGGCGCCGAGCTGGCCGAGCGCCACGGCCAGGTACGGCAGGCCGGTCACGAACGGGATGGCACTCGCGAGCAGCATCGCGGCCGCGGCGCGACCGACGTTGCGGTCCCAGTTGCGGCGGGCGAGCCAGCCGACGAGCCCGGCGGCGGGGATGAAGCCGATGACGTACCCGAAGCTCGGCAGGGCCAGGGCCTGCAGACCGCCCTGCATGTCGGCGAAGAACGGGGCGCCCGCGAGTCCGGCGACGGCATAGACGAGCAGCGAGAGCATGCCGCGACGTGCGCCGAGGGTCGCGCCGACGAGCACGACGGCCAGCGTCTGCCCGGTGATCGGGACCGGCCACATCGGGACCTCGAGCTGCGCCATGGCGGCGGTGAACAGGGCTCCGCCGGCGACGAGGGCGGCGTCGGTGGCCAGCCCGTGCGTGCGCAGACGGTCGGCGAGGACTGCGCGGGGAGCGAACCCGGTGGCGTTCGTCATGGATTCTCCTAGAATGGACTGCTGGTTCCGTTCGGAACCATCGGTCCCGTCAGCGTAGCGGTGCACCTCCCGCACACACCGTTGTGCAAACCCACCAACTGATTGGACGTCCACTGTGCTTGCCGTGCACGAACTCGAGATCCGCGTCGGAGCTCGTCTCCTCATGGAAGACGTGTCCTTCCGTGTCGAGAAGGGCGACAAGATCGGACTCGTCGGCCGCAACGGCGCGGGGAAGACGACGATGACCAAGGCCCTCGCGGGCGAGACGCAGCCCAACGGTGGCACGATCGACCGCGGCGGCGAGATCGGCTACCTGCCGCAGGACCCCCGCTCCGGCGACCCGGAGGAGACCGCGCGGAAGCGCATCCTCGACGCCCGTGGGCTCGGTGAGCTCGTGGAGGGCATCCGCCTCGCCACGCTCGACATGGCGAGCGACGACGCGGCCGTTGCCGAGAAGGCGATGCGACGCTACAGCCGCCTCGACGACCAGTTCAACGCGCTCGGTGGCTACGCGGCCGAGGCCGAGGCGGCGTCGATCGCCTCGAACCTGAAGCTGCCGGACCGCATCCTCGACCAGCAGCTCAAGACGCTATCGGGTGGTCAGCGCCGTCGCATCGAGCTCGCCCGGATCCTGTTCTCGGACGCCGAGACGATGATCCTCGACGAGCCGACCAACCACCTCGACGCCGACTCCGTCGTGTGGCTCCGCGAGCACCTGAAGACCTACCCCGGTGGCGTCATCATCATCTCCCACGACGTGGAGCTCGTCGACGAGGTCGTGAACCGCGTCTTCTACCTGGACGCCAACCGCCAGACCATCGACATCTACAACATGGGCTGGAAGCTGTACCAGCGGCAGCGCGTCGCCGACGAGGAGCGCCGCCGCAAGGAGCGCGCGGGCGCCGAGAAGAAGGCCGCCACGCTCAAGGACCAGGCCGCTCGGTTCGGCGCCAAGGCGTCGAAGGCCGCGGCCGCGCACCAGATGGTCGCGCGTGCCGACAAGCTGCTCGCCGGCCTCGAGGACGAGCGTGTCGTCGACCGGGTCGCGAAGATCCGCTTCCCCACGCCGGCTCCGTGCGGCCGTACCCCGCTGATGGCGGAGGGCCTGTCGAAGTCGTACGGGTCGCTCGAGATCTTCGCGGGTGTCGACCTGGCGATCGACCGCGGTTCGCGCGTGGTCATCCTCGGCTTCAACGGTGCGGGCAAGACGACGCTGCTCCGCATCCTGGCGGGTGCTGACCAGCCCGACACCGGCGAGATCCAGCCCGGTCACGGTCTGCGCGTCGGCTACTACGCGCAGGAGCACGAGAACATCGACATCAACCGCACCGTGATCGAGAACATGGTGTCGGCGTCGACGGACCTCAACGAGACCGAGGCCCGTCGGGTGCTCGGCTCGTTCCTGTTCACCGGAGACGACGGCTACAAGAAGGCCGGTGTCCTGTCCGGTGGTGAGAAGACGCGTCTGTCGCTCGCGATGATCGTGGTGTCCGGCGCGAACGTCCTGTTGCTCGACGAGCCGACGAACAACCTGGACCCGGCTTCGCGCGAGGAGATCCTCAACGCCCTGGCCGGCTTCGAGGGGGCGGTCGTCCTGGTGTCCCACGACGCCGGCGCGGTCGAGGCGCTCAACCCCGAGCGCGTCCTGCTGCTGCCGGACGGCACCGAGGACCACTGGAACAAGGACTACGCGGAGCTCATCGAGCTCGCGTAGCCGCCGCGCGTGTGGTCGGGCGAGGCCCGTCCGCACGGTGCGGTGTTCGCGGTCCGGTGCGGCTATGCGTGCTGGGTGTCCGTTTGTGGCGCTGCACGGTGCTCGGAAGCGCGCACGGGGTTGCGGGGTGCGCACGGTGCGGTCTGGAGGCGCGGTGCCGGTCGTGCGTCGCGCCTCCCGTGCGCACGGTGCCCGGTTCGCCATCCGGTGCGGCGTTGCGTGCTGGGTGCCCGTTTGTGGCCCTGCACGGTGCTCGGAAGCGCGCACGAGGTTGCGACGTGCGCACGGTGCGGTCCCGTCCGCACGGTGCTGCGTTCGCCATCCGGTGCGGGGTTGCGTGCTGGGTGCGCGCTCGTGGCGCTGCACGGTGCGTGGAAGCGCGCACGGGGTTGCGGGGTGGGCACGGTGCGGTCTGGAGGCGCGGTGCCGGTCGTGCGTCGCGCCTCCCGTGCGCACGGTGCCGCGTTCGCCATCCGGTGCGGCGTTGCGTGTTGGGTGTCCGCTTGTCGCGCTGCACGGTGAGTGGAAGCGCGCACGGGATTGCGGGGTGCGCCCGGTGCGTGGAAGCGCGCACGGGGTTGCGGGGTGCGCACGGTGCGGCCGGGAGGCGCGGTGCCGGGCGTGCGTCGCGCCTCCCGTCCGCACGGTGCCCGTTTCGCCATCGGGTGCGGTGTTGCGTGCTGGGTGGGCGCTTGTGGCGCTGCACGGTGCGCGGAACCGCGCACGGGGTTGCGACGTGCGCACGGTGCGCTGACGCGCACCCACGGCCGCGCCTCAGCCGCGCGTCAGCGACGTGACGCGATGAGCTCGTCCTCGATCTCGGCGTCGGTCTTCGGCTTCGCGTTCTTGCGGCGTTCGCGCTCGAGGGCGCGTTCGCGCTCCTCGGGGTCGTCCTGGTTGAGGTTCCGGTACTCCTGCACCATCACGTACGCCAGGAACCCGAAGCCGCCGGCGGCGAACAGGAACCACTGGATGAAGTAGCTGAGGTGCAGCCCGGTGTCGGCGTTCGGACGCTCCCAGCCGAGCGGGCGTGCCTCGGTCGGGGCGGGGGACTCGGAGGCGAGCTGCCCGTACGCACCGGTCCAGATCGGGTCGTCGACCTTGTTCGCCACGTCGGCCAGGGTCACCGACTGCACCTGGTCGGTGTCCTTCGGGTCGGATCGGCCGGGGATGCGCGGTTCGCTCTGCTGCAGGCGGATGATCGCGGTGACCTCACCGGACGGGGGAGCGGGCACGTGGTCGGGGGCGTCCTGGGCGTTGCCGGTCGGCACCCACCCGCGGTCGACGATGAAGGCGCGGCCCTCGGACGTGACCAGGGGCGTCAGGACCTCGAACCCGGGCTGCCCGTTGTGCACGCGGTTGCGCACGAGCAGCTGCGAGTCGACGTCGTAGCGGCCGGTCACGGAGACCCGGAGCCACTCCTGCTCGTCCTGCCAGCTCGAGGCCTTCGGTAGCGCCCGGTCGAGGGGGACGGGGGTGTGGTCGTAGTTCTGCGCGACCTGCTCGTTCTGCCGGACGGCCTCGTTGCGGCGGTCCCACTGCCACATGCCGAACAGTGCGCACACGATCGCGAAGGCGACGGCGATCGCGAAGTAGCCGAGCCAGCGGCGGCTCCGGACGAAGCGCCAGCCGACGAACGGTTCGTCGGGGTCCCGACCGGACGAGCCCGACCTGGCGTCGTCGGTCGAGCGGGACTCCGCCGCGGCGCGCTGCAGCTTGGCGGCGTGCTTGCGGCCGTACCGGGACTGCGGGTCGAAGCCGTCGGTCATCGCGAGGTGCCGGTGGAGCGCACCCCGACGTCGTTCTTCGGCGCCGCGGTCGCCTCGCGCTCGTCGTCGAGGTGGTCGACGTCCTCGTGCATGCCGGTGACGCGCACCGGGAACGAGCGGGACCGCAGGTAGTCGGCGAGGAAGTCGCGGTGTTCTTCGCAGGCGGCCCAGATCTTTACGCGGTCGATCGCGTGGATCCGGGGGTTGCGCCAGTTCACGCGCCACCCGGCCGTCGAGGTGCAACCAGCTCGCGAGCACACCGGGGTGGATCCCGGCTCGGTCTGCAGGTCGAACGTCGCACCCATCAGCGGGGTCCCCACATCTTCGATCGGTCGCCGTTGCGCTGCCACTCGTCCTGCGCGTGCTGCGCCTGCTGGCGGAGGCGGTCCTGCTCGTCGCGGTAGGCCTGGGCCCGGGCGTCCTCCTGCTGTTCGCGGAGGCGCGGGTCGACGGCGTCGTAGAGCTCGATGGACCCGGCGGGGGAGATCATGTCGCTCTCGGTCCGGCTGCCGGCGTTCGCGATGACGACGGCGACCCAGGGGATCACCGCGGCGAGGACGATCGGGATGACCGCGAGCCACGAGTGCCAGATCGAGTACACGAGCACGGCGGAGATGAAGAGGACCACTCGGATGGCCATCTGCCAGACGTAGCGGGACAGGCGGTGCGCCCGGTCCTGCTCCGGTGTGTCCGGCAGCGACGTGATGCTCGTGTGCGTGCTCTTCATACAGATGGTCTCCGTCTACCCGTGGTCAAGCCTAATCCCGCCGGACCGATCGTGGGTGCGCCGCGCGCGAACCGGCGGGGTGGTCCGCTCCGGTACGCTCGTCCGGGCGTGTCCGCCGGGTACCCGGCACCGCGTGCCGAGCAGATCCCACCGAACGGAGCGACCATGAGCACCCCCCGTACCGTCCTCATCACCGGCGGCAACCGCGGCATCGGCCACGCCCTGGCCGAGCGGTTCGTCGCCGCCGGCCACCGGGTCGCCGTGACGTCGCGCAGCGGTCAGGGGGGTCCCGAGGGCGCGCTGACGGTGCAGGCCGACATCACCGACACGGCCTCCGTCGACGCCGCGTTCACGCAGGTCGAGGCCGAGCTCGGTCCGATCGAGGTCCTCGTCGCGAACGCCGGCATCACGAACGACCAGCTGCTCCTCCGCATGTCCGAGGACGACTTCACCAGCGTGGTCGACACGAACCTCACGGGCACCTTCCGCGTCGTCAAGCGCGCCACGAAGGGCATGATGAAGGCCAAGTTCGGCCGCATCGTGCTGATGTCCAGCGTCGTGGGCGCCTACGGCCAGATCGGCCAGGTCAACTACGCGTCCTCGAAGGCCGCCCTGGTCGGCATGGCCCGGTCGATCACGCGTGAGCTCGGCTCGCGCGGCATCACCGCCAACGTCGTGGCGCCGGGCTTCATCCAGACGGACATGACCGCCGCGCTCTCCGACGAGCTGCAGGCCGAGTTCAAGAAGGCGATCCCGGCCGCCCGCTACGGCACGGTCGACGACGTCGCCGACGCCACGCTGTTCCTGGCGAGCGACGGCGCCGGGTACGTCTCCGGTGCGATCATCCCCGTCGACGGCGGCCTCGGGATGGGCCACTAGCCCTCGGACTGATCAGCCGCGCAGACCGAGCGTCGCGAGCACGGCGGACAGGTCGCGGTCGACGACCGCGACGTCCGCCTGGTCCCGCACGCGCGGCTTCGCGTCGAACGCCACCGAGAGCGCGGCGACGCGCATCATCTCGAGGTCGTTCGCGCCGTCGCCGATGGCGATGGTCCGTGCCGGGTCGACCCCGTCGGCGTCCGCCCACTCGCGGAGCGCGACGGCCTTGGCGTGCGCGTCGACGACGTCGCCGAGCACGCGGCCGGTGAGCACGCCGTCGGTGACCTCGAGGCGGTTCGCCCGGCAGTGGTCGAGGCCCAGCTGCTCGGCGAACGGGTCGAGCACTTCGTGGAACCCGCCGGACACCACGCCGACGGTGCCGCCTGCGGCGTGCACCCCACGGACGAGCTGGTCGGCGCCCCGCGTCACACGGACCGACTGCTGTGCACGGACGAAGACGTCTGCCTGGAGGCCCGCAAGGGTCGCGACACGCTCCCGGAGGCTCTCGGCGAAGTCGAGTTCCCCGCGCATGGCGCGCTCCGTGATCGCCGCCACCTGTGGCCGGGTCCCGGCGCTGTCGGCGAGCAGTTCGATCACCTCGTCCTCGAGGAGCGTGGAATCGGCATCGAGGACGACGAGGAAGCGGGGCACGCACCAACGGTACCGACTGACGGAGGCACGGCCGCGTCCGTGACGCGAGCCGTGCCTCCAGGCCGTCCGTCCGGGGCTGCGCCCCGGGTGCTTGCCTGTTCGTCGTGTCTACGCGTCGACGCGGACGCCCTTGCCGACCACGGTGATGCCGGATTCGGTGACGGTGAAGCCGCGTGCCTCGTCGGCCTCGCGGTCGACGCCGACCTGCGCGCCCGGTGCGATGACGACGTCCTTGTCGAGGATGGCGCGGTTGACGACCGCGCCGGCGCCGATGGTGGCGCGCTCGAAGACGATCGAGTCGAGGACCTTCGCGCCGGAGTCGATCGAGCACCAGGGCCCGATCATGCTGCGCTCGACCTGCGCACCCGACACCAGGCAGCCGAGCGACACGAGCGAGTCCACCGTGGACCCGGTGTTGCCGTTCGCGTCGCGGACGAACTTCGCCGGCGGCAGGTTCGTCTGCTGGTTGAAGATCGGCCAGTCCTGGTTGTACAGGTTGAAGACCGGGACCGGGGCGATGAGGTCCATGTGGGCGTCGAAGAACGAGTCGATGGTGCCCACGTCGCGCCAGTAGTACTTGTCGCGGTCGGTGGAACCGGGGACCTCGTTGCGCTGCAGGTCGTACACGCCGGCGTCGCCGCGGTTGACGAAGTCGGGGACGATGTCGCCGCCCATGTCGTGCGCGGACGTCTCGAGCTGGCCGTCGCGCAGGACCGCGTCGACGAGGGCGTCCGCGTTGAAGACGTAGTTGCCCATCGAGGCCAGGATCTCGCCGGGGGAGTCGGCGAGACCGATCGCGTCCTTCGGCTTCTCGAGGAACGCCTCGATCTTCGTAGGGTCATCGTCGGCCACCTGGATCACGCCAAACTGGTCGGCGAGCCCGATCGGCTGACGGATCGCCGCCACCGTGGCACTGCGGCCGGACGCGATGTGCGCCTCGACCATCTGGTGGAAGTCCATCCGGTACACGTGGTCCGCACCGACGACGACCACGATGTCGGGGCGTTCGTCGCGCAGCAGGTTGAGCGACTGCAGGATCGCGTCGGCCGAGCCGGCGAACCAGCGCTTGCCGAGCCGCTGCTGCGCGGGGACGGACGCGACGTAGGAGCCGAGCAGCCCCTCCATGCGCCACGTCTCCGCGACGTGCCGGTCGAGACTGTGCGACTTGTACTGGGTCAGGACGACGATCTTCTGCAGACCGGAGTTGACCAGGTTCGACAGTGCGAAGTCGATGAGACGGAAGTTGCCGCCGAACGGGACGGCGGGCTTCGCGCGATCGGCCGTGAGCGGCATGAGTCGTTTGCCCTCGCCGCCGGCGAGCACGATGCCGAAGACCTTCTTTGGTGCCATGCCGCTCACAGTAGGCGTCAGCACTGGGAACCGGTTACGTTGAACCAGTGCGAGTCGATCTGCTGACCAGGGAGTATCCGCCGGAGGTCTACGGCGGAGCGGGTGTCCACGTGTCCGAACTCACCGCCGCGTTGCGGTCGGGGACGGACACGGAAGTCCGTGTCCGGGCCTTCGGGGCCTTCCGTGACGAACCCGACGTGTGGGGCTACCGGACCCCGGACGGCCTCGGCCAGGCGAACGGCGCGCTGCAGGCCCTCGGGACCGACGTGGCCATCGCGGCCGACGTCGATGGTGCCGACCTCGTGCACTCGCACACCTGGTACGCGAACTCCGCGGGCCGGATCGCGCAGCTGACCTACGGCATCCCCCACATCGTGACCGCCCACAGCCTCGAGCCGCTCCGCCCGTGGAAGGCCGAGCAGCTCGGCGGCGGCTACCGCCTGTCCAGCTGGATGGAGCGCGAGGCGTTCGAACACGCCGACGGCGTCATCGCGGTCTCGAAGGCCATGCGTGCGGACATCCTGCGTTCGTACCCGTCGATCGACCCCGCGAAGGTCCACGTCGTCTACAACGGCATCGACATCGACGCGTGGAAGCCGACCGTCGACGAGGACGCCGTGCGCGCCCTCGGCATCGACCCGACTCGCCCGAGCGTCGTGTTCGTCGGACGCATCACCCGCCAGAAGGGCCTGCCGTACCTGCTCCGTGCCGTGGCGTCGCTGCCGTCGGACGTGCAGATCGTGCTGTGTGCCGGCGCGCCGGACACCCCCGAGATCCTGGCCGAGGTCACCGAGCTCGTCGAGGGCCTCCGCGCGGAACGTGAAGGCGTCGTCTGGATCGACCGGATGCTCGCGCACGAGGAGATCGTGAACGTGCTGTCCTCGGGCACCGTGTTCGTCTGCCCGTCGGTCTACGAGCCGCTCGGCATCGTGAACCTCGAGGCGATGGCGTGCGGCATCCCGGTCGTCGGCACCGGCACCGGGGGCATCCCCGAGGTCGTCGCCGACGGGCTCACCGGCCGAATTGTCCCGATCGACCAGGTGCAGGACGGCACGGGCACCCCGACCGACCCCGACCGCTTCGTGGCCGACCTCGCCGCGACCCTCACCGAGGTGCTCGCCGACGAGGGGCTGGCGAAGCTCATGGGACGCGCCGGACGGCTCCGTGTCGAGACCGAGTTCACCTGGGACGCGATCGCCACCAGGACACGGCAGGTCTACGACCGGGTGCTCGGCCAGAACCCGTAGGCTGGTCGCATGCCCTCGGTCGTGCGCTTGTCAGACGTCTCCGTGGTCCGCAACGGGGCCACCATCCTCGACGCGATCTCGTGGGAGGTGCAGGACGACGAACGCTGGGTCGTGCTCGGCGCGAACGGCGCCGGCAAGACGACGCTGCTCCAGGTCGCCGGTGCCCAGACGTTCCCGACCTCGGGTGACGTCGAGGTGCTCGGGACCGAACTCGGCGGTGCCGACCTGTTCGAGCTCCGCCCGCGCATCGGCTTCGCGTCGACCGCGCTGGCCCGTCGCATCCCGGTGACCGAGAAGGTCATCGACGTCGTGCTCACCGCGGCGTACTCGGTCACGGGCCGCTGGAACGAGGAGTACGAGGAGCTCGACGTCCGTCGCGCGCAGCGCGTGCTCGAGGAGTGGGGCCTGGGGTCCTTCACCGACCGCACGTTCGGCGACCTGAGCGACGGCGAGCAGAAGCGCGTGCAGATCGCCCGTGCCGTCATGACCGACCCGGAGATCCTGTTCCTCGACGAACCGGCCGCGTCGCTCGACCTCGGTGCCCGGGAGAGCCTCGTCCGCACCCTCGGCGGCTACGCCCAGAGCGCCGACTCGCCGGCCATCGTCATCGTGACCCACCACGTCGAGGAGATCCCGGCCGGCTTCACCCACGCGCTCGTCCTCGCCGACGGCCACGTACAGGCCGCCGGCCCCATCGACGAGGTCCTGACGGACCAGATCCTGACCGAGGCGTTCGGCATCGACCTCTCGGTCACCAAGGACGCCGGTCGCTACACGGCACGCGCCGCGTAGCGCTGCGATCCCGCCGTCTCTCTGGTATCGTGGACGGCTGGCGCAAGCCGACGACTTCCCGCGCAGTTCGCGCAATCCCATCACCGCTATCGAGGAATCTCCATGAAGACCGACACCCACCCCGAGTACCGCGCCATCGTCTTCCGCGACCTGGCCTCCGGTGAGACGTTCCTGACGCGTTCGACCGCGAACAGCGACAAGACCATCGAGCTCGACGGTGCGACCTACCCGGTCATCGACGTCGAGATCTCGTCCGCTTCGCACCCGTTCTACACGGGCAAGCAGCGCATCCTCGACTCGGCCGGTCGCGTCGAGAAGTTCAACCAGCGCTTCAAGGGCTTCAGCAAGTAAGCAGCCCCCACGCAACGCCCACGGGCGGTCCTCCTCCGGGAGGGCCGCCCGTTCGCGTTGTGCGGCGTTTCCGGCCGGCGCTGTACTCGGACACAAGACACCGGTGTTCACGCGTCACACCGCGGTCTGCGGGTGTTCGGCGCGTGAACACCGGTGTCTTGCGAGGGGGCAGGGCGTGGTCAGGCGCCGTTGCGGTGGGGCCAGCGGCCGTCGGCGGTGAACGTCGGGTCGCGCTTCTTGCGCATGTAGTCCTGGAACGAGGTGGCCTGCTCGGCGCACCAGCCGACCTGCTTGCGGTGGAGTTCCTCGGCGGAGATGCCGAGCTCGTCCGGGTACTTGCCCGCGATGGCCTGGGCGACACGCCCGGCAGCGATCGCGTCGGCTCCGGCGTCGTGCGCGTCGTCGAGCGTGACGCCGTAGAGCTCGGACGCGGCCTCGAGCGTGCGCTTGCCCTTGCGGAAGGTGTCGAGCGCCTTGTCGATCACCAGCGGGTCGACGACGTTGCCGATGACGGGCGAGGCGAACCCGTGCCGCTTCGCTTCGCGGTCGAGCACGGTGAGGTCGTACGGGGCGTTGTAGATCACCAGGGGGATGCCCCGGGCGAACACGGCCTCGATCGCGGCGATGATCTCGGCGACGACCTCGGCCGCAGGGCGTCCCTCGGCCTGGGCACGTTCGGTGGTGTAGCCGTGCACGGCGGCGGCGCCCTCGGGGATCGGGACGCCGGGGTCCGCGATCCAGGCACCCTCGACGATGGAGGCCCCGGTCATGTCGATGAGCCCGACGTGGGCGGTGACGATGCGGGCCGTCTCGACGTCGACCCCGGTGGTCTCGAGGTCGAAGACGCCCAGCGCATGCCACCAGGGCCGACCCGTGAGGTCCTGGGACGGAGCGGGCGCGTCGAGCTGTGCTGTGGGGAACGTCACGCGGTCAGGCTAACGGGACGCACCGACACCCCCGACTACCGGGTCGGCGCGCCGACGTGCAGCCAGTAGAACGACTGCGTGCCCATGGTGAGCGTGACGGTGCCGTCCTCGTCGAACGACGGGAACGAGCTGCCGCCGAACAGGTCGTAGAGCGGACGCCCCGCGAACTCCGGCGCGGAGATCGTGACCGAGGTCGGGTTCGTCGCGAACGAGAACACGCACAGGACGTCCTCGGCGGACGGCCCGAACTGCTGCCCGGAGCCCTCCCACGAGCGGACGAAGGCGAGCACCGAGTCGTTGGAGGTCTCCTGCACGTTCAGGGAGCCGAGACCGAACACCGGGTGGGCCTTGCGCGTGTGGATGACGTTCCGGACCCAGTGCAGCAGCGAGCGCGACTGGGCGAGCTGCGCCTCGACGTTGACCTGCGCGTAGTTGTACACGAGCGACTGGACGACGGGCAGGTAGAGCTTGCCCGGGTCGGCGGTGGAGAAGCCGGCGTTGCGGTCCGGCGTCCACTGCATCGGCGTGCGCGAGGAGTCACGGTCCGGCAGCCAGATGTTGTCGCCCATCCCGATCTCGTCGCCGTAGTACAGGAACGGCGAACCGGGCAGCGAGAACAGCAGCGCGTGGATGAGCTCGAGCTCGGCGCGCGAGTTGTCGAGCAGGGGAGCGAGGCGTCGGCGGATACCGATGTTCGAGCGCATCCGCGGGTCGTAGCCGTACCAGCCGTACATCGCCTGCCGGTACTCCTCGCTCACCATCTCGAGCGTGAGCTCGTCGTGGTTGCGGAGGAAGACGCCCCACGCCGCGCTGGCCGGCACGTCGAGGGTCTCGGACAGGATCGCCTTGAGCTCGGCGGCGTGCTGGGCGCGGAGCGAGTAGAAGATGCGGGGCATGACCGGGAAGTCGAACGCCATGTGGCACTCGGGCTCCTCGTCGGTGCCGAAGAACGCCGCCGTCTCGCGCGGCCACTGGTTCGCCTCGGCCAGGAGCACACGCCCGGGGTACTCGTCGTCGACCATGGCGCGGAGCTTCTTGATGAACTCGTGGGTCTCCGGCTCGCCCTCGCCGTTGCCCTCCTCTGACTCGAACAGGTACGGGATCGCGTCGAGCCGGAGCCCGTCGACGCCCATGTCGAGCCAGTGCCGGACGACGTCGTAGATCGCCTCGATGACCGCGGGGTTCTCGAAGTTCAGGTCGGGCTGGTGCGAGAAGAAGCGGTGGAAGAAGAACTGGCGTCGGACCGGGTCGAAGGTCCAGTTGGACTCCTCGGTGTCGACGAAGATGATGCGGATGTTCGAGTAGTCCTCGTCGGTGTCCCGCCAGACGTAGAAGTCGCCGTAGGGGCCGTCCGGGTCCTCGCGGGACTGCTGGAACCACTCGTGCTGGTCGCTGGTGTGGTTGATCACCATGTCGATCACGATGCGCATGTTCCGCTCGTGCGACTTCGTGACGAGCTCGCGGAAGTCGTCGAGCGTGCCGAACTCCGGCAGGATCGCCCGGTAGTCGGCGATGTCGTACCCGCCGTCGCGCATCGGCGACTGGAAGAACGGCGGCAGCCACAGGGCGTCCACGCCGAGCCACTGCAGGTAGTCGAGCTTGCCGATCACGCCCTGGATGTCGCCGATGCCGTCTCCGTTGGAGTCGACGAACGACCGGATCATGCACTCGTAGAAGACCGAGCGCTTGTACCACTGCGGGTCGAGCGTCAGGCCGGGCAGCTGGATCGGGGCTGTGAAGGTCACCGTGCTCCTCGTCGTCATCGACGGACCGGTCGACGGCCCGCCCCGGACACGATAGGCGCGAGATGCTGCGGGTGTCCGGGGTTTCGTGCGGTTCGCTCCCTAGACTGGCGCGGATGCAACCGCCCGTGCTCTCCCCGTACCAGTCGTTGATGGCCGCCACCCCGGTCGTGCACCGGGCCGTCCAGGTCGACGGCCGGACCACGCACTACTGGGTCTACGGGCCCGAGGACTCGGATCGCACCGTGCTCGCCGTGCACGGGTTCCGCGGGGACCACCACGGGCTCGAGACCATCGCCGCGCACCTCGAAGGTGTCCGTGTGATCGTGCCGGACCTGCCCGGCTTCGGCGTGTCCGACCCGCTGCCGGTGTCGGACATCGACGCGTACGTGGCCTGGCTGACCGGGTTCCACGCCGCGCTCGGGCTCGGCCGCGACACGGTCGTGCTCGGGCACTCGTTCGGATCGATCGTGGTGTCGGCCACCGTCGCCGCCGGGCTCGACACCCGGCTGCTCGTCCTCGTCAACCCCATCGCGGCCCCGGCACTGCAGGGACCGCGTGCCGTCGGGACCGCGATCGCGATCGGGTACTACCGCGCCGGCGCGGTCCTGCCGAAGCCGATCGGGCTCGGGATCCTGCGGAACGGCGCGATCGTCCGGGCGATGAGCATCGCGATGCTGAAGTCGCACGACCCCGCCGTCCGTCGATGGGTGCACGACCAGCACGACCGGTACTTCTCGGCCTTCGCGAACCGCACGAGCGTGCTCGAGGCGTTCCGCACCTCGGTCACCCACGACGTCTCCGAGTACGCCGACCGCATCCACGTGCCCGTGCTGCTCGTCGCGGCCGAGCACGACGACATCACCGCCGTCCCCGAACAGCGCGCACTCGCCGAGCGGCTGCGTGACGCCGAGCTCGTCGTGATCCCGGGGGTCGGCCACCTGGTGCACTACGAGACGCCGGCTCCGGCCGCGGCGGCCGTGCTCCGCCGGATGGCGGACACGACCGGGCGTGCGGGACGCCATGGACGCACTGGACGCGGCGCGGCCGCGACGGACAGCCGACCGTCGGGGGCGGGGCGGGCCTCCCGGACGGCGGACGCGTCGTGACGCGCCTGCGCATCGGCATCGACTGCCGGTACGTGCGGATCGGTCGGCACGACGGCATCAGCCGGTTCACCGCCGGGGTCGTCGCGCACCTGCCGGACCGGCACGACTACGTGCTGCTCGTCAGCGACGAGCGCCAGCTCGAGTCGCTGCCGAGGGACCTGCCGTGGGAGCTGCTGCCCGCGCCGACGGACGCGGGGGAGCCGCTCGTCGCCCGGCGCGTCAACCGGCTCGGGCTCGACGCGGTGTTCTCGCCCATGCAGACGATGGGGTCACGGGGGCGCCGGTACGCGCTCGTCCTGACGCTGCACGACCTGATCTACTACCGCAACCGCACGCCCCCGCGGGAGTTCTCGTGGCCGCTGCGGCTCGGCTGGCGGGCGTTCCACCTGTCCTGGGCGCCGCAGCGGTTCCTGCTGAACGGCGCCGACGGGGTGGTGACGGTGTCCGAGACGACCGCCGGGCTGATCGCCGAGCACCGGCTGACGAAGCGACCCGTGACGGTCGCCTACAACGCGGCCGACCCGGCGACACCGCGGGTGGCCGGAGCGCCACGTGGACGCTCGCTCGTCTACATGGGCTCGTTCATGCCGTACAAGAACGTCGAGACCCTGGCGGCGGCGCTGCCGCTCCTGGGGGCGGACTGGACGCTGCACTGCATGTCGCGGGTGTCCGACGCCGACCGTGCACGGCTCGAGGCGCTGGCTCCCACGGGGACGATCGTGTTCCACGACGGCGCCACCGACGAGGAGTACCTGTCCGTGCTCCGTTCGGCCACCGCGCTGGCGACCGCGTCGTACGACGAGGGGTTCGGCATCCCGCTCGTCGAGGCGATGGGCGTCGGGACCCCGGTCGTCGTCAGCGACATCCCGATCTTCCGGGAGATCGGCGGCTCGGCGGCGGAGTACTTCGACCCGGCGTCGCCGTCCGCCCTTGCCGCGGCCGTCCGGCGGGTCGAGGAACGGTGGGACGAGGCCTCGCGGCAGTCGATTCAGCGTGCCGGTCGGTTCCGGTGGCAGGACTCGGCGGAGCAGGTCGTCCGGGCCGTCGAGCGGGCCGTGGGGGACCGGCGGGGCTGAGGGCTGGTGCGGGTGCGGGCGCGCGGGCTCGCGGTTCGTGACGATGCGGAACGACGATGTCGATGTCGTGCGACGTCGACCGTGTCGTTCCACGTCGGACGCTCGACGACTCCGCGACCACCACACCGTCACTCCGGCGCGATGACCCGCACGTCCGCCCCGGGGAACACCTTCTGCGTCTCCTCGGTGACCCGCGACACGATCGGCGGCACCGCGGCGCCCCGACCCGGGGTCCGCACGACGATCGACTGGTCGCGTGCGGCGTCGGACGGGTCGCCGCCCCGCTCCCACGAGCAACGGACCTCCGTCACACCGCCGATGTGGTCGAGCGTGTCCGCCAGCGCCAGGCGCTTCGCCGCGACCTCGCCGGCACCGGTGACGCCGATCTCCAGGTTGCCGAGGTCGGCGACCACGACGACGCGGACACCGTTGCCGCCGGACTCGTCGGCTGCGCGGCTGATGGCGGCGACCAGGTCACGCCGGGCAGCGGGGTCGAGCGCCGGGTCCGCCCGGACCGAGGCGATGGCGTCGTAGCTCGCGAACGCCGTCTTCGACGGGGCATGGTGCCGCACGTCGGTGACGCCGGGCAGCGCGCGCACGCGCGTGTCGAACCGGTCGAGCGCCACGTCCGGCCGTGGGAAGACCCCGCCGATGCCGTTCTGGACGCTCCCGATGATCGAGCCGAGCACCACGGCGATGACCGCGACCACCGCGAGGGTGCTGCCGCCGATGATGAACCAGGTGCGGGCCCGGGTGCGGGTGGGGACGCTCGCCGTCTCGGGACCGAACACCCGGTCGAGGTCGTCGGCCTGCTGGTCGAGGGCGTGCTGCCCGTGTCGGCTGGTTCCGTCGTCGGACATGTGGCTCCCCTCACCCCGGTGTGCGGGTGCGTCGGAGCCTAGTCCCCGGTCAGCCCCGGCGCTCCAAGGGGTTCTGGTACTCGAACGCGGACCCTCCGGTGGCGTCGGACACGTCGTCGATCGGGTCGTCGAACCGGACGAGTTCGGCGTGGAAGCGCTCGGGGTCCCACCGGAACGAGTGGATGGACCCGTTGCGGATCGGGGTGTTGCGGCGATCGGCGGTGCCGGGGGCTGCGGCGTTCACGACACTGCGGATCACCGCGCCGTGGGTCGCGACCACGACGACGCCGGCGTCGAACCGGACCGCGATCTCACCGAGCGTCTCGGTGACGCGGGCGAGCAGCGCGGAGCGGGACTCCCGACCGGGGATGTCGTCGTGCGGGTACCGTGCCGACACCTCGTCGTCGGTCAGGCCCTCGGCTTCGCCGTAGGAGCGCTCGGCCAGGCCCGGGTACGTCGTCGGTGCGTCGAGGCCCAGGCGGTCGGCGATGATCGCGCCCGTCTCGGCCGCACGGGACAGCGGGGAGGCGACCACCGCGTCGAACGGCCGGCGGGTCAGGAGCTCGGCGGCCTCGGCGGCCTGCCGTCGTCCGGTGTCGTTGAGCGGGATGTCGGTCGAGCCCTGGATGCGGCGCTGCGCGTTCCAGTCGGTCTCGCCGTGCCGGACGAGGTACAGGAGGGTCGTCACCCGTCGATCTTCGCAGACGCGAACGGCAGGCCCGTCCGGGAACCGCGACCGCGCAGGCCCGCCCGGCGGCAGCGCCCGCGCGGGTCCAGGCAAGCCGCGACCAGCAGGTCGGCCCAGGCGACCGCGACCGCGCTAGTCGGTCGACGCCGCCGCGCTGAGCCGCTCCGCCAGGTGCACGAGCGTCTCGGTGGTGCCGGCGTCGAGCTTCACGGCCGCCCGCCGGTCACTGCGGGTCTCGCCGCGGTTCACGATGACCACGGGGTTCTTGCGGCGCGCAGCGTGGTCGACCAGCCGCACGCCCGAGTTGACGGTGAGGGACGAACCGACGACGAGGAGTGCGTCGGCGTCGGCGACGATCGACACGGCCTCGCGGAACTTCTCGGCCGGCACGAACTCGCCGAAGAAGACGACGTCGGGCTTCAGGTCGCCGCCGCACACGGTGCACGCGGGCACGACGAACCGTTCGACGTCGGTGATCTCGACGTCACCGTCCGGCTGCAGCTGCACGGACCCCGGTTCGTCGATCCAGGGGTTCGCCCGGTCGATGGTGGCGGCGAGGTCGGAGCGGGAGAACACCTGGCCGCACCGCAGGCACACGGCGCGGTCCATCGAGCCGTGGATCTCGACGACGCGGCGGGACCCGGCGCGCAGGTGCAGGCCGTCGACGTTCTGCGTGATGACCCCGGCGACGATCCCGGCGTCCTCGAGTGCGGCGAGCGCCCGGTGTCCGTCGTTCGGCACGGCGGCCGCGAAGCTCCGCCAGCCCAGGTGGGATCCGGCCCAGTAGCGCTGGCGCTTCGCGGGGTCGGCCAGGAACTCCTGGAACGTCATCGGCTTGCGCACCACCCGCCCGGCACCGCGGTAGTCGGGGATGCCGGAGTCGGTGCTCAGACCGGCACCGGAGAGCACGGCGATCCGCTTGCCCGCGAGCACCTCGACGACGCGGTCCAGGTCGTCGGCGGTCACCGACCCGGCGGCCGCCCCGGTGGTCGGTCCGGTCGTCGACGCAGCATCATCCAGCACCCTGTTCACGGTACCCTCAACACCCGACCGTCCCAGTCGCTTCCCAGGCGGAGCGCATCCTCGGCGGACCCGTCCGGCGGCAGCCCGGAGCAGCCCGTCGGCAGCCCGGACCCGTGTCGGCCCGGCCCGCCGGACCCGCACCGGCCCCGGCCCCGGCCCAGGCCCGCCGGACCCGCGCCGCCCCCGCACCACACCGAAACGAGCCCCGTGCACCCCGTCCGCATCGACTCCCTCGACGATCCCCGCCTCGACGACTTCGCCCGTCTGACCGACGTGGCACTCCGCCGGGTCTCGGAGCCCGAGGGCGGCCTGTACATCGCCGAGTCGAACACGGTCATCGAGCGCGCGGTCCGCGCCGGACACGTGCCGCGGAGCATCCTGGTGCAGGAGAAGTGGCTCGACAGCGTCCTGCCCCTGGTCGCGGAGCACGACGGGCCGGTCTTCGTCGGCGCCGACGCCCTGCTCGAGGAGCTCACCGGCTTCCGGATGCACCGCGGTGCGATCGCCGCGATGCAGCGTCCCGAGCTGCCGAGTGTCGCCGACGTGGTGCGGGACGCGAAGGTCGTCGTCGTGCTCGAGGACATCGTCGACCACACGAACGTCGGCGCGGTGTTCCGCAGCGTCGCCGGCCTCGGCGCCGACGCGGTGCTCGTCAGCCCGCGGTGTGCCGACCCGCTGTACCGCCGGAGCGTCCGCGTGAGCATGGGCACGGTCCTGCAGGTGCCGTGGACCCGCATCGGCGACTGGCCCGCGGCGGGCGAGGAACTCCGCGCGCAGGGGTTCCACCTGGCCGCGATGGCACTGACGGACGAGTCCGTCGACCTCGACGCCTTCGTGGCGGACCTGCCCGAGAAGGTCGCGCTCGTGATGGGCACCGAGGGGCAGGGACTGACGCCGGCCGCGATCGCGTCGGCCGACACGACCGTCCGGATCCCGATGGCGCACGGCGTCGACTCGCTCAACGTGGCCGCGGCGAGCGCCGTCGGTCTGTGGGCGGTCACCCACGCCCGGCGGCTCGCCTCCTAGCGCACCACCGAGACCGTCGGGAGGCCCGGGGCGGCCTGGTCCGGCAGCATGCGCCCGGCACGGATCACCAGGGCACGGTCGGTGGCCGGGCCGCCGACCAGGCAGACGCCGACGGGCGCGCCGTCCACGGTCAGCGCCGGTGCGCTCACCGCGGGCAGGCCGCCGACGCTCGCGAGCGCGGTCATCGCCGTCGTGGCGGTCCGGGCGCGCTCGAGCGCAGCGGTGTCCGCGTCGAGCAGCGGTGCGGGTCCGGGCACGGTCGGGAACAGCAGGGTCCGACCGGCGAGGGCACGGCGGATCGTCGCACGGACCTCGTCGAGGCGTGCGACGCCGTCGGCGGTCGCGTCGGGGTCGTTCGCGCGTGCCGCCCGGAACCGGCCACCGACGACGGCGCTCAGTGCGCCGGGGTGCGCGTCGATCCAGGGGCCGTGGGCGGCGAGCGCCTCGGCGGCCTGGACGAGCCGCATCTGCTCCTGCAGTGCTGCGGGGACCGGGATGCCGAGGTCGCGCAGCCGGACGGTCGCGACGGGTTCGTCGAGTGTCTCGACGAAGGCGGTGAAGGACCGGGCGACGGCCGGTTCGACGAGTGCGACGAGTTCCTCGGGGACGACGAGCACGGTTGCATCGGGCGCCCCTGCCGGTGCGGGCGGCGGCACGGTGGCGTCGAGGGCGGCGAGCAGCACACCGGGGCTCCGCGTGAGCCACCCGACGGTGTCGAACGACGGCGCGAGCGGGAGCAGCCCCTCGCGGGACACCGTGCCGTGGGTCGTCCGGAGGCCCCAGAGCCCCTGGTACGAGGCGGGGACCCGGACCGATCCCGCGGTGTCCGTGCCGATCCCGATCTCGGCCGTCCCGAGGCCGACGGCCGATGCGGATCCGCTGGACGAGCCTCCAGGCAGTCGGGTGGGAGCCGCGCTGTTCGGCGGCGTGCCGTGGTGCGCGTTCCGGCCCGTCAGGTTGTAGGCGAACTCGTCGGTGCGCGCAATCCCGCGGATCGAGGCGCCGGCTGCGAGGAGCGCGGCGACCGCTGCGGCGGGCGCGGTCTCGACGGGGGCCTCGCGCAGGTACGTCGGGTTGCCCGCGCCGACCGGCTGGCCGGGGACGGCGTAGAGGTCCTTGACCGCGACGGTCAGGCCGTCGAGCGGTCCGGAGGCGGTGGGGGCGACGAGCGGGTCGCCGACGGCCCGCCAGACGGTGGTGTCGACGGCCTTGGGGCGGGCGGTGACGTGGGCTGCTTCGATGCGCCAGCCGGTGTCGCCGTCGCGGCGCCAGAGCTGGGTCTGGAGGCCCTGCCCACCCGCGGCGAACCGGGACACCGACACGACGAGGGCGCGGTCCTCGGTCAGGGGGCGGACCTCGACGTGCGTCAGCGACCGGGTCGCGACCCCACCCCGTGCCCCGCGGAACGCGCTGATCGCGTCGTGCCCGACGAGCAGGCCACGGTCGTCGCCGCGCATCGTGCCGGGGGAGTCGACGAACGCGGCGTCGAGGGCGTCGAGGTCGTTCGCCAGCAGGGCGGTCTCGTAGGCGCCGAGGGCCTCGAGCAGGCCTTCGGGCACGGCGTCGGGCGCGGGCGACGCCGGGGGCGTGGTCATCGGACGGGCTCCTCGAAGTCGGCCTTGCGGATGCGGGCGTGGACACCGGTGACCAGGTCCACCACCTGCGAGATGTTGAAGTCGGTCGCGGCCGACAGGTACGCGTACGCCAGGTGGCGTTCCATGCCCCAGCGCGCGCCGAGGATCGCGACGGCGTGCCGGACGCACTGCCGGACGGCCTCGTCGAGGTCGGGGTCCATGCCCGTGGGCACGAGGAACTCCTGTGTCTCGGCGACGGGCCAGACCAGGTCACCGAAGCGTGCGGCGGCCTCGGCTGCGGGGGTCAGGTCGAAGCGGATCGTCGCGCGGAGCGAGGCCTCCATCGCGGTGAGCGCCACCTCGCCGTCGCCCTGGGCGAAGTGCGGGTCGCCGACGTGGGCGAGTGCGCCGGGGACGAGCACCGGCAGGTGCAGCTGGGACCCGGCCTGCAGCAGGTTGACGTCGATGTTGCCGCCGTGGCGACCGGGCGGCACCGAGTGCAGCCGCTCCCCGGGGGTGGCGACGCCCATGATCCCGAGGAACGGGGCGAGGGGGAAGTGCGCGAAGCGGTCGCCGGCGGCGGTGAGCGGGATACGGCCCCGCCGGCCCTGGTCGGTGTCGACGACGTCGGCGAAGACGCTCACCGTCGTGCCGTCGACCGGGAACTCACCGTGCAGGGCGCCGCGGCCGTGCCGGTTCGACACGACGCCGTAGTGCACCCGGGGCAGGGTCTCGAGGACCGTCATCGTCAGCACGTCACCGGGACGGGCACCGCGCACCGCGATCGGCCCGGACACCACGTGCGGTCCGTCCGACGCGAGGTCGCGGTGACCGGAGCGGGCGATCGCGACGGCGTCGGCGAGGACGTGCTCCGGTGCGACGCCGTGATCGCCGAACCACGCCACGGGGTCGCTGCCCTGGTCGGGGAGGATCCCCTCGTGGCTGACGGTGTCGATCGTGACCGACTCCCCGGGGCCGATCGTCAGGGCCGGGGTGTCACCGTCGCTCGGCAGTCGGCCCCAGAGGACGGTCTCCGGGTCGACGGGCAGGGCGTGGTCACCGCGGACGGGTCCGGTGCCGGGCTGCAGGGTCGCCACCGCGGGGGCGGTGGTCTCGCGTGTGGTGGTGCGGTGTGTGGTGGTCATCGTTCCGTCCTCCGTTCGACCAGGTGGGCCACGTCGGCCAGGTGGTCGGCCATCGCCCGCGTCGCGCCCGCGACGTCGTGCTCCCGGATCCGCTCGAGGATCCGCTCGTGCCACTCGAACGACGACCGGCGCCCCTCGCTGGTGCTGTGCGAGCGGGCACGGACGTCCTGCACCCAGCCGCTGCTGAGCTCGCACAGGGACACGAGCAGGGGGTTCCCCGAGGTACGGGCGACCTGCACGTGGAAGGCGACGTCCTGGGCGAGCGACTCCTCCGGGCTGAGCCCCGCGTGCGTGGCGGCGAGGATGCGTTCCAGGCTGAGCAGGTCGGCCTCGCCCGCCCGCGCCGCCGCGAGTCCGGCGACCTGCGGCTCCACGACGGTCCGGAACTCGGCCACGTGCTCGGCCCGGTGGTCCAGGTCGTCGCGGTGGTGGTCGAGCAGGGCGGACGCTTCCTCCGGCCGCGGCAGCACGACGGTGCCACGACCAGGGGTCCGGGAGACCAGGCGACGGCGCTCGAGCTCCTGCAGCGCCTCGCGGATGGTCGTGCGGGACACGGCGAGGTCCTCGGCGAGGGCGCGCTCCGGCGGCAGCTTGTCGCCGGGCTGCAGGTCGTCGAGCACGAGCGTGCCGAGGTGGGCGGCGGTCGCCGCGCTCAGGGTCCGTCCACGGTGCATGCCCTCGACCGTAGGGCCGGTTGGTCTGCTTGGTTCATTGGTACGACCATCTTTTACACGGCCGTCACACGCGGCGTCGGAAGCCGAAACACGGCGGGCGAATGGTGGAGCACGTCCCACCCGCACCGACCGGAAGAGGGGTTCGACGTGGACCTGGTCCTCACCAACGCACGGCTGACCGACGGTCGATCCGTCGACGTCACCATCGCCGACGGCGTGATCGTCAGCGTGGCCGACCCGCTCCCCGGTGCCGCCGCTCCCGCTGGTTCCGCTCGCGTGGTCGACTGCGCCGGACGTGTGCTCATCCCCGGGCTCATCGAGGCACACCTGCACGTCGACAAGGCCCTGCTCGACCGGGAACGCTCGAACCCCGACGGCACCCTCGCCGGCGCCATCGCCGTCACGGGGGAGCTCAAGCGCGGCTTCACCCACGCCACCGTCCGCGACCGCGCCCGCACCCTGCTCGACCAGGCCATCACGAACGGCACCACGCTCGTCCGCGCACACCCCGACGTCGACCCGATCGTCGGGCTCACCGGCGTCGAGGTGCTGCTCGACCTGCGCGACGAGTACCGGGACGCCCTCGACCTGCAGATCGTCGCGTTCCCCCAGGAGGGCATCGCCAAGGCACCGGGCACCCTCGCGCTGCTCCGTCAGGCGCTCGCCGCGGGGGCGGACGTCATCGGGGGCTGCACCTACAACGAGCACACCCTGGCCGCGTGCCACGAGCACGTCGAGACCGTCCTCGACCTCGCCGAGGAGTTCGGGGTACCGGCCGACCTGCACGCCGACTTCGCCGACGACACCTCCGACCCGCGGTACGCCCTCGCCGGGCACATCGCCGACCGCGTGACGGCCCGCGGGCTGCAGGGGCGGGTGGCGCTCGGGCACGTGACCTCGGTCGCGAGCCTGCCCCGCGGCGAGCGCCGGGCGTTGTTCGACCGTCTGGCAGCTGCCGGGGTCGCCGTCGTGCCGCTGCCCGCGACCGACCTGCACCTGGGCGGCCGGTCCGACGACCACGACGTGCGGCGCGGGGTCGTGCCGGTCCGCGAACTCTGGGACGCCGGGGTCACGAGCGCGTACGCGTCGAACAACGTCCGGAACGCCTTCACCCCGTTCGGCAACGCCGACCTGCTCGACGTCGGGCTGCTCCTGGCGCAGACCGGGCACCTGTCCGGCCCGGACGACCTGCGCCGGGTGCTCGCCATGGCCACCACGGGGGCGGCGGAGGTCGTCGGCGTCGCAGACACCCACGGCATCCGGCCCGGTGCCGCCGCCGACCTCGTGGTGCTCTCCACCACCGACCCGGACGGCGTCCTGCTCGACCGGCCGGACCGCGCCCTGGTCGTCAAGCGCGGCCGGGTCGTCGCCGAGACCACCCGGACCACCCGCCTCACCACCAGCCGCACCACGAACCGATCGAAGGAACTCAGCCATGCGTGAACGGATCCCGCACGAGATCGTCGCCTCCGTCCTGGCCGGTGCCACGGCGTTCATCGGGGGCAACGCCCTGCACCTGCCGACCTGGGCGATCTTCATCAGCTGGGCGGGGATGTTCCTGCTCGGCAGCAAGCCGACGCTGCGGAACGCCACGCGCCTGTGGGCCGCGATGCCGATCGGCTCGGCGTTCGGCCTGGTCATCGTCCTGCTCGACCAGCGGTTCGGCACGCTGTTCGGCGAGGGGCAGGCTGCGCAGAACACCGTGCTGGCGCTGCTCATCCTCGTCGTGAACTGCGCCCTGATGTACACCGGTCGCACGAAGCTGTTCGGGCTCGTCCCCGGGATGTTCCTCGGGTTCGCCTCGTTCTTCGCGACCTGCTTCGGCGGCTTCGGGTTCGACCCGGGGAACGCCTGGGCGGCCTGGGTGTCGGTCGTGCTGATGAACGCGCTCGGGCCGGTGTTCGCCTACCTGTCCCGTCGCCTGACCTTCGCCCGGGCCGAGACGACGGGCTCGGCCGGTTCGGTCGGCTCGTCCGACCCGGCCGCTTCGGCCGACCCGGTCGTCGCGACCGACGCCGGCGGCGCAACGACTCCGGCTCCTGCTCCGGAACGCCAGCCCGACCAGCCCGTCGCAGCCTCGGCCTAGGAGCGGACCGGTACGCTCGGGTCCCGTGTCACGAGTCGTCCGCCGCCCCCGCTCCGCCGTCCGGAGGCCGGTCACGATCTCGGTGGTCGCCGTCCTGCTCCTGGTGGCCGGGTACCTCGTCGCCGCGGCCGTCGTGCCGTTCGGCCCGGCGAGCGCCAGCACCACCACGTACTCGGCACCGAAGACGACCGTCCCGGCGCTGAGCTTCCCGGGGTACGGCGCGACGGCGGTCGAAGCGACGGACTTCCCGGAGAGCCTGCGCACCAGCGGCGACACGAAGCCCCGGTCGATCGCGAGCATCACGAAGGTCGTCACGGCGCTCGTGGTGCTCGACGAGAAGCCGATGGCCGCGGGGGAGTCCGGTCCGTCCATCCGCTTCACGAAGCAGATGGAGGGCCTGTACGCCAAGTACGCGGCGCAGAACGGCGAGGTCGCCCCGATGCCCGCCGGCCTGAAGCTCACCGAGCACCAGACGTTCCAGGTGATGCTCATGAAGTCGGCGAACAACTACGCCGGCGCACTCGCCATCTGGGCCTTCGGGTCGATCGCCGCCTACGAGCACGCGGCGAACGACTGGCTCGACGAACACGGCCTGGACGACACCACGATCCACGAGCCGACCGGCCTCGACCCGGACAACACCTCGACCGCCACCGACCTGGTCGAGCTCGGGCAGCTCGCGCTGGCGAACCCGGTGGTGAAGGACATCGTCGGTACCCAGGACGTCACGATCCCGACGGTCGGCGAGATCGAGAACTCGAACAAGCTCCTCGGGCTCGACGGCATCGAGGGGATCAAGACCGGCACCCTCGACGAGGCCGGCGCCTGTCTGCTCTTCGCGGCGACGTACGAGCGCGGTGGCAAGGACGTCACCGTCGTCGGGGTGATGCTCGGCGGTGTCGACCACGACTCCCTCGACGTCGACGTGCAGCGGCTGCTGCGGTCCGTTGCGGACAACTTCCAGGTGGTGACGCTCACGCACCAGGGGCAGACCTTCGGCACCTTCTCGACCCCGTGGCAGGACGAGGCCGACGCGGTCACGACGAAGGCCGCCGAGGTGCTCGTGTGGGGCAAGACCACCGTCACCGCGAAGGCGAAGCTCGAGCAGGTGACCTTCGGCACGAAGGGCGAGCGGGTCGGGCAGGTGCGGTTCCGCATCTCCGACCACGACCCGGTCACGGTGCCGCTCGTGCTCGAACGCACGATCGACGACCCCGGCGTCTGGTGGCGCTGGACGAACCCGTTCCAGGGGGCGTGACGCCCGTCGTCCGCCGACCGTAGAGTCGGTCGGGTGACGACGATGACGACGTTCCCCCGGACCACCCCCGCCGCCCTCGGCATCGATCCCGGCGGCGTGACCGCCCTGCTCGACGCCCTCGAGTCCACGCCCGACGTGGAGCCGCACAGCATCATGCTGCTCCGGCACGGCCAGGTCGCGGCCGAGGGCTGGTGGCAGCCCTACGCCGCGGACCGCGTGCACCTGCTCTACTCGCTGAGCAAGAGCTTCACCGCCGTCGGGGTCGGCATCGCCGTCCGGGCGGGCCTGATCGACCTCGACGCGACCGTGCTGTCGTACTTCCCGGAGCTCGATGCCGACGTCACCGACGAACGCAGCCGCCGCATCCGCGTCCGGCACCTGCTCGCGATGGCGAGCGGCCACCGCGAGGAGACGATCGACCGTGCCCAGGCCCTCGACCCGACGAACACGGTGCGCGGGTTCCTGCTGCTCCCGCCGGACGAGGAGCCCGGCACGGTCTTCGCCTACAACCAGCCGTGCACGTACACGCTCGCCGAGATCGTCCGGCGGGTGACGGGCGGGTCCCTCGTCGCGTGGCTCCGCCCGCACCTGCTCGATCCGCTCGGCATCGACGACCTCGCCTGGCGCCGCGACGACACCGGCGCGGAGCTCGGGTACAGCGGGTGCTACGCGCCGACCGACGCGGTCGCCAAGCTCGGCCAGCTGTACCTGCAGGGCGGCGTCTGGGACGGCGAGCGGATCCTCGACGCCGACTGGGTCGAGCAGGCGACCAGCACGCAGGTCGCCAACCCGGACGAGGCCAACCCCGACTGGTCCCAGGGCTACGGCTTCCAGTTCTGGATGGCCCGCCACGGCTTCCGCGGCGACGGCGCCTACGGCCAGTTCTGCGTCGTCCTGCCGGAGCAGGACGTCGTCCTCGCGATGACCGGCCAGAGCCTCGACATGCAGGCCGTCCTCGACGCGGTCTGGCAGCACCTGCTGCCCGCCGTCGACCGCGCGTCCGACGCGGCATCCGCATCCGCCCTGGAGGCCCGGCTCACCTCCCTGGGACTGCCCGCCGTCGACGGCGGGCCGCTGCAGGGCCTCGCCGACGCCGGTCCGCTGGCCCGCGACGGCGACGGGTGGCGGCTCACGCTCGACGTCGACGGCGGCTCCCTGTCGGTGCCGGTCGGGCAGGGGGAGTGGGCCGTGGAGGGCCCGCTCGCCGCGAGCGGTGCCGTCGCGGACGACGGGACGGTCCGTGTCGACGTGCGGTTCGTCGAGACCCCGCACCTGGCGCACGTCCGGATCGACCCCGCCACGGGATCGACGACGACGAGCTGGCAGACCGAGCCGCTGCACGACGGACCGCTCACGCTGCGGCGCCCAGCGGACTGAGGGCCCGCGGCTCTGCGGCCTCTCGTCCCTCGGCCCCGCGCCGCGTCTACGGGGTGTCGGAGGGGTGCTCGGTGACGATCTGCAGCTCGGGTCGCTTCGCCGACACCCCGTCGCCGGACGAGGTGTGCTTGATGCGCCGGACCACCCACGGCACCAGGTACTCCCGGGCCCACCCGAGGTCCTCGGCGCGGGCCTCGCGCCACGGGCGTGCCTCGAGCGGGTCCGGGTTGAACGGTTCGAGCCCGTGCGGCACGCCGAGGGTGTCGAGCACCGCCGCGGCGATCGTCGAGTGGCCCATCGGGGAGTGGTGCAGCCGGTCCGGAGCCCACATCCGCGGGTCCCGGAGCACCCGGAGTGCCCACATGTTCGCCACCAGGGCGCCGTGCTTCAGGGCGATGGCGTGCAGGTTCTCGTTGTAGATCGCCGTCTTGCCGCGGACCATGCCGAGCACCGGGGTCATCCCGACGTCCGGGCCGGTGAAGAGCACGACGGTGGCTCCGTCGCGGCGCAGGTCGGCGACGAGCCGGTCCACGCGCTCGGCGAGCTCGTCCGGGTCCGAGCCGGGGCGGATGATGTCGTTGCCGCCGGCGGACACCGTGATGAGGTCCGGGTGCAGGGCGACGGCGGCCTCGGCCTGCTCGTCGATGATCTGCTGCAGCAACCGCCCGCGGATCGCGAGGTTCGCGTAGGCGAAGTCGTCGGTCTGGTGTGCGAGCACCTCGGCGACGCGGTCCGCCCAGCCGCGGTTGCCGCCCGGGACGGTGGGGTCGGGGTCCCCGATGCCCTCGGTGAACGAGTCACCGATCGCGACGTACCTGGTCCAAGGATGACGATCTGACACGTCCCGGACCCTAGTCTCGTGGCATGACGAAGGCCAACACGGACGCCGTCGGCTGGTCGGTGCCGGACGAGCTGCTCAGCCGCATCGCCGAGCGCGCCCCCGGCTACGACGCCGCGAACGCGTTCTGCACCGAGGACCTCGACGAGCTGCGCGCCGCTGGCTACCTGCGGATCGGCGTCCCCGTCGAGCAGGGCGGGGCGGGCCTCGGCCTCCGCGCCACCGCGCGGGTGCAGCGCGCCCTCGCCCAGGCCGCACCGGCGACGGCACTCGGCCTCGGCATGCACCAGGTGTGGGTGCAGGCGGCCCGCGCCGTCCGTACGCGAGGCGAGTCGTTCCTCCAGGCCGTCACCGACCACGCTGCGGACGACCACCTGCTCGCCTTCGGGGTGAGCGAACCCGGCAACGACGCCGTGCTGTTCGACTCGTCGACGACGGCGGAGCCGGACGGCGACGGCGGCTACCGGTTCACCGGCACGAAGGTCTTCACGTCCCTCGCACCGGCGTGGGACGTCATGAGCGTCTTCGGCAAGGACACCTCCGGGCCGGAGCCACGGCTCGTGCACGGGTTCGTCCTGCGGTCCGACGGCGACGTCGAGCACCTGGACGACTGGGACACGCTCGGGATGCGCGCGACGCAGAGCCGCACCACGAAGCTGCACGGCGTGCACGTCCCCGCCGACCGCATCGTCCGGTCGCTGCCGGTCGGACCGAACCAGGACCCGCTCGTGTTCGGGATCTTCGCGTCGTTCGAGCTCCTCATCGCCTCGGTGTACGCCGGCGTCGCGGAGCGGGCGATCACGCTCGCGGCGGCCGCCGTGGCGGGGCGGACCGGGGCCGACGGCACCCCGCGGTCGCAGGACCCGGACGTGCGCCGGGCGATCGCCGACCTGCGCGGTGCGGTCGACGCGATCACGCTGCAGGTCGACTCGCTGGCGCGGTCGGTCGACGAGCTCGACGACCTCGGAGCCCGCTGGTTCCCGCTGCTCGTCGGCACGAAGGCCCGGGCGGTGGACACGGCGCAGCACGTCGTGGACGAGGCCATGCGCGTCGTCGGTGGCTCGGCGTTCCGGTCGTCGAGCGAGCTGGCGCGGCTGGCGCGCGACGTCCGGGCGGGGCAGTACCACCCGTCGTCGCGGGACTCCGCGGCGCGGACGATCGCCGCGTCGGTGCTCGGCCCGCTCGGCTGAGCGCTGCGCTCGCACGGTGCGAGGTTGGCGTGGCGGCGCACGGTGCCGGGTCCGTCGGCCGGTGCGAGCTTGCTCGCTCGGTGCTGCCCTGTGGCGCCGCACGGTACAACCAACCCGGCACCGAGTCGCGAAGGGCGCACGGTGCGGTGTGCGCGACGGCGGCGTGGCGTGGCGGCGCACGGTGCCGGGTCCGTCGGCCGGTGCGAGCTTGGTCGCTCGGTGCTGCCCTGTGGCGCCGCACCGTGCAACCAACCCGGCACCGAGTTGCGAAGGCCGCACGGTGCGACGGCGGGCGAGCAACCGCGCACGACGGGACGAACCTCGCACCGAGCGGCCGTGAGCCGGCCCCGCACGGCGATGTCGGCGGCGCCTGGCATCATCTCGGTGTGAGCAAGCAGGACGGACGGAACCGCCTCGTCTCCGACGCACCGGTGGACGACGTCTCGGCGACCGTGCTGCACGTCGACATGGACGCCTTCTTCGCCTCCGTCGAACTGCTCGACCGCCCCGACCTCGTGGGGCTGCCGGTCATCGTCGGACACGACTCCGACCGATCCGTCGTCACCGCCGCCACCTACGAAGCCCGTCGCTACGGGGTCAACTCCGCGATGCCGATGGCCATCGCCAAACGCCGCTGCCCGAACGCCGTCATCGTCGAGCCGCACTTCGAGAAGTACCGGGCGAAGTCCGCCGCGGTGATGGCGATCTTCGACCGGTTCACCCCGCGGGTCGAGCGCCTCGGCATCGACGAGGCGTTCCTCGACGTCGCCGGCGCCCTCCGCCTGTACGGCACCCCGTGGCAGATCGGCCAGGCGATCCGCCGCACGGTCTTCGCCGAGACCGGTCTGCACTGCTCCGTCGGTGCGGCATCGACGAAGTTCGTCGCGAAGCTCGCCTCCAGCCGGTCGAAGCCGGACGGCCTGCTCGTGGTTCCCGCCGCGGACGCCGTGGCGTTCCTGCACCCGCAGCCCGTGTCCGCGCTCTGGGGCGTGGGCGGCAAGACGCAGGAGACCCTTGAACGGCGGGGCATCCGCACGGTCGGCGACCTGGCGAACACCCCGCTCGGCTCACTGGTGTCGGCACTCGGCCCGGCCGGCGGGCAGCGGCTGCACGACCTGTCATGGGGTCGCGACCCGCGCGTGGTCGACACCGGCGTCGGTGAGAAGTCGATCGGGCACGAGGTCACGTTCGGTCGCGACCTGACGGAGCGCGACGACGTCGCCCGCGAACTCCTGCGCCTGGCCGACAAGGTCGCCGTCCGCCTGCGCCAGGCCGACGTACAGGCCCGGACCGTGGCGCTCAAGGTCCGCTACACCGACTTCACCACCCTGACCCGGTCGCGCACGCTGGCGGAGCCCACCGACGTCGCGAAGCGCCTGCACCGCGAAGCCGTCGAGCTGTACGACGTGCTGCACCGACCGGGCAACCAGATCCGGCTGATCGGGGTGCGCGGCGAGAACCTCGTGCCCGCGGCCGCGAGCAACGCCCTGTGGGACGACGACGCGCCGTGGCGTGACACCGAGACCACGGTCGACGCGGTCGCCGCACGCTTCGGCGCCGGCGTGCTGCGACCGGCATCCCTGGTCCGCCGGACCCCTGACGGCGGCGTCCCGCACGCTCGGCAGGACTGACGGTGGCGGTAGAATCGGGTTCAGTGAGCGCAGCGGAGTACGAAGACCAGCAGCCCGCCACGCTGTGGGCGGAGTCGGGTGACGACCAGTCCGGCGCAGGCGGATCGTCGTCGACGCACGACGGCAGCCAGGCGCACCGAACCCAGGCGCACGGTGACGCAGCCCGTGCCGAGGCCGATGCCGCGGCCCTGGCCGAAGCGGCCGGCAACTCGGCCGTCCAGCACCTGTCGCCGGCGTTCCCGGACCGGGCCGCCTGGGGCACGGCATCGAAGCTCCGCGCCTGGCAGATCGAAGCGCTCACGAAGTACTTCGAGAAGGAACCCCGCGACTTCCTCACGGCCGCGACCCCCGGCGCCGGCAAGACCACCTTCGCGCTGCGTCTGGCGACCGAGCTCCTCGCCCGCGGCACCGTCGACCGCATCGTCGTCGTGGCCCCGACCGAGCACCTGAAGCGCCAGTGGGCCGACTCCGCTGACCGCGTGGGCATCCGGATCGACCCGATGTTCAAGAACGGCGACGGCATGTTCGGCCGGCACTACCAGGGCGTCGCGATCACCTACGCCCAGGTCGGCATGAACCCCGAGGTGCACAAGCGCATCACCGAGGGCGGCCGCACCCTGGTCGTCCTCGACGAGGTCCACCACGGTGGCGACGCCCTGACGTGGGGCGACGGCATCCGAGAGGCGTTCTCCGGCGCCACCCGCCGGCTCTCGCTGTCGGGGACCCCCTTCCGGTCCGACACCGCACCGATCCCGTTCGTGCAGTACGCCCCCGACGAACAGGGCATCCGCACCTCGATCTCCGACTACAACTACGGCTACGGCCGAGCCCTGAAGGACGGCGTCGTCCGCCCGGTGCTGTTCATGGCCTACGCCGGACAGATGCGCTGGAAGACCCGGATGGGCGACGAGGTGTCGGCGTCCCTGGGCGAGCAGGTCACGAAGGACATCACGGCCCAGGCCTGGCGCACCGCGCTGTCACCCGAGGGCGAGTGGATGCCGGCCGTGCTCTCCGCGGCCGACAAGCGCCTGACCGAGGTCCGTCGTGGTGTGCCCGATGCCGGCGGTCTGGTCATCGCCACCGACACCACCACGGCACGCGCCTACGCCCGGATCCTGCAGCAGATCACGGGGGAGCGCCCCACCGTGGTGCTGTCCGACGAAGCCGCCGGGTCGAGCCGCATCAGCGCGTTCGCCGAGGACACCTCGCGCTGGATGGTCGCCGTCCGCATGGTGTCCGAAGGTGTCGACGTCCCACGGCTCTGCGTCGGCGTCTACGCCACGAGCGCGAGCACGCCGCTGTTCTTCGCCCAGGTGATCGGCCGCTTCGTGCGTGCCCGTCGCCGCGGTGAGACCGCGAGCGTCTTCCTGCCGAGCGTCCCCGGCCTGATGGCCCTCGCCGCCACCCTCGAGCTCGAGCGCGACCACGCCCTCGACCGCCCGAAGGACGCCGACGACGGCATGTACAACCCCGAAGACGCGATGGTCGCCGAGGCCAACAAGGAAGACCGCGCGTCCGAGAGCCTGCTCGAGGTCCAGCCGTTCGAGGCACTCGACTCGCAGGCGTCCTTCGACCGCGTCCTCTACGACGGCGGTGAGTTCGGCACCGGCGGCGAGGTCGGTTCCCTCGAGGAGCTCGACTTCATCGGCATCCCCGGGCTCCTCGAACCCGACCAGGTGCGCGACCTCCTGCGCGCGCGACAGGCGACGCAGGCGAAGCGTTCCAAGGGCCGCACGGCCAAGGACGGCATGCCGAAGCCGCCCGAGCCCGACCGACCGATGTACATGACGATCAAGGAGCAGCGCACCGAGCTCGCCCGGCTCGTGTCGATCTGGTCCCGGCACTCGAACGAGCCGCACGGATCGATCCACGCCGAACTCCGACGGATCAGTGGTGGCCCGGCCGTGGCGCAGGCGAGCATCGAGCAGATCCAGAAGCGCATCGACATCCTGCGCTCCCGCATCGGCGGACGACGGTGACCGCGGCGTGATCGAGCCGGTCGACGACCGCACCTGGTACGTCAAGCGCGACCCCGAGGCGTCACCCGAGGCGATCATCGACCGCTTCGGCGGCGGCTACCGACTGCGCCGCTTCTCGCTCACCGAGTCCCGCCGCACCCCGCACGGGGTGTTCACGGGGCCCGAACTGGCCGAGACAGCGTGGTGGCGGCTCCGCGACAGGCCGCGGAACTCATGACGCGCCAAGCCAAAGTCCGGTAGACCGGAGGAATGGCAGACTCGATCCCTCACGTCCTCGTCCTCGGCGGCGGCTCCGCTGGCTACACCACGGTCAAGCAGCTCCAGAAGCACGCGGCCACGGTGCCCATGCGCATCACGCTCGTGGACCAGAACACCTACTACACGTACCTGCCGTTCCTGCCCGAGGTCGCCGGTGGCCACATCGCGCCGAAGGACGTCACCGTCGAGCTGCGCCGTGCACTGCGCAAGACCCGGGTGATCCAGGGCAAGGTCACCGCGATCTCCTCGGCGGACAAGACCGTCTCGATCGCGACCGCCGGCGGCGACGACCGCACCCTCGGCTACGACCACCTCGTCGTCGCCCTCGGTTCCGTCACCCGCACCTTCCCGACCCCCGGGCTCGAGGAGTACGGCGTCGGCTTCAAGAGCGTCGAAGAGGCCGCCTACGTGCGCGCCAAGCTCCTCGACAACATCGCGAAGGCCGCTGCCACCCGTGACGAGGACGAGCGTCGCCGTCTGCTGACCAGCGTCTTCGTCGGCGGTGGCTACACCGGCGTCGAGGCGATCGGCGAGCTCTTCGACGTGTCGCAGGCCGCCATCAAGACCTACCCGTCGCTCGCGGGCGAGCAGCCCCGCTGGGTGCTCATCGACGCCCTCGACCGCGTCGCGCCCGAGGTCGGCCCGGAGCTGTCCAAGTGGACGCTCGAGTCGCTCCGTGCCCGTGGCATCGACGTCCGCCTGAAGACCACCATGCCGAGCGCCGAGGGCGGTGTCGTCAAGTTCTCCGACGGCGACGAGTTCGCCACCGGCCTGCTCGTCTGGACCGCCGGCGTCAAGCCGAACCCGCTCCTCGACGCCTCCGACCTGCCGCGCGGGCCGAAGGGCCACCTCGCCGCGAACGCGAAGCTCCAGGTCGAGGCCGAGGACACCCACCAGGTCGTCGAGGGCGTCTGGGGCCTGGGTGACGTCGCGCAGGTGCCCGACCTGACCGCCGACAAGCAGCCGGCGTTCTACCCGCCGAACGCGCAGAACGCCGTGCGCCAGGCCGTGGTCGCCGCCGACAACATCGTCGCGACCATCACCGGCAAGCCGCTCGAGGAGTACCGCCACCCCTCCATCGGCACCGTCGCGTCGTACGGTGTCGGCAAGGGTGCCGCGAACATCAAGGGCATCAAGATGACCAACCTGCTCGCGTGGCTCGCGCACCGCGCGTACCACGTGTACGCGATGCCGACCCTGAACCGGAAGGCCCGCATCATCATCGGCTGGATCACCGGCGCGGTGTCCGGTCGCGACGCGACCTCCCTGATCAAGGAGACTGACCCGCGACGCAACTTCGTCGAGGCGTCGAAGAGCTAGACGCCCCCAAAGATCGGACGGGAGGCGCGGTGCCAGCTGGCACCGCGCCTCCCGTCCGTCCGTCACGTGCATTCGCACCCACCTGCCGCTCTCCGGCATACTGACTCCCTCGGCGCCCACGGCGACGAGGTCCCGGAAGTCGACCGACACGTGCGCCCCACCACCTCCTCCTCCGTCCGATCGTGCCTGCGATGCGGCGCCGAGCGTCACGACAGCACCGTCCACCGGTGCCCCGGACCGGCCGACCCGCTCCGCGCCTTCGGCCTCGACGCCGGAGCCCGAACGGTGCTCGAGGTCCTGGGCGGGATCGGGCAGCCCTCCCTGGTCGGCGGAGCAGTCCGCGACGTGCTGCTCCGGGAAGCCGGGCGCGGACCGACCACCACCGGTGACGTCGACGTCGAGGTGCACGGCACCAGGACCGATGTGGTCGTCGGAGCGTTGCGTGCGGCCGGCGCGATCGTCGTCGAGGCCGGTGCGGGGTTTCCGGTCCTCAAGGTGGTGCTCGACGGATCCCGCGTCGACGTCGCAGTGACCGCGGAGTCCGGGGCGCCCGATCCGGTCACGGTGTCCGCCCTCGGTCGGGACTTCACGGTGAACGCCGTCGCCTGGGACCCCCGCACGAACGTGTTCCTCGACGCGGTCGGTGGGATCGACGATGCCGTCATCGGCGTGCTGCGGCACGCTTCCGAACGCTGCAGCGAGGACCCGCTCCGGGTCTTGCGTGCCGTACAGCTCGTCGCCCGGTTCGACTTCGCCGTGCACCCCGCGACGCTGCGTCTGGCGCGGTCGCTCGCGGCGCGGTTCGAGTCGATCGCCACCGGGCGGATCTGGCCCGAGATCCGCAAGCTGGCACTCGGCGACCACGTGTCGGCTGCCCTCCGAACGCTGCACGACAGCGGCTGGGAGCGACACCTGCCCGAGCTCGCCGCGGTCCGAGACGTGCCGCAGGACCCCCGGTGGCACCCGGAGGGTCCCGTGCACGTCCACCTCGGAGCGGCGGGGGACGCTGCCGCCCGCGCCTGCACCGCGGACGGGATCCGGGGTGACGACCGGGTCGTCGTCGTGCTCGCCGCCGTGCTGCACGACCTGGGGAAGGCCGGCTCCGGCACGCAGGTCCTCGCCGACGACGCAGGTGCGGTCCGCATCCGCAGCCTGGGCCACGAGGTGTCCGGCGCTGCGGCAGCAGCAGCGCTGCTCGGTCGCCTCGGCGCGCCACGCCACATCGTCGAGCGGGTCGTCCCGCTCGTTCGCGAGCACATGGTCCCGCACTCGTCCAACGGCGCGCCACCGTCCGTTCCCGCTGCTCGGCGGCTGTTCCGACGGCTCGGATCCTCCCTGCCCGCGATGGAGTCGTGGGCCCGGGTGTGCGAAGCCGACTCGCAGGGGCGTGGTCTGGGGGCGAGCCGGTCCTCGGCGTGGTCGTGGTTCGACGTCGCGCTCCGGGACCAGGTCGCGCGTCGGCCCGTGCGGCTGCTGTCCGGCCGCGACCTCGTCGACGCGGGACTCACCCCGGGGCCGGTGTTCCGCGAACTCCTCGTGGCGTCCGCGGCGGCGCAGGACGACGGCGTCTTCGATGACGTCGCCGGAGCCCGCGCGTGGCTGCGCCGAGCGGTCGACGCACGCCGGTGACGGACGGGAGGTGCGGACGCCCACCGCTTGTCCGCCATCTGCGGTCCTGGGTCCGTTCCAACGTGGCGCGCGCCAGCGTTGACGCGACGAACGAGAGGAGCGTCCATGCGCGCCATGACGTACCGCGGCCCCTACCGGATCCGCGTCGAGGAGAAACCGGATCCCCGGATCGAGCACCCGAACGACGCGATCGTCCGGGTGGAACGGGCCGCGATCTGCGGGTCAGACCTGCACCTGTACCACGGCATGATGCCCGACACCCGGGTCGGGCACACGTTCGGCCACGAGTTCATCGGGGTGGTCGAGCAGATCGGCTCGTCCGTCGAGACCCTGTCGGTCGGCGACCGCGTGATGGTCCCGTTCAACATCTTCTGCGGCACGTGCTGGTTCTGCACCCGCGGACTCTTCGCGAACTGCCACAACGTGAACCCGAACGCGACCGCGGTCGGCGGGATCTACGGGTACTCGCACACCACCGGCGGGTACGACGGCGGGCAGGCGGAGCGCGTGCGGGTGCCGTTCGCCGACGTCGGACCGCAGGTGATCCCGGACTGGCTCGACGACGACGACGCCCTCCTCATGACGGACGCGCTGAGCACCGGGTACTTCGGGGCGCAGCTGGCGTCGATCCGCGAGGGCGACACCGTCGTGGTGCTCGGTGCCGGGCCGGTCGGACTGTTCTCCGCGGCGTCGGCGTGGTTCATGGGAGCCGGCCGGGTGATCGTCGTCGACCAGCTCGAGTACCGGCTCGAGAAGGCCCGGAGCTTCGCGCACGCCGAGACGATCAACTTCGCCGAGGTCGACGACGTCGTGCTCGAGATGAAGAAGCAGACCGACTTCCTGGGTGCGGACAGCGTGATCGACGCCGTCGGAGCCGAGGCGGACGGCAACTTCACCCAGCAGGTCACCGCCTCGAAGCTGAAGCTGCAGGGCGGGTCCCCGACGGCGCTCAACTGGGCGATCGACGGTGTCCGCAAGGGCGGCACGGTCTCGGCGGTCGGCGCGTACGGGCCGATCCCGAGCGCGGTGAAGTTCGGGGACGCGATGAACAAGGGCGTCACCATCCACACGAACCAGGCGCACGTGAAGCGCCAGTGGCCGCGGTTGCTCGAGCACATCCAGGCCGGGCACTTCAAGCCGAGCGACATCATCACGCACCGCATCCCCCTCGAGCACATCGCCGAGGGGTACCACCTGTTCTCGTCCAAGCTCGACGGTTGCATCAAGACCGTCGTCGTGCCGTGAGGAGGCCCGACATGTCCGACCACACCCCGTACATCGCCGATCCACCCCGACGGGTGCCGTCGGCCGAGGAACTCCGTGCCCGCATCCCGGGGTGGGGGAGCGGCCTCGACCCGGCGGACCGGCCGTCCGTTCCGAAGCTCTCGCGCGAGGCCGGTTCGGCCACCGGAGCCCACTGGGACCGCCCGCCGCAGCAGGACGGTGCGCGCGGCCGGGAGCGCTCGATCGAGCACGCCCACGTGACGCCGGTGTTCGGCACCGCGCAGCCCCTGCAGGGTGTCGCCGGAATCGTCCGGCGGTACGCCTACCGGCGGTTCAGCGAGGGGCGCCTGGCGCACTGGATGCTGCTCGTCGTCGGGGACCGCGTGGACGTCGCGACGCACCGGGTGACCGATGCGCTCCGGGGTCGGCCGGACCGGGTGATCAGCGAGACCGGTGTCGCGGCGGAGCGTGGGAACCACCCCGTTGCGTCGCGCCTGGGGTCGAGTCGGTCGGACTGGCGGCACCAGGTGCTCGACCCGGTGGTCGCGAACTGGGGATGGCTGGCGGCGCTCGGCGCCGTCGTGCTGGTGGTGCGGCGGGCGCGCCGCTCGCGCTGACCGCGCGCGACGTCCCGTGCGGCGTTGCCCACTCGGTGCGACCTTGTTCCGTCACACGGAGTGCGCAACGTCGCACCGGCCCGCGACGTGCGCACACCCTGGACTGGAGGCGCGCAGCGGCCCCGCCCCGCGCCTCCAGTCCGCACGTCCCGCGTCCACCCGCGTCCACCCGCGCGCACCGACGCTGCGCGGAGAACGTCCTGAGCGAAGCGAAGTGGCACGTGGTCGCCCTGAGCGCAGCGAGGTGGCGCCCCAGAGGCGGTGACGCCCTGAGCGCAGCGATGGCGGCACTCGCCGGGAAGACGCAACAGAAAATGCCCCCCGACCGAAAGGTCAGGGGGCACGCATTTCCTGTGTCCGAGAGGGGACTTGAACCCCTACGCCCTAATACGGGCACTAGCACCTCAAGCTAGCGCGTCTACCAATTCCGCCACCCGGACAGGGTGTCTGGTGTCTGTTTCCCGGGTTGAACCCGGCGTTCCTGCCGAGAGAAGACACTAGCACGGGTCTGAACGCGCGATGAACACGGTCGCGCATCCCGGGCGAGTCCTGCGCGCGCTGTCCCGGCGACGGGGTCGGTGCCGACCGATACCGTGGAGCCATGACGAACCCGGAGCCCTCCGAGCCGCAGTCCGTGCCCGAGCTCGAGGCCACCGCGGCGATCGCCCGCGACCTCATCCGCATCGACACGACGAACTGGGGTGAGGGGAAGTCCCGTGGTGAGACGGAGGCAGCCCACTACGTCGAGGACAAGCTCCGCGCGCTGGGTCTCGAGCCGCAGTTGTTCGAGTCGGAGCCGGACCGGGTGAGCGTCGTGGCGCGGGTGCCCGGTCGGAACCGTGACAAGCCGGCGCTCGTGGTGCACGGGCACCTCGACGTCGTGCCGGCCGACCCGGCGAACTGGTCGGTCGACCCGTTCGGTGGCGTGGTCAAGGACGGATCGCTGTGGGGTCGGGGCGCCGTCGACATGAAGAACATGGACGCGATGATGCTCACGTCGCTGGCTGACGTCATCGAGCAGCACGGTGCGCCGGAGCGTGACCTGGTGATCGCGTACTTCGCCGACGAAGAGGCCGGGGGAGTCCTGGGGTCCCACCACGTGGTCGACCAGCACCCCGAGGTCTTCGCGGGGGCGTCGGCGGCGATCAGCGAGGTCGGCGGGTACTCGATCACGCTCGGTGACCGTCGCGCCTACCTGCTGCAGACCGGCGAGAAGGCGCTCATGTGGGTGAAGCTGATCGCGCGCGGCACCGCCGCCCACGGCTCGCACGTGATCCGTGACAACGCCGTCACGAAGCTCGCGGCGGCGGTCGCCCGGATCGGCAGCGAGGAGTGGCCCGTCCGGCTCTCGGCCACGACGGACGCGATGGTCGCCGAGGTGGCGCGGTTCCTCGGGGTCGACCCGACGGTCACCGGCCCGGACGAGGTCGCCCTGGCCACCGGCTCGGCGTCGCGGTTCATCCACGCCGCGCTGCACACCACGTCGAACCCGACGGTGCTGACCGCCGGCTACAAGCACAACGTGATCCCGGACACCGCCGAGGCCCTGGTCGACATCCGCTGCCTGCCGGGTGACGAGGAGACCGTGCTCGAACGGGTGCGGGAGCTCGCCGGACCCGACGTCGAGGTGGTCATGTCATTCCGCGACATCGGCCTCGAGCAGGACTTCGGCGGCCCGCTGGTCGATGCCGTCCGCGACGTCCTCGGCCGGCACGACCCGGGCGCACCGGTCCTGCCGTACCTGCTGTCCGGCGGCACCGACAACAAGGCGCTCTCGACGCTCGGCATCGCGGGGTACGGGTTCGTGCCGCTGCAGCTGCCGGCCGGTGTCGACTTCCCCGCGATGTTCCACGGCGTGGACGAGCGGGTGCCGCTCGACTCGCTGGCGTTCGGTCGGCGGGTGCTGGGCGACCTGCTCGCCACGTACTGATATTGTTCATGGTCGCCGTCGTGGCGGTGCCCTGACCGACCTCCCCCTGAAAGGCCCGTGCGATGCACATCCTCGAGGCGATCTTCCTCGGCTTCGTCCAGGGGCTCACCGAGTTCCTGCCCGTGTCCTCCAGCGCGCACCTGCGCATCGTGGGGCTCTTCCTGCCCGACGCGAAGGACCCCGGTGCGGCCTTCACCGCCGTGACGCAGCTCGGCACCGAGACCGCGGTGCTCATCTACTTCTGGAAGGACATCACCCGGATCATCGGGCGGTGGTTCCGGTCGGTGGTCAAGCGTGACGTGCCGAGGGGCGACCCCGACGTCCGGCTCGGCTGGCTGGTGATCCTCGGCACGATCCCGATCGGGGTCGCCGGGCTCCTGCTCAAGGACTCGATCGAGACCACGTTCCGGTCCCTCTGGATCGTCGCGATCGTCCTCATCGTGTTCGGTGTCGTGCTCGGGGTGCTCGACCGTGTCGGCCGCAAGGAGCGCCGGATCGAGCAGATGACGTTCCGCGGTGGTCTGCTCATCGGGCTGGCGCAGATGCTCGCCCTGGTGCCCGGTGTGTCCCGTTCCGGTGCGACGGTGTCGATGGGCCTCGCCCTCGGGTACACCCGCCCGGCGGCCGCGCGCTTCGCGTTCCTGCTGGCGATCCCGGCGGTGTTCCTGTCCGGGTTCTACGAGGCCGCGACGAGCCTCGGCGACCACGGCTCGCCGTTCGGACTCGCCGACACGCTCATCGCGACCGTCGTCGCGTTCGTGGTCGGGTTCGTCGTGATCGCGGCGTTCATGAACTACATCAGCAAGCGCAGCTTCATGCCCTTCGTCGTTTACCGGATCGCACTCGGTATCGTGCTCATCGTGTTGTTGTCGCTCGGAGTGATCCAGCCGTGAGGGCCTGGCAGGCCCCATCCGTCCCCGACGTCCCCGGCGCCGCGCCCCGACCGGTCGTCCACGACACCGCAACGGGCAAGCCGGTGGACCCCGCCCGCGACGAGGACCGTGCCGCGCTGTACGTCTGTGGGATCACGCCGTACGACGCCACGCACCTCGGCCACGCGGCGACCTACCTGGCGTTCGACACGCTCGGCCGTGCCTGGCGTGACGCGGGGCTCGACGTCGAGTACGCGCAGAACGTCACCGACGTGGACGACCCGCTGCTCGAGCGTGCCGCCCGCGACGGCGTCGACTGGCGTGCCCTGGCGGCTGAGCAGGTCGACCTGTTCCGCCGCGACATGGAGTCGCTCCGGATCCTGCCGCCGGACGACTTCGTGGCCGTCACCGACGAGGTCGAGCGCGTCGCCGAGGCGGTCTCGTTCCTGCAGGAGTCCGGCTACGCATACGAGGTCCCGACCGACGGCGCCGAGGGCGACGACCTGTACTTCGACGTGAACCGCCCGACCGACGCATGGACCCTCGGTGACGAGAGCGGCCTGGACCGCGAGACGATGCTCGCCCTCGCAGCCGAACGCGGCGGCGACCCGGATCGTCCGGGCAAGCGCGACCCGCTCGACCCGCTGCTGTGGCGCGCCGCGCGTGACGGCGAGCCGGCCTGGGACACCGAGATCGGCCCCGGTCGCCCCGGCTGGCACATCGAGTGCAGCGTCATCGCCGGTGACCGCCTCGGGCTGCCGATCAGCGTGCAGGGCGGCGGGAGCGACCTCGTCTTCCCGCACCACGAGATGAGCGCCGGGCACGCTGCTGCCCTCGCGCACCAGCCCCTCGCGAACGCGTTCGTGCACACCGGGATGATCGCTTACCAGGGCACGAAGATCTCGAAGTCGCTCGGCAACCTCGTCACCGTGCGCGGGCTGCTCGACGACGGCGCCGACCCCCGTGCCATCCGGCTCGCACTGCTGTCGCACAAGTACTCCGACGACTGGGAGTGGTTCGACACCGAGCTGACGAGCGCCCAGACGCGGCTCGCCGGCTGGGACGCCTGGGCCTCGGGAGCCTCCGCCGGGCACGCCGACGACGCAGCGGACGTCGCGGCACGCATCCGCGCGCGGGTCTCCGACGACCTCGACACCCCCGGTGCCGTCGCCGCGGTCGACACGGCGATCGCCGGTGGCACGGCGTGCACGCCGGAGCTCATCGACTTGATCGACGCGCTGCTCGGCATCCGGCTGGCCTGACCTCGGCGGGCGCGACGCGTCGCGTGCGCCCCGCCGAGGGGTCAGGAACTGTCGCCCGGGCGGGCCGCAGCCGACAGTTCGCGACCACTCGCCGGACGTGAGCGGGGTGTCGTGACCGTTCGCGGCCGCCGGACGGGAGGCCCGTGGCGAGGCCGACACGCGCCTCCCGTCCGCCGTGTGGTCGCGACACGTCGCGTGCGAGCCACCGAGGGGTCAGGAACTGTCGCCCGGGCGGGCCGCAGCCGACAGTTTGCGACCACTCGCGGACGTGAGCGGGGTGTCGTGACCGCGCGGCGAGTGGTCGCGACACGTCGCGTGCGCGTCGCCGAGGAGTCGGGAACTGTCGCCGAGGTGGGCCGCAGCCGACAGTTCGCGACCGCTCGCCGGAGGTGAGCGGGGTGTCGTGACCGTTCGCGGCCGCCGGGCGGGAGGCCCGTGGCGGCCCTGCCCCGTGCCTCCCGTCCGCGGAGTGGTCGCGACACGTCGGGTGCGCGCTGCCGAGGGGGCAGGAACTGTCGCCCGGGCGGGCCGCAACCGACAGTTCGTGACCACTCGCCGGACGTGAGCGGGGTGTCGTGACCGCGCGGTGAGTGGTCGCGACACGTCGCGTGCGTGCCACCGAGGGGTCAGGAACTGTCGCCCGGGCGGGCCGCAGCCGACAGTTTGCGACCACTCGCCGGACGTGAGCGGGGTGTCGTGACGGTTCGCGGTCGCCGGACGGGAGGCGCGTGGCGAGGCCGACACGCGCCTCCCGTTCGCCGTGTGGTCGCGACACGGCGCGTGCGCGCCGCCGAGGGGTCAGGAACTGTCGCCGACGCGGGCCGCAGCCGACAGTTCGTGACCACTCGCCGCACGCCCCAGACGGACAGGAGGCACGGTGCCAGCCGGCACCGTGCCTCCTGTCCGTCAGCGGGTGACGGCTACTGCTGGGGCCGCCACGGCCCCTCGCCACCGGCGGTGCCGCCGTCCTTGCCGTCCTTGCGCTCACGGCGGCGGAGGTACTGCTCGAACTCCTGCGCGATGGCGTCACCCGAGGCCTCGGGGGAGTCGACCGTGTCGCGCGCCTGCTCGAGCTGCCCGATGTAGGACGCCATGTCCTCGTCGTCGGCGGCGAGGGCGTCGATGCCCTCTTCCCACTCGGTGGCGTCGTCGAGCAGCGAGCCGCGCGGCACCGTGACGTCCGTGAGCTCCTCGATCTTGTCGAGCAGCGAGAGCGTGGCCTTCGGCGAGGGCGAGTTGTGCACGTAGTGCGGCACCGACGCCCACAGGGACAGCGTGGTCAGCCCGGCCTTGTCCATCGCGTCGGCGAGGACCCCGAGGATGCCGGTCGGGCCCTCGTACGAGGACTTGTCGACGTCGAAGGCGGCGCGGACCCCGGCGTTCTCGCTCGACACGAACACCGAGATCGGCCGGGTGTGCGGGACGTCGGCGAGCATCGCACCGACGAAGACGACTGCGTCGATCGAGTAGACGTCCGCCAGGTCGATGATCTCCGAGCAGAAGCCCCGCCAGGTGCGCGAGGGTTCCGGGCCGACGAGGACGAAGACGTCACGGTCGGTGGGGGAGCCGGTGGCGCCGATGACCGGACGGCCCTCGGCACCGGGGCCGTGCAGCACGATCCGGGGCCACTGCACGCCGCGGTCGCCGTTGTCGTCGGTGCCGACGGTGGGCCGGTTGAACTGGTAGTCGACGTACCGCTCGCCGTCGAGCTCACGCAACTCGTCGAGGCCGAGCGACTCGACGATGCGACGCGCCAGACCGCTCGCGGCCTCGCCGGCGTCGTTCCAGCCCTCGAAGGCGACGACGAGCAAGCGACCGTCGCTGAAGGGGGAGTGCTGTGGCACGGAGCGGACCTCCTGGTGGTGGAGCGGAGCGGAGCGGGAGCGATGCCCCCGGCCGGACACGATTCAGGCATCCACTGTAGGCCCAGGGGGTGTCGGCGCACGCGCGCGTCCGCGCCCAGCGGAACGGCCCCGGTAGACTCGTCGCCCGTGACCGCGCATCCTCCTGCCCTCGTCCCGCCCGCAGCCGTGCTGTGGGACATGGACGGCACGATCATCGACACCGAGCCGATCTGGCAGCGGTCCCAGGTCGACCTGACGAACCGCTACGGCGCCGAGTGGACCCACGAGGACGGCCTGTCCCTGGTCGGATCCGGCCTCGAGCGCTCCGGTGAGCTCCTGCGCGCCAAGGGCGTCGACATGGAGGTCGAGGAGATCATCCAGTGGATGACCGACTACGTCATGGAGCACCTGCGCGCCGGTGAACTGCCCTGGAGGCCGGGTGCCCGTGAGCTCGTCGAGGAGCTGCACGCCCGCGGCATCCCGACCGCCCTGGTCACGATGTCCCGTCGCAAGATGGCGCTCGTCGCCGCCGAGGCCCTGGGCGAGCGTGGCTTCCGCGTCGTCGTCGCCGGCGACGACGTCGACCGTCCGAAGCCGTTCCCGGACGCGTACCTGTCCGCCGCCGCGCAGCTCGGCGTCGAGCCCACCGCGTGCGTCGCCGTCGAGGACTCCGCCACCGGCGTCGCGTCGGCCGTCGCCTCCGGCGCCGTCACGGTCGCCGTCGAGCACATCGTCCCGCTGTCCGAGATCGCCGGCGGCGACGTGCACCTGACCACCCTGGCTGGCGTCGACGTCGACCGTCTGGTCGAGTTGACGACGCCGGCACTGGCCGCACGGGCTGCCCACTCTGGAGGCGCGGTGCCGGAACCGGCGCACGCTGCGGACACCGAAGGGGTCACCCGATGAGCCACACCGACGACGCACGCGACGAGGCGGACGCGAGCAGCGCCTCCAGTCCGACCGCGGATCCGACCGCAGCCCTCCCGCACACCGCGGGCGGCGCACCGCACACGCCGCCGCGCGGCCCGTTCCGGGCCGGCGACCGCGTGCAGCTGACCGGTCCGAAGGGCAAGCTCACGACGCTGTCGCTCGAGACCGCGGGTGAGTACCACACGCACCGCGGGGTGCTCCGGCACGACGACGTCATCGGCCAGCCCGACGGCTCCGTCATCCGGGCGAGCACCGGTGACGAGTACCTCGCGCTCCGTCCGCTGCTCAACGACTACGTGATGTCGATGCCGCGTGGCGCCGCGATCGTCTACCCGAAGGACGCGGCGCAGATCGTGGCCTTCGCGGACGTCTTCCCCGGGGCCCGCGTGGTCGAGGCCGGCGTCGGCTCGGGGGCGCTGTCGCTGTTCCTGCTCCGCGCGATCGGCCCGACCGGGCAGCTGCAGTCGTTCGAGCGCCGCGAGGAGTTCGCGGCGATCGCGAAGGGCAACGTCGGCACCTTCCTCGGCGCAGTCCCGGACAACTGGTCCGTCACCGTCGGTGACCTGGTCGAGTCGCTGCCCGACGCAACCGAGCCGCAGAGCATCGACCGAGTCGTACTCGACATGCTCGCGCCGTGGGAGTGCGTGGACGCCGCGGCCGACGCCCTCGTGCCCGGCGGACTCATCGTCTGCTACGTCGCGACCGTCACGCAGCTGTCCCGCACGGCCGAGGCCCTGCGCGACACCGGGCGCTTCACCGACCCGATGCCGAGCGAGACCCTGGTGCGCACCTGGCACGTCGAGGGCCTCGCCGTCCGCCCGGACCACCGCATGGTCGGGCACACCGGATTCCTCATCACGGCACGACGCCTGGCCGACGGCACCGTGCTGCCGAACCTGAAGCGCCGCGCGGGCAAGGCGGAGTTCTCGGACGAGGACATCGAGGCCTGGACCCCCGGTGCCGTGGGCGAGCGGGCGACGAGCGACAAGAAGCTCCGCAAGGTGGCCCGGCAGTCGGCGGCGCAGGCGCGCAAGGTCGCCGCGGCCGAGGCGTCGTCGGCGGCGGAGGGTGCTGCGGCGCCGTCCGAGGGCGCTGTGGCTTCGTCGGATGCCACTGCGGCTCCGTCGGATGCCGCTGCGGCTCCGTCCGGGGCCGTCGAGGACGAACGGTAGGCTGACGGCGTGCCCGTCCTGCATCGAACGGAAAGAGGGTCCGTGCGCACCATCCCCGCACTCCTGGTCACCATCGGTCTCGCGGTGTCCCTCACCGCCTGCGCCTCGAACGGTGCCGGCACCACGCCCTCGAGCTGTGCCGCTCCCGGCGCCGCGTCCGAAGCGGTGACCGCCACCGGCAAGTTCGGCTCGGAGCCGAAGGTCAACGTGCCGAAGGGCCTGACCACCAAGGGCACCCAGGTGTCCGTGCTGCAGCAGGGTTCCGGTCGCACGATCGACGACGGCACCCCCGTCCTGGTCGAGTACACCCTGGTCGACGGCTCCACGGGGCAGGTCGCCCAGACGAGCGGCTACTCGGGCCAGACGGCACCGATCACCGCCGGTGCGAGCAACTACGGGGCCCTCGGCGCCTCGCTGCAGTGCGCCCGCGTCGGCGACCGCCTGGCGGTGGCCCTGCCGAAGAGCGCCCTGAGCAGCACCGGCGGCACCGCTGGCAGCTCGTCGTCGAAGAAGACCGAGGACGCCGTCATCGCCGTCATCGACGTCAAGCGCGCGTTCGACGCCCGTGCCACCGGCACCCCGCAGCTCGCCGGCGACAAGATGCCGGCCGTGGTGCTCGCACCCTCCGGCGCTCCCGGCATCACGATCCCGTCGTGGAGCGCGCCGAAGTCGAACGAGACGCACCTGCTCCGCAAGGGCGACGGTCGCGAACTCACCGCGAAGGACACTGCGGTCATCAAGTACACCGCCGTCACCTGGGGTGCCGACCCGTCCGTCGCCGGCTCCAGCTGGACCGACGGATCGGGCGCGCAGGCCATCCCGCTCACCAAGGGCCAGGTCGACGAGGGTGTCCGGACCGCCATCGTCGGGCACCACGTCGGCGACCAGGTCCTGGCCATCGTCAACCAGCAGGGGACCGCGTACGCGTACGTGATCGACGTCCTCGGGGCGATCTCGAACTGACCCGGTCCGACCGTCCACGGACCGCGGCGCGGGTGCACTCCGGTGCACCCGCGCTGCCGTAGGATCGGCTCGTGCCAGCGACCCGTGTGCCCCGTGTGCCCGCCGAGGAGCGGCTGTTCAGCCTCGTGCTCGCGCTGCTCTCGACGGAGTCCGGGCTGACCAAGGCCGAGATCCTGGCCAACGTGCAGGGGTACCGGCAGCGGTTCTCGACCGGTGGCGACAACGCCTCGCTCGAGCGCCAGTTCGAACGCGACAAGGACGACGTCCGCGAGCTCGGCATCCCCCTCGAGACCATCGAGACCCCGGGTGCCGCGGGCAACAACCAGACGCTCCGGTACCGGATCCCGAAGGGTGAGTACGACCTGCCCGTCGACGTCCGCTTCACCCCGGACGAATCCGCGCTGCTGTCCCTGGCCGCGATGGCCTGGCGCGAAGGCGCACTGTCCGCCGACTCCCGCCGTGGCCTGCTGAAGGTCCGCTCGGCCGGCGCCGAGGACGACGACGGTGCCCTGCAGCTCGGGGTCGATGCGTACGCCCCGCGGCTCCGGGCTCGGGATGCGTCCTTCGAGCCGCTCCGTTCCGCGCTCGATCGCGGCGCCGCAGTTCGCTTCGACTACATCACCCCGGGGCAGCACGACGCCCGTCGGCGCGAAGTGGCTCCACTCGCCCTGGTGCAGCACGGCGGCCGGTGGATGCTCGCCGCCCACGAGTTCGCGACGGACTCGGACAAGAACTACCTGCTGGCCCGCATCGTCGGACCCGTCACCCAGTACGAGGTCGGGCAGCACACCGCTCCCGTCGGCGCGGGGGAGCGCACCCTCGCCGAGCTCGAGCGGATCTGGGCCGAGCGCACTGCGCGCATCGCCGTGACGCCGGGTTCCGACGCCGAACGCCGACTGACCCGTCGCCGCGACACCGAGACCGACGCCGACGGCGCGCTCGTGCTGCACCACGTCGACCCGCAGATCCTCGCCGAGGAACTCGCCGCCTTCGGGCCCGAGGTCCGGGTGCTCGAGCCCGACGACCTGCGGGCACGGGTCGAGGAGCGCCTCCGTGCACTCGTGCGCGACCACACCGACGACGACCCTGCAGCAGCCCCCGGAGAGGACCCCGTTCGTGGCTGACGCCCAACCCCTGCAGGCGCAGGACAAGCTCGCGTTCCTGCTCGCCCTGGTGCCGTACCTGATCGACCGCGAGCGGGTCTCGGTGGCCGAGGCGGCTCGGCACTTCGGTGTGCCCGAGGCCCGCATCCGGCGTGCCGTCGAACTCATCGCGGTGTCCGGGGTTCCCGGCGAGACGATGCAGTACCAGCACGGCGACCTGTTCGACATCGCCTGGGACGACTTCGACCAGAACGACATGATCGTGCTGACCAACCTCGTGGCGATCGACGACTCACCGCGGCTGTCGGCTCGTGAGGCGTCGGCGCTCATCGCCGGTCTGCAGTACCTGTCCGCGCTGCCCGAGGCCGCCGACCGTGACGCCATCCGCGCGCTGATGGCCAAGCTCTCCCGCGGAGCCGGGGGAGCGGCGTCGACCGTCGCCGTCGGGCAGGACCTGCACGACGTCGCCCTCGCCACCATCCGGCGGGCGATGTCCGACGGCCGCGGCCTGGTTTTCGAGTACGCCGGACCGCGCACCCAAGGCGGCACCCGACGGGTCGACCCGCTCCGGGTCGAGTCCATCGACACCGACTGGTACCTGCGCGCGTGGGACCTCGATCGGCAGGCGCTCCGGACGTTCCGGCTCGATCGCATGTCCGAGGCCCGGGTCGACGACCGCGCGGCCGAGAAGACCATCGACCAGGTCGTCATCCCGGACACGCTGTTCCAGCAGGCCGCCGACGACGTCATCGTCACGGTGGAACTCGACTCGACGTCGCTGCCCCTGGTCGCCGACTTCCTGTCCGACACGGCCGACGCGCCCGACTCCGACGGTCGTGTGCGCATCCGGCTCGCGGCGTCGCACGGGTTCGACGGCGTGGTCCGGCTCGTTGCCGGGTTGCCCGGTCGTGCCGTGGTGCTGGACCCGCCCGCGGCCCGTGACGCCGTGCGCGACTTCGCGGCCGCGGCCCTCGCCGCGGGCTGACGTCTGCCGCTGCGGCCCGTTCGAGCGCTGCACGTTCCGACCGGGTACGCCCGATCCTGCACGGTGGACTTCGTGTACCTGGTCGTTCCGGGCGTACCTGGTGTGTTCTTACGACCAGGTATGCCCGGTCTCGCCAGGTACGCCCGATCTCGATAGGTACGCCCGATCTCGCCAGGTATGCCTGATCCCGCACGGCACGCCCGATCCCGCACGGTGAAGCTCGAGTACCTGGTTGTTCCGGGCGTACCTGGTGTGTTGCTCCGACCAGGTATGCCCGATCTCGCCAGGTACGCCCGATCCCCCAGGTACGCCCGATCTCGCCGGTACGCCCGATCTCGCACGGTGAACCTCGGGTACCTGGTCGTTCCGGGCGTACCTGCTGCGATCTTCCGATCAGGTACGCCCGGAACGACCAGGTACCCGAGGTTCACCGTGCGAGAT
>NZ_QKTB01000040.1:0-27167 GCF_003234405.1 Curtobacterium sp. MCLR17_045
CCCGGCTTCCACCCAGCCCACACGACGCACCCGGCCTCCACAGCCCAGCCGGTCCACGCGGTCGGCCGCTCCCACGCAGCCGGCTGCCTCCACGCAGCCGGCCACTCCCACGCGCCGCCGCCCCGCGTCCTTCCGGATCCCCGCCCGGCGGACCCTTCCCGCCGCGGCGGTGACCGCCGTCACGTGCCTGTTCGTCGCGGTCGGCTCCCCGCAGACCGCCGTCGCCGCTCCGACCACTCCGGAACCCACGTCGGCACCGGCCGGCATGCAGCACTTCGTCGCCGACAGTTCGACCGGGCCGACGGCCGGCCGCGACGACTTCTCGGTCGGCCGTGCTGCCGCAGCGCTCCGGGTGCCCGGTGGCTCGGGCCCGACCGGTGGCGCCGCCCGCCCCACGGCCGGTGCGATCCCGGACGCCGGTGGCTTCGGCTCCCGCTGGGTCGTCGGCTGCGCGGCCTGCTCCTCGAACCACCAGGGGGTCGACTTCGCCGCAGCCATCGGGACCCCGGTCGTCGCCGCGCTGCCCGGTCGGGTCGTCTCGGCGGGTGTGCTCGGTGGCTACGGCAACCAGGTCCTCCTGCAGCACGCCGACGGCACCGCGACCCGGTACGGGCACCTGTCGGCGATCGACGTCCGCCCCGGCCAGGTCCTCGGCGCGGGGGAGCGCCTCGGGGCCGTCGGCAACACGGGCGTCTCGACCGGCGCCCACCTGCACTTCGAGGTCATCGTGGCCGGCACCCCGATCGACCCGGCCGCCTGGCTGCAGGCTCGCGGGCTCCTCTGACGGCGTCGGGCGTAGCGTTGGAGCGGTCGCGGCACGGTGTCGCGCCAGGACGGAGACGCACGTGCGAGTGACGGTGTTGGGGACGGGTGCGATGGGTGCTGGCGTGGCGGGATCACTGCTCCGCGACGGCCACGGGGTGACGGTCTGGAACCGCAGTGCTGACAAGGCCTCGCCCCTGAGTGACCGCGGCGCGACGGTGGCGAGCGACCCGGGCACTGCCGTCGAGCACGCCGAGGTCGTCCTGCTCACCCTGTTCGACACCGATGTGGTCGTCGACGTCCTCGAGCAGGCTGCCGGCGACGCCCCGACCGACGCCGTGTGGGTGCAGGCCTCGACGATCGGTGTCGACGGCACCGCGACGATCGTGCAGCTGGCCGAGAAGTACGGCATCACCCTCGTCGAGGCGATGATGCTCGGCACGAAGGCCCCCGCCGAACAGGGCAAGCTCACGATGCTCGCGGCCGGACCGGCGGACCTGCTCGACCGTGTCGACCCCGTGCTCGACGCGATCGGCGCGAAGACCGTCCGCGCCGGCGACCACGTCGGCGACGGCACCGCGCTCAAGCTCGCCGCGAACGCCTGGATCGCCTCGATCACCGCGGCGACCGGGCAGTCCCTGGCCCTCGCGGCGGCGCTCGGGCTCGACCCCGCGCTGTTCCTGCAGGCCATCGAGGGCAGCGCGAGTGACTCCGCCTACGCCCACACGAAGGGTGCCGCGATGATCGCCCACGAGTTCCCCGCCCAGTTCGCACTCGACGGGCTGCGGAAGGACATCGGACTCATCACCGAGGCCGCCCGGACCGCCGGGGTGTCCACCACGCTGCTCGAGGCGCTCGGGCGTATCTACGCCGATGCCAGCGCAGCCGGCCACGGGGGCGACGACATCGCCGCGGTCGGCACCGCGTTCTGACGCACGGGCACACGCACGCGCACACGCGCGGATCCGCCGACCGATCAGCCCCGACGGAACAGCCGCCGCAGGCGCTTCGTGAGCCGCCCCACGGCCTCGTCGTTCATGGTGTTGGCGAGGTCGAACGCCTCACGAGCCGGATCTGACCCGGCCTGGATCCGTCGGAGCGCGGCGTCGGCGCGAGCCCGCGAGTCGAGCTCGGCGAACGGCATGTCGTCCTCGGGGTGGTGTTCGCCGCGAGGGTCCATGCGGTCCAGGCTACGCGCGACGGAGGTGGTCCGACCCGGCGTCGAGCTCGTCCACGACGCGGACCATCTCGTCCAGGAAGTCCACGACGACGGCCATCTCGTTGCTCGGCAGGTGCTCGGTGACCTCGAGCGCGCGGGCGTCGAGCTCCTCGATGACCCGGAGCGCGTGCCGCATCGAGGTGCCGGTGGCGGTGAGGATCACGCCACGGCGGTCGTTCGGGTCGGCGTGCCGTTCGACGTGTCCGCTGCGGACGAGCCGGTCGACGAGCGCCGACGTCGACGCCGCGGTGATCTCGAGCCGCTCGGCGAGGTCCTTCGCGTTGACGGTGCGGCCGTCGTGCTCGGCGTCGATCAGGAACCGGATCGCCAGCAGGGCGTTCTCGCCGATCCCCAGTGCCTCGCGCGCTCGGCGCTGCGCAGCGCTCTCGGCCGTCCGGTACCGCCGCAGGGCGTTGAGGACGTCCACGGCGGAGACCGCGGAGTCCTCGTACCAGTACCCCGCGGTGCTGGTCATCACCTCGGACGTCATGCCCCAATGCTAGACGCTCTAGTTAGATTGTCTAGCGAGCGCGGAGACGGGACACCTGCAACACCCGTGACGCGGTTCTGTAACACCCCGGCAACGCCGGCTCGTTAGGTTCTGGACATGCAGGAGCAGCCGTGCTGAGCCGCCTCGCGGGGAACGTCTTCCACGTGGGGAGCGCGGTGGAGCGCACCGACGTCGTCGCACGCTTGCTCGACGTCTACGTCGCGCGTCGCGAACCGGGCACCCTCGACGACGACCGGCTCGTGTCCACCGAGCTCCGCAGCGTCATCGGGACCACCGGCCCCGCGAACGACCCGGACCGTGCCGCCACCGTCGACGCCCTCGCACTCGACCGGCACGAACCCGCGTCCATCGCCGCCGCGGTCGCCGTCGCCCGCGACCACGCACGCCGCGCCCGCGAGGTCGTCTCGAGCGAGCTCTGGGACTGCCTCGACGTCACGCGGTCGCGGATGCCCCGGAAGATCGCCCCCGACCGGGCGCACGAGTTCCTCGGCTGGGTGCGGGAGCGCAGTGCCCTCGCCATCGGGGTGGTCGAGGGGGATGCCAGCCGTGACGAGGTGTGGGAGTTCTTCACCCTCGGGCGCTCGCTCACCCGCTGCGCCTCCACCGCACGGCTGCTGGCGTCGCGGCTGCTCGAGCCGGACGCGGTCACCTCGTGGACGGCGGCGCTCCGGGCGTGCGGCGCGGGCGAGGCCTTCCTGCGCGGCCGTGACCACGCCCCGGTGCCGTCCGACGCCGCCGCCTTCCTGCTCCTCGACGCGCACAGCCCGCGGTCGTTGCGCTTCACCGTGCACCGAGCGGCCGAGTGCCTGGCCGACGTCGCCCCGTCCTGCGTCGCGGACGAGGTCGCCGGGTTCGACGAGGTCCGCGTCCTGCTCGACGGCATCCCGGAGGAGTCGGCGCTCGCGGTGGCGGGTGACGTCGGGCAACGGCTGGCGGTGGCTGCCGACCGCGTCGCCGCGGCCCTCGACGAGCGCGTCTTCGCGTCGTCCGCGCCCGTGCTCTGAGCCCGCCCGGCGCGCGTGTCCGGTGCCGGGTCGGCGCGGGTGTGGCGGGACCGGGCCGGTGCGCGCGTCGTGACTGCCGCCGTGGGCCCGGGTGGCGCCGGACGGGAGGCCCGTGGCGGCGCCGGTGCGGGCCTCCCGTCCGACGGTCGGTGCGTCACGGGCCGTCGGCCGACGGGCAGGGCGACCCGCCGGTCCGTCAGACGGCGCTGGAGCGGTCGGCGAGCGTCTCGTCGCGTTCCAGCTCGCGGCGGAGCGCCGCGCGCGAGCCGACCACCGGCACGGCGTGCGTGATCGCCAGGTGCAGCCGCGAGTCGGCGTCGTAGCGCAGCCGGACCCGCTGGTACCGGACGAGCCAGACGAGCGCGATCCCGAGCGCCACGAAGCCCGAGGCCGCGCCGACGACGATCGCCCAGCGTGGGCCGAAGGCGTCGGCGACGGCACCGACGAGCGGGGCGCCGATGGGGGTGCCGCCCGCGAAGATCGCCATGTAGAGCGCCATCACGCGGCCGCGCATCGCGGGCTTCGTCGTGGTCTGCACCAGGGCGTTCGCGGTGGTCATGAAGGTCAGGGACGCGAGTCCGACGAACACCAGCACGATCGCGAAGGTCCAGTACGTCGGGGCGAGGGCGGCGGCGGTGCACGCGAGCCCGAACCCGCCGGCGGCGAGCACGAGGGTGCGCATCCGCGGCTTGTCCCGTCGGGCGGACAGCAGCGCACCGAGCACCGAGCCGACCGCCATCACCGAGTTGAGCAGCCCGAACTCGCCGGCGCCCTGGTGGAACTCGACCCGCGCCATCGTCGAGGTGAAGATCGGGAAGTTCACGCCGAACGTGCCGACGACGAAGATCATGCAGAGCACGACGACGATGTCCGGCCGGGTGCGGACGTACCGGAAGCCGGCGACGATCTGCCCCTTGCCGCGGCCCGCCCGGACCCGTTCGGCGAGCTGGGCGGGGTCGACGAACCGGAGTGCGAGCAGGACGGCCAGGAACGACCCGGCGTTGATGACGAACACCCATCCGGAGCCGATCGCCGCGATGAGCACACCGGCGACCGCGGGGCCGATCAGGCGTGCGGCGTTGAACGACGCGGAGTTCAGGGCGACGGCGTTCGAGACGTCCTCGCCCTGCACGACGTCGGAGACGAAGGCCTGCCGGATCGGGGCGTCGAACGCGGCGACGATGCCGAGTGCCAGGGCGAAGCCGTACAGCGCGAGCAGGGTGGCGGTGTGCGTGAGGACCATGACGCCGAGTCCCAGCCCGAGCAGCCCCATCAGGCCCTGGGTGAGCATGAGCATCTTCCGGCGGTCGAACCGGTCGGCGGCGAGCCCGGTGAGTGGCAGGAGCAGCAGCTGGGGGCCGAACTGCAGGGCCATCGTGATGCCGACCGCGACGGCGTTGTTGTCGGAGAGCTGGGTCAGCACGATCCAGTCTTGGGCGGTGCGCTGCATCCAGGTGCCGACGTTCGACACCAGGGCCCCGGCGAACCAGATGCGGTAGTTGCGTCCGGCGAGGGAGCGGAACATGGCGGTCACTGCTGGGCCAGCCTCCTCATGATCTCGGTGGCGTCGGCGAGGGTGCCCCGCTCGTCGGCGGTGAGTGCTGCGAGCCGCGGGGAGAGCCAGCCGTCGCGGCGGCGTCGGGTCTCCTCGACGAAGGCGGCTCCGGCGGGCGTCGCGCCGAGCAGCACCTTGCGGCGGTCGTCGCCGTGCCCGCACTTGGACACCAGGCCCCGCTCGACCAGCACCGCGATGGTCTTCGTCATCGAGGGCGGGGTGACGCCGTCCTGTCGGCTCAGGTCGGCCAGGGTCATGGCGCCGTCGCGGTGCAGTCGGGCGAGGGCGGAGAACTGCGCGTCCGTGACGCTCGAGTCGGCCTTCTGGGCACGGAGGGTGCGGGACAGCCGGTTCACCGCGATGCGGAGGTCGGTGGCGTCGGTCATCGGTCGTTAGCCTATCTCATTAGTTCAGCGAACGAACTTCAATTCGGGTGTACCGTGGTTGTAGACAACACGTGTTGCCGAGAGAGAAGGAGAACATGTCCGAGTTCGAGGGCAAGGTCGCCGTCGTCACCGGTGGTGGCAGCGGCATCGGTGAGTCGGTCGCGAAGGAGCTCGCCGCGGCGGGCGCCACGGTGGTCGTCGCCGACATCAACCTGGCGGGCGCCGAGCGCGTCGCCGCGTCGATCGTGGAGGCCGGTGGCACCGCCCGCGCGTTCGAGGCCAACTCCGCGGTCGCCGCGGACAACGAGCGCATGGTGCAGTTCGCGGTCGACACGTTCGGCGCGCTGCACCTGGCCGTGAACAACGCCGGCATCGGCGCAGCACCGCAGCCGATCGGCGAGTACGACATCGCCGCCTGGGACCGCGTCCGTGCAGTCGACCTGGACGGCGTCTTCTACGGGCTGCGCTACGAGATCCCCGCGATGGTGGCCGCCGGTGGTGGTGCGATCGTGAACATGGCGTCGGTGCTCGGCACGGTCGGCATGGCGCAGAACGCGGCCTACGTCGCCTCGAAGCACGCGCTCGCCGGACTGACCAAGGTCGCCGCGCTCGAGTACTCGTCGCAGGGCGTCCGCACGAACGCCGTGGGCCCCGGGTTCATCGACACCCCGCTGCTCCGGAAGTCGCTCTCGCCCGAGGCCATCGCGGCGCTCGAGGACGAGCACGCCTCGAAGCGGCTCGGCACCGACGCCGAGGTCGCCGCGCTCGTGCTGTTCCTGCTGAGCGACAAGGCCTCGTTCATCACTGGCAGCTACCACCTGGTGGACGGCGGCTACTCCGCGCACTGACGGGTCCGGTGCACCTGGTCGTTCCGGGCGTACCTGGTCGAAACGGGCGTACCTGGTCGGTTCTTCCGACCAGGTACGCCCGTTTCCGCTTTCCAGCGCGGGTGCGATGGGAAGGAACGTCGGACGGGAGGCCCGCCCAGCGTTCGCCGGTCGGCTCGCGCTGGGCGGGCCTCCCGGCCTTCAGCGCCGCGCGTCCGTCAGGATCGCGTCGTGCGGGAGCAGGGCGTGCACGCCCCACGTGCGGTTCGCGACCTGCGTGATGCGCATGCTCACCACCACGCTCGCCATCGCGAGGGCCTCGGCGCGGCCGATCCCGTGCAGCCCGGCGATCCAGTCGACCATCCGGTCGAGCGCCGTGGCCGTCGCCACGTTGAGATCGGCGTCGAAGCCGAAGGTGATGCGTCCGGCGGGGGTGTCGGCGTGCACACCCTCGACCGGAGCCGCATCGAGGAGCGTCAGGGTCATCGTCGTGGCCATGCCACACTCGACCGCCGTGCCGGAGACCTCGCCGTCGCCCTGGGCCGCGTGCCCGTCGCCGACGTGGAGCAGGGCGTCCGGCACTGTCACCGGCAGGTACAGGGTGGAGCCGGCGACGAGCTCGCGGCAGTCGACGTTGCCGCCGCCGACCGTGCGGGGTGGGATCGTGGAGTGCTCCCCGGTGGGCTCGGGTGGGACGCCGACGACGCCGAGGAACGGTGCCGTCCGCACCCCGAGGCCGAGCTGGTTCACGGCGACTCCGGCGGACACGTCGACGTCCCAGAGGAGCGGGCCGCGCGATGCCGGATCGGTCAGGCCGAGTGCGCGGTTCACCGGGGAGTCGACCCCGCCCGAGGCCGTGTAGCCCCAGTCGTCGGGCACGAGGTCGTCGAAGTGCACCGCCAGGACCATCCCCGGACGTGCTCCCGCGACGGCGATCGGCCCGACCAGGCAGTGGCCCCGGCGCGGGTCGATCAGGGTCGGGGCGTCGACGCCCGGGCCCGGCTGGCGTTCCGTGTAGCCCGCGGCGCTCAGGGTGCGGACGGTCACCGTGTCGCCCGGTTCCACGGTCAGGACCGGCTGGCGTTCGGCGGTGAAGACGTCGACGGCGGAGTCGACCGTGGCGTCGAGGTGGTGGTGGGTGGTCACCCGTCGATCATCCCAGGCGGGTGGGGTGCGGGGCGGTTCCGGGCGTACCTGGTCGGATCGGGCGTACCTGGTCGGAAGTTCTGTCCAGGTACGCCCGGTTCCACCAGCCATCGCGGGTGTTCTGGGAAGGAACGTCCTCAGTGGAACTGGGGGATCGTGAGCCAGATGCCCGCCAGAACCGCGGCGATGCACAGCGCGAAGCACGCCACGGCTCCCGCCAGTGCCGCCGGCGGGGTGTGCCCGGAGCGCGGGGTCTCGTCGGAGTACTGCGTGCGCTCGCCGCCCGCGTCGTCCGGCTGCCCCGTGCCGAGCAGCCGCAGGCCGAGCGTGTACACGAGCACCAGACCCACGGCGGCCACGAAGCCGACGCCGGCGACCGTGCCGATCGCGGTGAAGTCGATGTCCATCGTCGTTCCCCTCAGTTCGCTGCGCCGGTCGGCTGCGGCTCGGCCTGCTCGGCCGGCCCGGACTCGGTCGTGATGTCCTCGTGCGAGATCGGCTTGCGCTTCGCCAGCACGTAGAAGGTGAGCCCGCCGGCCAGGGCGAGGACCGCGACGAGCACCAGCCCGAAGGCCGAGGTCGACGCGAGCCAGGTCGCGAGCGCCCCGACCACCGCAGCGGCCGGCAACGTGATGACCCATGCGATGACGATGCGGCCGACGACCGACCAGTGCACGTCGGCGAGCTTCTTGCCGAGGCCCGAGCCGACGACCGCGCCGCTCGTCACGTGGGTCGTCGAGAGCGCGAAGCCCAGGTGCGACGAGATGAGGATCGTCGCGGCGGAGCTCGTCTCGGCGGCGAAGCCCTGCGGCGACTGCACGTCGGAGATCTTCTTGCCGACGGTCTGCATGATCCGCCAGCCGCCCATGTACGTGCCGAGGCCGATCGCGAGCCCGCAGGCCAGGATCACCCAGAGCGCGGGACCGGTGCCGGCGGCCTGGTAGTTCGCGGCGATGAGGGTCAGCGTGATGACGCCCATCGTCTTCTGCGCGTCGTTCGTGCCGTGCGCGAGCGACACCAGCGACGCCGAGATCGTCTGCCCGTGTCGGAACCCGGTCGCGGCACCGTGCGTCGTCGCGTTCTTCGTGAGCACGTACGCCAGGTACGTCGCGACCAGGGCGATCACCCCGGCGATGACCGGGGAGAGCAGCGCCGGCAGCACGACCTTCGACACCACCGTCGCCCAGCTGATCGAGTTCAGCCCCGCGCCGATGATCGAGGCGCCGATGAGCCCGCCGAACAGCGCATGGGTGGACGAGGACGGCAGCCCGAGGTACCAGGTCGCCAGGTTCCAGAGCACCGCGCCGACGAGCCCCGCGAAGATCATCGTGGGCGAGATGTGGATGCCGTCCTGCCCCTCGCGGATGATGCCCTGCGAGACGGTCTTGGCGACCTCGGTGGACAGGAACGCGCCGACCACGTTGAGCACGGCGGAGATGAGCACGGCGGTCCGGGGCTTGAGCGCTCCCGTGGCGACCGACGTGGCCATGGCGTTCGCGGTGTCGTGGAAGCCGTTCGTGAAGTCGAACACGAGGGCCACGACGATCACCAGCGTGACGATGACGATGACGTCCATGCGCAGGACGGTAGGCCCGCCCGGAACCCCCTGCGTGAACGCCGGGTGAACAGGTCCGTGATGGAGCGCGTCTGCGAGGATGGCAGTGTCTGGAAGGATGCGGGTGTGCCGACTTTCTCCGCCGCTCGCGGCGACGCCTCGTTCACCGACGCCCACGGCGTCGAGATCGTCTACTCGACCTGGCGTGCGGCGCGGCCGAAGGGTGTCGTGCAGATCGCGCACGGGGTCGGGGAGCACGGGCTCCGGTACGAACCGCTCGCGCAGGACCTGGTGCGCGCCGGCTACACCGTGCACGCCAACGACCACCGCGGGCACGGACGCACCGGCCTGACCCAGTGGGACGGCGACCACGCCAAGCTCGGTCGGCTCGGTCCCGGCGGCCTGCGCGCGGCGATCGCCGCGGTGGAGCAGATGAGCGCGGTCGCGCGGGCCGACGAACCCGGGCTGCCGCTCGTGCTGCTCGGGCACTCGTGGGGGTCGCTCATGGCGCAGCGGATCGTGAACACCTCGTCGGACCGCTACGACGGCGTCGTCCTGTCCGCGAGCGCCTACCGGCTGCCCGGCTGGATGAACAGCGGCGACCTCAACGCCCGGCACGCGGGGTCGGGGCCCACCAAGTACGAGTGGCTCACCCGCGACCGGACGATCATCGACGCGATGGTGGTCGACCCCCTGGCGGTCGAGGCCGACGTCATCGGGCTGTTCGGGCTCGCCGACACCCTCCGGCTGCTCGGTGTACCGCGGCGGGGGATCCCGCACGACCTCCCGATGCTGCTGCAGGTCGGCTCCGACGACACCCTCGGGGGTCCGCGCTCGATCGAGCGTCTGGCGCAGGCCTACCGCCGACGCGGCCGGCTGTCCGACGTGACCGTGCAGGTGTACGAGGGCGCGCGGCACGAGGTCTACAACGAGACGAACCGCGCCGAGGTCATCGGCGACCTGGTCGCGTGGCTCGACCGGGTGACCGCGCGCTGACGGCGCTCGCCGCGTCCTGCGACGCGACCGGCGACGGACTGGAGGCCCGTGGCGGCGCCGCCACGCACCTCCAGGCCGTCACCGGGCCGGCTCACTGCCGGGCCGTCGGCCGTCCGGAATAGGGTTGCGGCATGCACGGTGAGTACAAGGTCCCCGGAGGCAAGCTGGTCGTCGTCGACCTCGAGGTCGTCGACGGCACGATCCAGCAGTTCCGCCTGGCGGGTGACTTCTTCCTGGAACCCGACGACGCGCTGCCGCTCATCGACGCGGCCGTGAACGGGCTCCCCGTCACCACCGACGCCGCGGGCATCGCCGCGGCCGTGCGGGCGGCCCTGCCGACCGATGCGGTGCTGCTCGGCTTCACGCCCGAGTCCGTCGGCGTCGCGGTGCGCCGCGCGCTGTCGCGGGCCTCGACGTGGCGCGACCACGACTGGCAGATCGTGCACGAGGGGCCGATCAGCCCGAACGAGCACCTCGCGCTCGACCAGGTGCTGACCGAAGAGGTCGGTGCCGGCCGTCGTGGGCCCACGCTGCGCATCTGGGAGTGGGACCAGCCGGCCGTCGTGATCGGCTCGTTCCAGTCGCTCAAGAACGAGGTCGATCCCGCCGGCGCCGAGAAGTACGGCGTGCAGGTTGTCCGACGCATCTCCGGCGGCGGTGCGATGTTCATGGACGCCGGCGCCGTCATCTCCTACTCGCTCTACGTGCCGTCCGACCTGGTGCAGGGCATGACGTTCGCCGACTCGTACGCGTTCCTCGACGAATGGGTGATCGAGGCGCTCAAGTCGCTCGGCATCGAGGCCTACTACCAGCCCCTCAACGACATCACCTCGACCAAGGGCAAGATCGGCGGGGCCGCCCAGAAGCGCCTCGGCACCGGGTCGCTGCTGCACCACGCCACCATGAGCTACGACATGGACGGCGAGAAGATGGTCCAGGTGCTGCGCATCGGGCGCGAGAAGATGAGCGACAAGGGCACCACCAGCGCCGCGAAGCGAGTCGACCCGCTCCGCTCGCAGACCGGGCTGTCCCGCGCCGAGATCATCGAGCGGCTGATCGGCACCTTCACCCGCCTGTACGGGGCGACCGAGGGGCACGTGACCGAGGCCGAGCGCGAGCGGGCGCAGGAGCTGGTGCGGACGAAGTTCGCGACGAAGGAGTGGCTCGAGCGGGTGCCGTGAGCCCCGTTCTGATCGACGGTTGGCGCGACGGCCGGAGCTGAGGGGGGACGTCCCGGCCGCCGCTGCTTCGAGTGTGCGCCTCGACCTCATGAACCAGACGTGTGGATGATGAGAATCCCCCGCGCGGCTGATCCGCTCGCCGCGCAGCCCACGTAGCGTCGCTGCCGTGAACTGGTTGATCTTCCTGGGGGCGGTGGCCGCCGTGGCCGTCGTGGTGTGGATCGCCGATCGCATGGGGTGGATCGACCTGTCGAACAAGTCCCAGCGCAGCGGCGGATCCGGAGGCATGGGCGGGATGCTGGACGAGGTGTTCGCACCGACCCGGCACGAGACGCAAGCCGAGTACGAACGGCAGGCGCGCCTGCCGAAACAGGCCCCGTCTCCGGCGGACCACGACCACGATCTGCTCAGCGGCAGCGTGCTCATCCGGGTGCCGGCGGTGCGGAGCGCCGGGCGGCACGAGGCCCGCGCGGGGACGCACGACCGGTCGTACTGAGCTGACGGGCGCCGCGCTCGTGTGTGCGTCGCTCGCTTCAGCGCGTCGTGAGCTCCTGGTAGTCCGGGTGCCGCTCGATCCACGCGTGCACGTAGCTGCACTGCGCGACGACCCGGCGTGACGAACTCGCACGCACGTCGTCGAGGGCGTGCTGCACCAGGATCGACGCGTGCCCACCACCGCGGTGCTCGGGATCGACCTCGGTGTGCACGAAGCGGATCTCGTCGCCGTCGATCTCGTACGCGGCGAGGCCGATGACCTCGTCGTCCTCGATCAGGGAGTACTGCTGCTTGTCGGTGTCGTTGCGGACCTCGGGTGCTGCTGCCATGCACTCGACCGTACGCCGGGGCCTGGGCGTGCGCTCTGTGCTGCACGCTGGCTCTGTGCGCTGCACGGTGCGGTGCGGTGCGCGTCGAGCGTGCTCGCTCGGTGCGCGACAATGGGTCCGTGCGCAGGGGAGACGACCGAGGCCCGGACCGCGTCGTCCTCGGCGACGCCCTCGACGTGGTCCCCGCCTACCCGGACGGCTCCTTCACGCTGGTGTACCTCGACCCGCCGTTCAACACCGGCCGGTACCAACGGCGGCACGCGACCTCCGCCGTCCCGAAGGCCGACGGTCCCGTGATGGGGTTCCACGGCCGGACCTACGAGCGGGTGCGCGGCGACCTGATGCGCTTCGACGACCGGTTCGAGGACTACTGGTCGTTCCTCGAACCCCGACTCATCGAGGCCTGGCGGCTGCTCGCCGCCGACGGCACGCTGTACCTGCACCTCGACTACCGCGAGTCGCACTACGCCAAGGTGCTGCTCGACGCGCTGTTCGGCCGCGAGTCGTTCCTGAACGAGATCGTGTGGGCCTACGACTTCGGCGCCAAGTCCAAGACGCGCTGGCCCACGAAGCACGACACGATCCTGGTCTACGTGAAGGACCCGTCTCGGTACTGGTTCGACTCCGAGGCCGTCGACCGCGAGCCGTACATGGCGCCGGGGCTCGTCACGCCCGAGAAGCGCGAGCGCGGCAAGCTGCCCACCGACGTCTGGTGGCACACGATCGTGTCGCCGACCGGCCGCGAGAAGACCGGCTACCCCACGCAGAAGCCCGAGGGGGTGCTGCGGCGGATCGTGCAGGCGTCCTCACGCGAGGGGGACTGGGTGCTCGACTTCTTCGCGGGCAGCGGGACCACGGGCGCCGTGGCACAGGCACTGGGGCGGCGGTACGTACTGGTGGACGACAACCCGGCGGCGATCGACGTGATGCGGAAGCGGTTGCCGGGTGCGTCGTTCGAGGTGGCCGAGGCCGGGGCGGGGTCGGCAGCGGCGGGGGACGCGGCGCCGGCGGTCTGAGGCTGGCGGGGTCTGCGACCGGCGCGCATGGTGCATACGGGTGCACCGAGCGACAATCCACGAGTCGTTCGACGCGCGTTCTGTCGGAAGATGCACACGCACACGATGCGGGTGCACCGAGCGACAATCCACGAGTCGTTCGACGCGTGGATCGTCGGAACATGCACACACACCGAGCCAGCGCCCGCACCGACTACTCCGCCGAGTGCCGCCCGTGCCCGTGCGCGTCGTCAGCGTCCGGCCGGGAGGCCCGGCTCGCCTCCGCCGCGTCGGCTCCGGCCCCGGGGGCGTCCGGCTCCACGACCGGGGCAGCGTGGGCAGCCCGGGTCCGGATGGCACCGGTCGTCGTCGGGGGCTCGTCGACCGGCGCAGCCGCCGAGTGCGCACCGTGCGTCGTGGCGTTCGGCAGCGGCGCACGGGTGTCGTCGACCCCGTTCGGCAGCACCGAGACGTCCGACGCTCCCGCGGCCCGGGCGGACCGAGGCTGCACGTCCGGCGAGGTCGGCACGTCGGCAGAGGAGGACCGCGTCGGCACCGGATCTGCACCCGGTGCGGCGGCGGCAGCGGCTGCAGCGGCGCTCCCGTCCGACCCCGCACCGGCAGCGGTGCGTGCAGCGTCCGCCTGCTCCTGCAGCGCCGAGGTCTTGCGGAGCGGCGGCACCCGGAAGAACCACGTCAGCACGAACGCGAGCAGGATCACCGCGAGGCCGACGTAGTAGACGCGGACGGCCGAGTCGCTGAACCCGACCAGGAACGGACGGCTGAGCCGGGGGTCCGCGCCGTTCAGGAACGACGTGTCGCTCGTCGCCGAGTCGGTGGACGAGCTCGCGGCCGAGTCACCGCTCTTCAGCTGCTTGATGAGCGTCGGGGCGACCTGGTCGACGACGTTCTCCCGCTGCGCGTCGTCCGAGTAGTCGATCTGCAGCGTGCCGTCGACGACCGAGGCGTTCGCCTTCGTGGCCGCCGTCTCGAGCGCCTGCTGCTCGGCTGCGGGCTTTGCGTCGTCGACCTGCTGGGCGATGATCGTGTCCGCTGCGGCGGCGGGGACCGTGCCCGCGGCGACCTGCCGCTGCACGGCTGCGGTCACCTGCTTCATCACGGCGGCGTCGGCGGCCTGCTTCGCCTGCGCGGTGCCCTGGTCGAGACCGTCCTGCACGTTCTTCTGCACCGGGTCGACGATCTTCGTCCAGATCTCGTCCATCACGCCCTGGTTCTTCGAGGCGTTCGCGACCGAGGGTGTCATCGCGGCGTTGAGCGCGCTCTTCAGGTCGGACTCGTTCTGCATCGCGGCGCTGATGTTCGTCGGCATCAGGGTGAACAGCACGGAGAGCAGGACGGCGGTACCCATGGTGCCGCCGATCTGGCGGAAGAACGTCGCGGCGCTCGTGGCGACACCGATGTCCCGCGGCGAGACCGAGTTCTGCGCGGCCAGGGTCAGCGTCTGCATGAGCTGCCCGAGTCCGAGCCCGATGCCGAACATGCCGAGCATCAGGAACCACAGGGGCCGGTCGGCGGTCAGGAACGTCAGGACCGTGAAGCCGATCGCCGTGAACGCCGTTCCGGTGATCGGGAAGACCTGGTAGTTGCCGGTCTTCGAGATGATCTGGCCGGAGGCGATCGACGAGATCATCAGGCCGAGCACCATCGGCAGCATGGCGAAGCCGGACTCGGTCGGGGTCACGCCCTTGACGATCTGCAGGTACAGCGGGATCGTCAGCATCGCGCCGAACATGCCGAAGCCGACGAGCACGGACAGGATCGCGGACATCGAGAACACCCGCGATCCGAAGAGCTTCATCGGCAGGATCGCGTCATCGCCCATGGCCCGCTCGACGATGATGAACGCGATCAGGCCGAGGGCACCGATGGCGTAGCAGGCGAAGGCGGCGGGGGAGTCCCAGCCCCACTCGCGGCCCTGCTCGGCGATGAGCAGCAGCGGCACGAGCGTGACGATGACGAGCGTCGCGCCCCACCAGTCGATCCGGGGCTTGCCGCGGTCGCCGAACTTCGGCAGGTGCAGGAACGTCAGCACCATGAACAGGGCGATGATGCCGATCGGCACGTTGATCAGGAACACCCAGCGCCAGCCGGCGATGAACAGCAGCTGGTCCGCGCCGGCGAAGACGCCACCGACGAGCGGCCCGATGACGGACGAGATGCCGAACACCGCCAGGAAGTAGCCCTGGTACTTCGCCCGCTCGCGTGGGGCGAGCATGTCGCCCATGATCGCCAGCGGCAGGGACATCAGACCACCGGCACCCAGGCCCTGCAGCGCGCGGAACCCGGCGAGCATGAGCATCGAGGTGGAGAACGACGCCGCGAACGAACCGACGATGAAGATGCCGATCGCGGTGATGAAGAGCGGCCGGCGACCGAAGATGTCGGAGAGCTTGCCGTAGATCGGGGTCGTCACCGTCGACGCGATGAGGTACCCGGTGGTGACCCAGGCCTGCTGGTCGAGCCCGTGCAGGTCGTCACCGATGGTGCGGATCGCGGTGCCGACGATCGTCTGGTCGAGGGCACCGAGGAACATGCCGGCCATCAGGCCGTAGATCACCAACAGGATCTGTCGGTGGTTCATCACGACGTTGGACGCCGTGGTGGGGGCCGCGGGTGCGGTCGCCGTCTGGGTCATGAGCAGGGTCTCCCGGGTACCGATGCGCTGGCAGAACGATTTTTGCGCTGCCTGCAAAGTTACAACTGCCGCAAGTGCTCGGTCGCACCGAGACGGCTTCCTGAGTGGATCGGCAGTCACGGTACGCCCGGTACGCCCCGGCGGCACACGGCCTGGAGGCCCGGCTCGGCTCCGGCGGACGGGCTGCGGTTGTCCGAGACCCGCAGCCCGTCCGAGGGGGCGCTACGCGCCCAGTGCTGCGTCGACGATCTCCTTGGCCTCGCGCTGCACCTGCTCGAGGTGCTCCTGCCCGACGAAGCTCTCCGCGTAGATCTTGTAGACGTCCTCGGTGCCCGACGGCCGCGCGGCGAACCACGCCTTGTCGGTGACGACCTTCACGCCGCCGACGGCTGCGTCGTTGCCCGGGGCCTTCGACAGCTTCGCGGTGATCGGGTCACCGGCCAGGGTGTCCGCGGTGATGGCGTCGCCGTCGAGCTTGCCGAGGCGGGCCTTCTGCTCCTTCGAGGCCGCAGCGTCGACGCGCTGGTAGACCGGCGCGCCGAAGCGTTCGGTCAGCTCGGCGTAGAGCTGCGAGGGGGTCTTGCCGGTGACGGCGACGATCTCGGACGCCAGGAGCGCCAGGATGATGCCGTCCTTGTCTGTGGTCCACGCGGTGCCGTCGGTGCGCAGGAACGACGCACCCGCGGACTCTTCGCCGCCGAAGGCCACGGAACCGTCGATCAGGCCGGGGACGAACCACTTGAAGCCGACCGGGACCTCCCACAGGCGACGGCCCAGGGACTCGGCGACGCGGTCGATGATGCTCGACGACACCAGCGTCTTGCCGATCGCGGCGTCGTCGCGCCACTCGGGCCGGTGCGCGTAGAGGTACTCGATCGCGACCGCGAGGTAGTGGTTCGGGTTCATCAGCCCGCCGTCGGGCGTGACGATGCCGTGCCGGTCGGAGTCGGCGTCGTTGCCGGTGAGCACGTCGAAGTCGTCCTTGCGGGCGAGTACCGAGGCCATCGCCGAGGGGCTCGACGGGTCCATCCGGATCTTGCCGTCCCAGTCGAGCGTCATGAAGGCCCACGTGGGGTCGACCTCGGGGTTCACGACGGTCAGGTCGAGGCCGTAGTGGTCGCGGATGGCGTTCCAGTACGGCAGCGAGGCGCCACCGAGCGGGTCGGCGCCGATCTTCACGCCGGCACGCTTGATCGCGGCGATGTCGATGATGTTCTCGAGGTCGGCGACGTACGTGTTCAGGAAGTCGTAGCGCTCGGGTTCGGCGTCCTCGGTGCGCTGCACCTCGGCGTTGCCACCCTCGATGATCGCGTTCGCCCGGTTCGCGATCCAGCTCGTGGCGTCGCTGTCGGCGGGACCACCGTGCGGCGGGTTGTACTTGAAGCCGCCGTCGCGGGGCGGGTTGTGGCTCGGCGTGATGACGATGCCGTCGGCCGTGTCCGGGTTGCCGGCGCGGTTGTAACGGATGATCGCGTGGCTGAGCGCGGGCGTCGGCACGAAACCGTCCTCGCTGTCGGCGAGCACGCGGACGCCGTTGGCGGCGAGGACCTGCAGCGCGGTCTGCTCGGCGGGGGCCGAGAGCGCGTGGGTGTCGCGGCCGATGAAGAGCGGCCCGTCGGTGCCCTGGTCGCGGCGGTACTCCACGATCGCCTGCGTGATGGCGGCGATGTGGGTGTCGTTGAAGGCGGTGTCGAGCGACGACCCGCGGTGTCCGGACGTGCCGAACACGACCTTCTGCTCGGGGACCGAGACGTCGGGCACTCGGTCGTGGTAGGCGGCGAGGAGCTCGTCGAGGTCGACGAGGTCGTCTGCGGTCGCTGGGGTGCCGGCGCGGTCGTTCATGCGTCCATCCTGGCATCGGCCGCCCTGGCGCGTTCGGGGGAAGTGCACCAGAGGCCGGGAACGCGAGCGAGCGGCCGCCCCACCCGGGTTGAGGGGGGACCCCCGGGGTGGACGACCGCTCGCGGTCTGTGGAGGCAGGTGCCTCAGGCGGTGCGGAACGAACCCGTCGCCGTGCGGAACGAACCGGTCACGGTGCGCGTCGAGGACGTCGCGGTGCCGGGACGGCGGAACTGCGTGTCGACGAAGCGGCCGAGTGCACGGCCGGTGCCGGTACCGGTGTAGCTGCCGATCGGGCTGCGGGTCGCGTCGCCGGTGAAGGCGCCGAGCTCGGCGCGGGTTTCGAGGCCGGTCACGTAGGCGCCGCCCAGGGGGTTCTGACGGTTCTGCATGGGTGCTCCTCGTCGTCGTGCCGAGGTCCGCAGGTCACCGAGCCGGCGACCGCGACGCCGTCGGCTGGATGACCACCACTCTACGCGCTTGTCTTGCATGATGCAAAACAAGCGCGCGTCGGAGGCTCAGGCGAGCAGCTCGCAGAAGTTCCGGCCCTCGGCCGTCCAGCTCTGCCGCGCGACCAGTCCGGCTTCCGCCGCGTGCCGGTGCAGGGCGTCGAGGCCGACCTCGGCCCAGGGGAATCCGGCGCTCTCGTTGCCGTCGGCGTCGACCACCCGGGCCGTGTACACGCGGTCGGCCGTGACCTCGGGGTTCGTCTCCACGATGACCCGGCCACCGGCTCGTACGATCTCGCGGCAACGGGCGAGCAGGGCCGTGGGGTCGCCACCGATGCCGATGTTCCCGTCGATCACGAGCGCGGTGTCCCAGTGGCCCTCGTCGGGCACGGCGTCGAACACGGAACCCTGCAGGGCGGTGCCGCCGGAGCGCTGCGCGATGGCGACGGCCTCGGCGGAGACGTCGACGCCGAGCGCCGGGATGCCCCGGGAGCGTGCGGCGACGAGCATCCGACCCGGGCCGCAGCCGATGTCGATGACCCCGCCGTCGACGTCGTCGAGCAGCGAGCGGTCGACACGGTCGGCGGCGGCGCTCCAGCGGCCGACGTCCATCGTGGTGACGGCGTCGGGGCGGTCGGCGTCGGTCAGGCGCAGGTGGCCGTCGGTGCGGAGCGCACGGGCGTACGGCTCGCCGCCGCCGGCACCGAACGAGACGGGTGCGTGCATGGTCATCGGGTGCTCCCCACGGTCTCGGCACGGAGTGCCCGGGTGAAGTCGGAATCGGGTGCGAGGTCGGCGACCCGCTCGGCGTCCGGCATGGTGTCGACGTCGAGCAATTCGCCGAGCACGCCCACGTCGAGTCCGGCGTCGGTCAGGCGTGCGAGCTGCACGGCTCCGGTGTCGTCGCGCGACATGGGGACGCCGCGCAGCAGGTCGCCGGTGGGCTGTCGGAGGTACAGCGACCAGAAGCCGCCGTCCTCGGCTGGGCCGAACCAGGCATCGCGGGCGGCGTCGTCGAACACCGGGGCGAGGTCCGCGGTGGACACCTGCGGGGTGTCCATGCCGACGAGCAGCAGCGGACCGTTGACGGCGTCGAACAGGAACCCGAGGCGCTCGTCCAGGCCGCCACCGGGCTGGTGCAGCACCTCGAATCCGTCGGCCGCGGCGGGCACGACGTCGCCGTCGAAGAACAGGACCCGGCGTGCCGCGGGCAGTGCGCGGACGGTCGCCAGGGTGTCGGCGAGGCTCGCGGACGCGACGCGTGCGGCGCCCTCGGGGGAGAGCGCCGGCGTCAGCCGGGTCTTCACCTTGCCGGGCAGGCACTCCTTCGCCACGACGGCGACGGTGACGTCGGTGCGCGAAGCGTCGCCGGCGTGGACGTGGGTGGGGTCGGCGGTCACGAGCGGGCCTCCTCGACCACGGGGGTGGACTCGGCCGCCTGGCGGAGCGGTCCCGGCGCGACGACCCGGACACGGGCCTCCCGGCGGTACGCACGGAGCAGACGGGACATGTCCCGCACCGCGTTGATCGTGCCGCGGAGCGTGCCGGTGACCTTGCTGTCGCCGATGCGCTGCGCGTACCCGATGTCGGACTCGTCGACGCGCCAGCCGGCGGCGTGCGCGGCCAGGACCATCTCGAGCGGGTAGCCGCTGCGGCGGTCGCGCAGGTCGAGGGAGACGAGGTCCTCGCGGCGCATCACGCGCATCGGGCCGAGGTCGCGCAGGCGGTAGCCGGTCGCGCGGTGCATGAGGACGGCGAGGACGCGGTTCGCGAAGCGTGCGTGCGGAGCCCACGCACCGCGGCCCGTCGGGACGCGGCGGCCGAGAGCCAGGTCGACGCGGCCACTGGCCACGCGGTCGACCAGGGGCGGGAGCTCGGCCGGGTCCATCGAGGCGTCGGCGTCGCAGAAGGCGACGAAGTCGGCGGTCGCCGCGGCGACCCCGGCGGCACAGGCCGAACCGAAGCCCTTGACGGGTTCCGTCACCACCAGGGCACCGTGGGCGCGGGCGACGTCAGCCGATCCGTCGGTCGATCCGTTGTCGACGACGATGGCCCGGTAGCCCGTGGGGAGCCGTGCGATGACCTTCGGCAGGGCGTCCGCCTCGTCGAGGCACGGCAGGATCACGTCGACAGTCATGTCCGTCATTCGGTGCGGTCGGTCGGATCGACGGGTCTGTCCTGGCATGCACTCGACACAACACGACGACGCGCTGCGGGGTACAGGAAACTGCCGGGTCATGGTCGTTCAGCGCGTCCGGTCTGCGCTCGGTCCCCAGAACGGGGGACAGGGTGCGTGTGTGGGTCCGCGAGTGGTTGCGCAAGACGCCGTCGTGTCGTCGAGACGCCGCCGAATGGGGCGGCGTCTCGCGCACCCGGGGGCGTGGTGCCGACACGACGGCGTCTCGCGTGGCCCTGGGGGCGGTGGCTGCGGACGGGAGGCGCGGGGCGGGGCCGTCACGGGCCTCCCGTCCGGTGGCTGGTCGCGCTCTCAGGCGCGGCCAGCGGTGCGCCGCTCGCGCACGCGTTCCGGCTAGCGGACGGCGCTGCGGAGCGGTGCCGTCGCGAAGTCGCGCATGCCGGCCTCGAAGTCGACCTCGGCGTGCCAGCCGAGCTCGGCGGCGATGCGCGCCGAACTCGCGGTGACGTGGCGGACGTCGCCCAGGCGGTACTCGCCCGTGACGACCGGCTGCGGGCCGTCGGGTCCGGCGATCGCGGCGGCCATGTCTCCGATGGTGTGCACGGTGCCGGAGCCGACGTTGTACGCGCGGAACGTGTCCGACGGCAGGTCGGCGGTCGCTGCGATGGAAGCGGCGTTCGCGCCGGCGACGTCGTCGACGTGCACGAAGTCGCGTCGCTGGGCGCCGTCCTCGAAGACGCGGGGTGCCTCGCCGCGGGCCAGTGCCGAGCGGAACAGGGACGCGACACCGGCGTAGGGGGTGTTCGCAGGCATGCCCGGTCCGTAGACGTTGTGGTAGCGGAGCGCGATCGCGCGGCCCCCCGTGGCTCGGGCCCAACTGGAGGCGAGGTGCTCCTGCGCGACCTTCGTCTGCGCGTACACGTTGCGGGGGTCGAGCGCGGCGGACTCGTCGATCAGGCCGGGCAGCAGGGGCTGACCGTCGGGGCCGATGGGGTCGAAGCGGCCGGCGTCGAGGTCCTCGCGGCGGCGGGCCGGCGGACGGGTGGGTTCGCCGGAGGCGGTGGTGTACGCGCCCTCGCCGTAGACGACCATCGAGCTGGCGACGACGAGCCGGCCGATGTCGTGCCGGTCCATGCCGGCGAGGACGTGGGCGGTGCCGGCGTCGTTCGACGAGACGTAGTCGGGGGCGTCCTGGAAGTCCACGCCGAGGCCGACCTTGGCCGCCTGGTGGCACACGACGTCGATGCCGTCGAGGGCGGCGTCGAGGGCGACCCGGTCGCGGACGTCGCCGTGCACGAACGCGATGCCCTGCTGCTGGTGGGCGCGGATGACCTCGGCGGGGTCGCCGTGCACGTCGTCGCGCAGGGAGTCGAGGACGCGGACCTCGTGGCCGTCGGCCAGGGCGCGGCGGACGATCGCGGAGCCGATGAAGCCGGCGCCGCCGGTGACGAGGAGGCGGCTCATGCGGTGGCACCCGTGGTGCTGGTGGAGGCGGGCTGGGCCTTCGTGGCGGTGACACCCGTGGTCGGCTGGGCCTGCATGATGCTGGCGCTCGCGCTGGTCGGGACGAGCTCGCGCGGGGTGAAGTCGGCGGGGATCGCGGCGACGATCTGGCCGATGGCTCGGACGATGACCTCGTTGGCGCGGGCGAGGCGTTCCATGACGAGGGCGTGGGTGACGACGGCTCCGGCGTCGTCGACGTCGGGGCCGCTGGCTGCGGCTGCGGCGGCGGCTTCGTCCTCGGTCGGGGCCAGGCCGGCGTCGGCGTCGGTGACGAACGACAGGTTCACGGTGGCGATGCCGAGTTCGGCGGCCAGGGGGACCTCGGGCGTCATCGTCATGTTGATCGTGTGGCCGCCAGCCTGGCGGAGCCAGACGGACTCGGCGCGGGTGGAGAACCGGGGACCCTGGATGACGACGCATGTGCCGGTCGGACGGAACGGCACGTCGAGTCCGGCGACGGCGTCGATCGCCGCACGGCGGAGCGTCGGGTCGAACGGGTCGGCGAAGGACAGGTGCTGCACGTCGTCCTCGAAGAACGTGTCGGCGCGGCCCCAGGTGCGGTCGATGAGCTGGTCGGTCACGACGAAGGTGCCCGGGGCGTAGTCGGGGTGCAGGCCGCCGACGGCACTCGAGGACACGATCGCGCGGACGCCGAGCGAACGGAGCGCCCAGACGTTCGCACGGTGGTTGATGCGGTGCGGGGCCACGGAGTGCTCACGGCCGTGGCGGGTCAGGAACGCGACCCGTCGTCCGGCCATCGTGCCGATGCTGATCGGGCTCGACGTCGGGCCGAACGGGGTCGGGACGTCGAGCTCGTCGGCGGTGCCCTCCTCGAACAGCTGGTAGAGGCCGGAGCCTCCGATGACACCGATCGTCACGGCTTCGTCGTTCTCCACAGGTCCTCCGGTTGGTCGTCGGCGCGGGCTGCGCGCTGGATACGCTACTGACGGCGCCACCGGGCGAACCGGGAGCGGCGCCACCAACCCCCTGTTCGGAGGCACCTGTGCGAACGATCGGTCAGCACCGCGACGACCTGGCGGCGTTGCTCGCGCCGGTGGTGGCGGGCCTCGGAGCAGAAGAACTGCCGCTCGACGAACTCGCCGGTGTGGGCGCGGGCGCCGGTGCGCGTGTCGGGTTCGCCCACCGCGTGCTCGCTGCTCCCGTCGCGTCGCCCGTTCCGCTGCCGCCGTTCGACAACAGTCAGATGGACGGGTTCGCCGTGCGGGCTGCGGACGCGGGGCAGGCCGTCCGGGTCGTCGCCCCGATCCCGGCCGGCGTGGCGCCCGAACCGCTCGAACGCGGCACGGCCGCGCCGATCATGACCGGTGCACGGATCCCGACCGGCGCCGACGCGGTGTTCCCGGTCGAGGCGACCGAGCCCGGCGCGTTCCCGGCGGCGCTCGAGCTGCTCCGGGTGACGGTGCCCGCTGACCTGACCGCCGGCACCTTCGTGCGGGTGACCGGCAGCGACCTGCCGACCGGCGCCGAGCTCGCTCCGGCCGGTTCCGCGGTCACGCCGGCGCTGCTCGGGGCGCTGGCTGCTGCGGGGGTGACGACCGTGTCGGTGCGCCGACCACTGCGGGTCCTCGTCGTGTCGACCGGGTCCGAGCTGCAGGGTGCCGACGCGGACGCGGCGACCATCGGTGACGCCAACGGCATCGCGCTGCGGGCAGCCCTTGCCCAGGTCGGTGCGGACTCACGGGCCGTCCGGGTGCCCGACGACGTCGCTGCCTTCGACCGGGCCCTCGATGCAGCCGTGGGGGACTGGGCCGACCTCGTGCTGACCACCGGGGGCATCAGCGCCGGGGCGTACGAGGTCGTTCGGCAGGCGCTCGAACCCCGGGGGCTCGCGGTGACGCCGGTCGCGATGCAGCCCGGTGGGCCGCAGGCGTTCGGCAGCGTCGTGTTCGGAGCCGACGGCGTCGCTCGTGCTGGTCGCGCCGTGCCCGTCGTGTCCTTCCCCGGCAATCCGGTGTCGGCGCTCGTCTCGTTCGAGGTGTTCCTGCGCCCGCTGCTCGCTGCCGCTGTCGGACTCACGCCGGACCGCCCCACGCAGGTCCTGCCGGCGGCGTCCGCTGCCGGCTCACCCGTCGGCAAGCACCAGGTCCGTCGCGGCCGGGTGCAGGACGGTGCCGTGCACTTCGTCGGTGGGCCGAGTTCGCACCTGCTCGTCCACTACGCCGCCGCCACCCACCTGGTGCACGTCCCCGTGGGGGTCGACGCCGTCGAGGTCGGCGACCCCCTGACCGTCTGGAGCCTCCGATGACCGACCCGTCCGCCGCTGACCAGTTGTCGCACGTCCGCGCTGACGGCACCGCGCACATGGTCGACGTCTCCGCGAAGGACGTCACCGACCGGTCGGCCACCGCCACCGCCACCGTCGTCACCCGTCCCGACGTCGTCACACGCATCCTCGACGGCTCGCTGCCCAAGGGCGAGGTCGTCGGCACCGCCCGGATCGCCGCGATCATGGCGGTGAAGAAGACCTCCGACCTGATCCCGCTGTGCCACCCGCTGCCGATCGCCGGCGTGCAGGTCGACATCACCGGCACCGACGATCGCGTGCTGATCGAGGTGTCGGTCCGCACGACCTCGCGCACCGGCGTCGAGATGGAAGCCCTGACCGGGGCGAGCGTCGCCGCCCTGACGGTGTACGACATGGTGAAGGCCGTCGACCGAGCGGCCGTGATCACGGACGTCCGCGTGCTCGAGAAGCACGGCGGACGCTCCGGGGACTGGAGCAACCGATGACCGCCGAGCCGACCAGGGGCCGGGCCGCCGTCGTCGTCGTGTCCACGCAGGCCGCCGCCGACCCCGCACTCGACCGCACCGGACCCGTCATCGCCGACTGGCTGCGCGACCACGGGTTCACCACGAGCGACCCGATCATCGTCCCCGACGGCGGCGCGATCACCGAGACCATCACCGCGGAACTCCTGGCCGACGCCCGGGTCGTCATCACCACCGGCGGCACCGGGGTCACCCCGACCGACCGGACCCCCGAGGCGGTGGCGGGGCTGATCGACCTCGAACTGCCCGGCATCACCGAGGAGATCCGTCGACGCGGACTCGCGGGTGCCGGCCCCACCGCCCTGCTCACCCGCGGCGTCGCCGGGGTCACGAACGCCGGCTGTCTGCTCGTCACCCTGCCCGGGTCGCGCGGTGGGGTGTCCGACGGCCTCGCCGTGCTCGACGGAGTACTCGACCACGTGGTCGCACAGGTGCACGGTGAGGGCCACGCCCCGCGGAGCGCCTCGTGAGCAGCACTGAGACCGCCGCACGGGTCGTGCTCGCCGACGTCGTCGACCGCGACATCAGCGTCGACGAAGTCGCAGCCGTGGTGGCCACCGAACAGGACGGCGCGGTGGTGACCTTCGCCGGCATCGTCCGTGACCACGACGGTGGCAAGGGCGTCACCGCGCTCGACTACGAGCAGCACCCCAGTGCCGGCGAGGTCATCACCGAGGTCGCCCGGACCATCGCCGAGGACCACCCCGACGTCCGGATCGCCGTGCTGCACCGGGTCGGGGCGCTCGGCATCGGGGACGTCGCGCTCGCCGCAGCGGTGTCGTCGTCGCATCGGGCGCAGGCGTTCGCCGCGTGCGGTGCCCTGGTCGACCTCGTGAAGGAGCGCGTGCCGATCTGGAAGCACCAGCGGTTCACCGACGGGACGGATGAGTGGGTCGCGGCGCTGTGACCGCCGCCGCCCAGACCGACACTGAGCGCGCGGCGGCAGGGCGACGCTGGGCCGAAGTTGACGAGCGTGCACGCCTGCTCCTCGCGCAGACCCGGACACCCGGCACGCCGGTCCTCGGGTTCGTCGTGGCCATCGGGCTGGTGCTGGTGGCGCTGTGCATCGCGGCGATCGCCGTGCCCGCCGGATCGGACGCTCGCTTCGCAGTTGCCGGCGTCGTCACCGCACTGGGCTTCGTCATCGGTCTCGGCGACGCCGTTCGGGTCCTGATCCGCCGGAGACGGAACGGCGCGGAAGCTCGTCGTGCGCCGGTGCTCGCGCCGCTACAGCAACGCGAACAGCGCGCGGTGACGGAGGCGGCGACCGGGCGACGAGCTGCGCCGGAGGACCGCCGGATCGTCGTGCAGGCGAGGGCGGTCGAACTGGGCGGCGGCGGCGAACTGGCCAGTCTGGCTGGGTTCGTGATCGTGTGGTCTGCGATCACGTTCGCCGGTGGCGCGTTCTGGCCCTTCGCCGTTGCGGGCGGCATCGCCGCCGCGGGGCAGTTCGCCTTGACGGCACGGTCCGCGGTGCTCGCCCGCCGGTACCTCGACGCCGACCCTGTGCACCTTCGCAACCGGGACGCTCGTTCGGGGCATGGTGAGACTCCAAGCGGATCCATAGAATCGCGAACATGAGCGTCTTGCTGCCCGGGATCACCGTCATCCTGCTGGTCTTCGCCCTGATCGACATCCTGACGAAGACGGATGACCAGATCCGCGGCCTGCCGAAGATCGCGTGGGTGATCCTCGTGATCCTGGTCCCCGTCGTCGGCAGCATCGTCTGGTTCGCCATCGGCCACGACTGGGCTCCGGGCGAACGGAACCACGGTCGGTACATCGAGCCCACCCGCCACGAGGACCGGTACGCCACCCTCGGCGACGCCCGCAGTGCCCACGGAGCCAAGCGCGTCACCGGCACCGAGCAGGAGCTCGCCGAGCTCGAGCGCGAGATCGAGTACTGGGAGGCGCAGGCACGCCTGAAGCGCGCGAAGGATGCCGCGGGCGAGGGCGACACCGCTCCCGCGAGCTGATCGTGTCCACGCCGGCCCCGCATGAGCTCGCCGGAGCCACGGTCTCCGAGGAGACCTGGCAGCAGGTGGAGGACCGTCTCGCGGGGGCGCCAGTCGGACCGCGTGTCCGCCGTTCGATGGTCCGGCGGGTCATCTGGATCGTGCTGGCCGTCGTCGCCGCGGTTGCAGCCGGGTGGCTGAGCGCCGAACACCTGCCGCGCTTCGACCTGCCCTCGACCGGAAGTGGCCTGCCGGGCTGGGCGTTCTTCGTCATCGTCCCGCTCATGATCGTTGGCCCGGTCTGCTGGGTCACCGCAATCGTCCGGGGCGGTGGACAGTTCCAGAGCGCGCTGTCCGACCCGATGCTCGGGCTTCCTCGTGCCGTCCGCCGACGGACCGAGCGCATGGCTCGTGGGCAGCAGCCCGCCGATCCGCAGCACCGGACCGCGCTCGTCGCACTCGCCGGCCGTCGGCTCGGTCAATCGACATCGACGTTCTGGCTCGCCCTCGGATGGACGCCGTTCGCGTTCGCGCAGTTCCTGCTCAACTGGGCGACGTTGTTCGGGCTGCTGTACGCGCTCCTCACCGTGTTCTTCCTCGCGATGCTGCTCTGGACCGTCAGCAAGCGGAAGCAGTGGCGAGCGTTCCTGCAGGAGACCGAGCCCCGCGCCGGAGCCGAGCCAGCCCCCGCGAGCTGACCCGGGCCTCCAGGCCATCGCACCGTGCGCGGTCTGTCGGGTGGTGCGAGGTTGCGCGCTCCGTGTGCCGCTACAGGCTCGCACCGAGCGGGCAACCTCGCACCATTCGAACAAGCGCGCACCGTGCGACGAGCCCGCCACGCGCCACCCACCCGCCACCCCAGCAACCCGCCCCGCAC
>NZ_QKTB01000041.1:0-27054 GCF_003234405.1 Curtobacterium sp. MCLR17_045
CGACATCGGCCTGGTCGAGATGGAGGCGAACCGGTACACCCGCGTCGCCACCCCGACCTTCGAGGACTGGGTCACCGCGACCCGCGCGACCGCCCCACTCAGCCGAACATGATGGCGGCCTCGTCGAACCGCGCCTGCGGCACCGTCTTGAGCTCCCCGAGCGCCTCCTCGAACGAGACGTGCTCGATCTCGGTGCCGCGCAGCGCCACCATCCGGCCCCAGCGCTCCTCGACGACCGAGTCGATCGCCGCCAGCCCGAGCCGGGTCGACAGCACCCGGTCGTACGCGGTCGGCGTGCCACCGCGCTGGATGTGCCCGAGGGTCGTGGCCCGCGTCTCGATGCCCGTCATCTCCTCGATGAGCGGCGCGAGGCGCTCGCCGATGCCACCGAGCCGCGGCCGCCCGAAGGCGTCGAGCCCGCGCTCGGTGTGCGCGGTGTCCTCGTGGTCGGGGACGAAGCCCTCGGCCACGACCACGAGCGGCGCGCGACCGCGGTCGTAGGCGGCCCGCACCCACTTCGCGATCTGTTCCATGCTCGTCTTCTGCTCCGGGATGAGGATCGCGTGCGCGCCCGCGGCCATGCCGGAGTGCAGCGCGATCCAGCCCACGTGCCGGCCCATCACCTCGGCGACCATGCACCGCGAGTGCGACTCACCGGTGGTGCGCAGGCGGTCCATGGCCTCGGTCGCGATGGCGACGGCGGTGTCGAAGCCGAACGTGTAGTCGGTCGCGCCCAGGTCGTTGTCGACCGTCTTCGGCACGCCCACGATCTGCAGGCCGGCGTCGGTCAGGCGCTTCGCGGCGGCAAGGGTGCCCTCGCCGCCGATCGCGACGATCGCGTCGATCCCGTGCCGCTGCAGGGTCGCGGAGATGTTCTCGAACCCGCCGTTGGGGCCCTCGAACGGGTTCGTGCGGCTGGTGCCGAGGATCGTGCCGCCCTGCTTCGCGATGCCCTGGATGTCCTTGCGGCCGAGCGGGACGATGTCGCCGTCGACCACCCCGCGCCACCCGTCGCGGAAGCCGACGAAGTCGTGTCCGTAGATGGCGATGCCCTTCAGGACGATCGCGCGGATGACCGCGTTCAGGCCGGGGCAGTCGCCTCCGGAGGTGAGGATGCCGATGCGCATGAGAACTCCGTCGTCGGGTGGTGGGGATCAGTGCCCATCATGACTGACGGTGGTTCCGCATTACCATCCCCGTGTGTCCCTGCTCGCTTCCGCCGCCGTCGACGCCGCTGGTGCGTCCGGTGACGCGTCTCGCGTCGACACGGTGTACCGGCCTGGAGGCGCGGTGGACGTCGCGTCGACCCTGCGGCCCCTGCAGCGCGGCTCCGGCGACCCGGCCTTCCAGGTGGTCGGCGGCGTCGTGTGGCTCGCGCTGCGCACGCCCTCCGGTCCCGCTTCCGTGGCGATCCGGCGGGCCGGCGACACCATCGCGGTGTCGGCGTGGGGGAGCGGTGCGTCGTGGGCGGTCGAGCACGCCCCCGATCTGCTCGGACGCGGCGACGACTGGTCGTCGTTCGACGTCTCCGGCAACGAGTTCCTCGCCGCGGCACGACACCGGCAGCCCGGGCTCCGGCTGCTCCGCACGAACACCGTCGTCGCGATGCTCGTCCCGGCGATCATGGAGCAGAAGGTGACCTCGCGGCAGGCGTGGGGCGCGTGGCGGTACCTGCTCCGTCGGCACGGCACCCCGGCGCCCGGTCCGGCACCCGCGGGCATGATGGTGCCGCCGGACGCTCGGACGTGGGCGCGGATCCCGAGCTGGGAGTGGCACCGGGCCGGCATCGAACCGGGGCGCTCGGCCACCGTGATGCGCGCCGTGAAGCTCGCGCCGGCACTCGAACGGACCCTGGCGCACGGGCGCGGTGGCGAGGTCGTCTCCACGAAGCTGCAGTCGATCCCCGGGGTGGGGCGGTGGACCGCCGCCGAGACCGCGCAGCGCTCCCACGGCGACCCGGACTCGCCGAGCGTGGGGGACTTCCACGTGCCGGCGCTCGTCGGGTGGGCGCTCACCGGTGCCCCGGTCGACGACGACGGGATGCTCGAGTTGCTCGAACCCTGGCGCGGGCACCGGGAGCGGGTCGTGCGGTTGATCGGTGGCTCCGGCTTCCGGAAGCCCGCGTTCGGGCCGCGGATCACGATCCAGGACCACCGCGGACACTGAGCGCGTCTGTCGGGCGGGTGTGTGGGTCCGCAAAACACCGGTGTTCGCGCATTGCACACCGGCACGTGCGTGTTCGGAGTGCGAACACCGGTGTCTCGCGGGGCGTCAGGGGTGGCGTGTGCCCGCGCCCGCCAGCACGGCGCGGTACCCCTCGCGGAACGTCGGGTACTGGGGTGTCCATCCCGTCGACCGGAGGAGCGCGTTCGACAGGCGCTTGTCGCCGCCGGCCTGCCGCGCGTCACCGTCGCCCGTCGACGGCTCGGCGACGTGGAGTTCGTCGGCCAGGAACCGCAGCACGTCGTCCAGTCGGCTCGGCTCGTCGTCCGTGCCCAGGTAGAGCGGTGCCGGGTCCGGCAGCGCCGCCAGGTGCACGAGTGCGGCGGCGGCGTCGTCGCGGTGGATGCGGTTGGTGTGCGGTGAGGTCCCCGGTGCCAGCCGTGCGGCACCGGACCGGACCTGTTCGATCAGTCGCTCGCGGCCGGGGCCGTAGACGCCCGACAGCCGGACCAGCACGGCGCCGGGAGCGCGCTCGCGCAGCAGGACCTCCGCCTCGACCAGGACCTCGGCGGTCGGGGTCGCACCGCGCGCCGGGGTCTCCTCGGTGACTTCGCTGCCGTCCGAGACGTCGTACACGGCGGTCGAGGACACGACGAGCACCCGTGGGTCGGCCTCCGAGGCGTCGATGCCGTCGAGCACGTTGCGCAGGCCGTCGACGTAGGTGGCGCGGTACTCGTCGACGTCGCGGCTGCCGGCCGCGAAGGCCACGACGACGACGCTCGTGTCGGCGGGGATCTCGGGGACCTCGTGGCGCAGGTCGACGCTCCGGCCGGTGATCGGTACGGGGACCAGCTCGGCACGGCGGCGGAGTCCGATCACGCGGTGGCCCTGGTCGGCGAAGCGCAGGCCGGCTTCGGTCCCGAGGTCGCCGCATCCGGCGATGACGACTGTCGTGGAGTTGTGCACGGCTCGACCCTGGCACGGCCGGTTGGTGGTAGGCGGGGAAGCACGCACATCGCAGATCACTAGGGTCGGCGCATGGGGCGGCAGCGGCGACGGGTGGTGCGCGACGTGGCGATCGCCCTGCCCCCGGTCGTCGAGATCGTGCTCGTCGTCGCCGGCTCGATCGTCTCCGTCGGAGCCGAGGGGGAGAGCGCGGAGTCGTGGGCGCCGTTGTCGTGGCCGATGTACGCCGTCCTCGTGACGTTCCCGTTCGCCGTCGGCGCGCTCGTCGCGGCGGTGCGGCTCCGCGGACTCGAGGCCAGGACGCCGGCGATCTGCTTCGCTGCCCTGTCGGTAGCCGTGGGGGCCATCCCCTTCGTCGGGATGCTGAGCGTCTTCGTACAGTTCTGGAGCGTCTCGTCTAGATGAGAACGGTTATCGTCTAGACGACCGCCATCCGACACTGCACCCCAGGAGCCCCATGTCCGCTCGACCTCCACGTCTCCTCCCCGCCCTCGTCCTCGCGGGGCTCGTCCCCCTCGTCGCCACCGCGATCGCCGTCCCCGCGTCGGCTGCACCCGCCGTGACGCGGACCGCCCACCACAGCTGGCTCGTCACGGCTGACCCGACGGCGAAGCGCGTGTACGTCAACGACGCCGTGACCGGTCGGCGGACCGCCACCCTGAGCGGGATCGAGTTCGGCACCCACGCGGGCTCCGTGCAGCTCGGCCACGGGCAGATCGCGTTCATGGACGAGTCGAAGCCGCAGCTCGACGTCCTCGCCATCGGCCCCCGCGGCACGGCGCACATCGCCCAGCACTACGCGATCCCCAACGCCGACAAGCGCTGGGCGCGTGCCGGCTGGCTGTCGACCGACACCGCACGCCGGCACCTGGCGGTCGGCTCCGACTTCGACGGCTCCGAGCGACAGCGGGTCACGGTCATCGACCTGCGGCGGAAGACGGAGCGCACCGCCCGGATCGACACCTCGGCGGTGCAGCTCGCCACGACGGGCAAGCGCGGCACCGAAGAGGTCGAGACGTTCCTGGTCGGCAGCCCCCTGCGCCTGGTCGTCACCGCGGGCGGACGCCTCGACGCCTACTCCGTCTCCGCGATCATGCGCGGTGCGACGCACCCGCGCCCCGTCGCGACCACGCCCCTCGGCGCGTACCCGCACGGCCCGATCGTCAACGCCACCGGGACGGTGATCGGCTCCGACCTCGCCGCCGGCGTGCAGACCGTGCGGGTGACGCGGACCGGCTTCACGGGCTCCCGGTCCGTCGCGTACCCGAAGCCGAGCGTGCAGAGCTACCGCCCCCGCATGGCACCGGACGGGACGACCGTGGTCGGCACCCAGGCCGGCAGCACGGCTGCCGGTACCCCGTGGAACGCCGTCCCCGCGTACCTGACCACCTCGTCCACGGCGTCCAGCGGGATCAGCAGCGTCGAGCTCGGCACCGGGTCCTTCACCCGGGTCGCCGTCACCGCCCGGTTCGCCGCCGTCGCGCTGACGTCGGGTACCGGGGACTCGCTCGTCCTGGTGCGGAAGCAGGCCGACGGTGTCTACTCCGGCCCGACGACCTCGGTCGCGCTCACGCCGCTCCGCAAGGGGCCCGTCGCCGGACAGCCGGCCACCGGGGCGTCGGTGCGGTTCACCGCGGCGACCGAGGACGGCCGCAGCGTGTTCGTGACACGGGGCGACGAGGGGAAGATCACCCAGATCGACACCACCGGTGCGAAGCCCTCCGTGCTCCGCACCATCACGCTGCCCACGGCGCTCGCCGGGGGTGGGTACCTGACGACGGTCGACTCGACGGTGGCCCCGTACGACCTCAGCGGTCGCTGACAGGCCGACCGACCGGCCGAACCGCTGACTGCCCGGCCACCCCAGCCGCCGACCGCCCCTCGGGGTGGTCGGCGGCTAGGGTCCTGGTGTGATCGTCTGGTTGAACGGAACACACGGGGCGGGCAAGACCACGACGAGCCGACTGCTCCAGCCGCTGCTGCCCGGCTCGCGGATCCTCGATGCCGAGAAGGTCGGCGAGGTGTTGATGGACGTCACGCCGGGGCTGCCGGAGAGCGACAACTTCCAGCACTGGGACCCGTGGCGGCCGCTCGTGGTCGAGACCGCTCGCCGGGTGCACGACTACGTGGGCGGGCCGCTCATCATGCCGATGACGGTCCTGGTCGAGGCGTACTGGCGTGAGATCGCCGCGGGGCTCGCGGACCACGGCATCCCGGTCCGGCACTTCGTGCTGCACGTCGACGAGTCGACGCTCCGCGACCGGATCCAGAACGACCCGATCGTGGGACCGTCCACGTTCCGGTTCGCGTACGTCGACGCCTACGCCGAGGCGGCTCGCGGCTGGCTGCACGCCGAGGCAGAGGTCATCGACGCGACCGAGGTCCCCGCCACCTAGGTGGCCCGGGCCGTCGCGGACGCGGTGACGTCAGCGCGCTGACAGCACGGCTCTGTCCGCCGCACGCAGCCCCCGGGTTCGCCACCGCCCGGATCATGCCGGAGACTGGTGCGGGTCGCTCACGAAGCTGCCCGCCCCACCACCAGCAAGGAAGGCTCCGCATGCCCGAGCTCCCCGTCGTGTTCGAAGTCGGCTCGATGATCGCCCTGGTCGCGATCCTGCTCGCCGACCTGCTCATCGTCGCGCGTCGCCCGCACGTGCCGACGCTGCGCGAATCCGGCATCTGGGTGGGCATCTACGTCGGGCTGGCACTGATCTTCGCGGTGCTCATGCTGGTCTTCGCCGGTGGCGACTCCGCCGGGCAGTTCCTGGCGGGCTGGCTGACCGAGTACAGCCTGAGCATCGACAACCTGTTCGTGTTCGTCATCATCATGGCGCGCTTCTCGGTGCCGAAGAAGATCCAGCAGGAGGTGCTGCTGCTGGGCATCATCATCGCGCTCGTGCTCCGCGGCATCTTCATCCTGGTCGGCGCGCAGCTCATCGAGAACTTCTCGTGGATCTTCTACATCTTCGGCGCCTGGCTGATCTGGACGGCGATCCAGCAGCTCCGCGGCGAGGACGAGGACGACCAGAAGGACACCTTCATCGTCCGGCTGCTCCGCCGCCGGGTCCGTCTCACCGACACGTACGACGGCATGAAGTTCCGCACCCACCACGACGGTGTCCGGCACTTCACGCCGCTGCTCATCGTGCTCATCGCGATCGGCACCACGGACCTGTTGTTCGCGCTCGACTCGATCCCGGCGATCTTCGGCATCACCGAGAGCCCCTTCATCGTGTTCACCGCGAACGTCTTCGCGCTGATGGGCCTGCGCCAGCTCTACTTCCTGCTGGGCGGACTGCTCGAGCGCCTGGTCTACCTGAAGTACGGCATCGCCGTGATCCTGGCCTTCATCGGCGTGAAGCTCGTCCTGCACGCGCTGCACGACAACGAGCTGCCGTTCCTGAACGGCGGCCACCACATCGAGTGGGCGCCGGAGATCAACACGTGGGTGTCCCTGCTGGTGATCGTCGCCGCGATGGCCGTGTCGACCCTGGCGAGCCTCGTGCGGATGCGCGGGGAGACCCCCGCCGACGCCGTGACCGCGGACGACACAGCGGCGGACGACGACCGGTCCGACCGGGACCGCGCCGACCAGGACCGCGCCCGCACCTCCGACTGAAACCCGTTTGAACGATCCGCCCGGCTGCCTCGTCGTCTGGGTATGGCACTCCGCAAACGAACCAAGGTCATCATCGGGATCTCCGCCGGCGTCGTCGTCGTGGCGGCAGCAGCCGTCATCGCCGGCCCGGTCATCTACGCGAACACCGTCAACGGCCAGGCCGCCGCAGCACCCTCGCTGTCGGCGTCCTCGTCCGGCACCCTCGACGCGAAGGACGCCGACGGCACCTGGACCAGCAAGAGCAGCTCGTACGCCGGGTACCGGGTGCACGAGGTCCTGCAGGGGAATGATGTGAACGTGGTCGGTCGCACGAAGGACGTCAAGGGCACCGCCGTCGTCGACGGCGGCTCCCTCACCAAGGCGTCCGTCACCGTGCAGGTCGGCAAGATCAGCACCCCCGAAGCCGCCCGCGACGAGTACTTCCGTTCCACCGCGCTGCAGACCGACAAGTACCCGACGGCGACGTTCGAGCTGACGAAGCCCGTCGACGTCACGAAGGCGCTCGACGGCTCCACGCAGGACGTCACCCTGACCGGCACGATGGACCTGCACGGCGTCGAGAAGCCGGTCACGGCCGACGCCCAGGTCGCGGTCGGCAAGGGCGGGACCGTCCAGGTCGCCGGCACCGTGCCGATCACCTTCGCCGACTACGGCGTGAAGGCCCCGTCGCTCGGCTTCGTCACCGTGGACGGGAAGGGCTCCGTCGAGTTCTCCCTCGACCTCGGGAAGTGACCGTGACGAGTCGTTCCGCGGACGAGCTGCTCGCGACGCTGTACCGCGAGCACGGTGACGCGCTCACGCGGTACGTCCGGCACCTCACGCGGGACGGCTCGACGGTCGAGGACGTCGTGCAGGAGACGATGGTCCGCGCCTGGCAGCGCCCGGCCGTGCTCGAGCGGGCACCCGACAGTGCACGGGCGTGGCTCTTCACGGTGGCGCGCAACCTGGTGGTCGACGACGCGCGGTCGGCCCGCAACCGCCGTGAGCACGGCACTGAGCACCAGGTCGAACGGATCGAGTCGGACAGCACGGACGCCGTGCTGGACCGGATCGTGGTCGCCGACGCACTCGCGTCGCTGAGCCCGGACCACCGTCGCGTGGTGGTGGACGCGTACTGGCTCGGGCACACGGTGCCGGAGATCGCACGACGACACGACATCCCGGAGGGCACCGCCAAGTCGCGGTTGCACTACGGGCTGCGAGCCCTGCGGCTCGCACTGCAGGAACGAGGAGTGACCCGATGAGTGACGACAAGTACGCGGAGTGGGATGCGGCGTACGTCCTCGGGTCGCTCCCGGCGAGCGAGCGCCTGGAGTACGAACGGCACCTCGAGAACTGCGACCGCTGTGCGGCCGCCGTCGCGGAGCTGGTCGGTCTGCCGGGACTGCTCGGCAAGCTGCCGGCCGACCAGGCGATCGAGATCGCAGAACCGGACGGGAGGCCCGACACCCGTTCCGAGAGCGACCTCGCCTCCGTCGCGCACCGCGTCCGACACCGTCGCCGCCGTCGCCGGGTCTGGGTCGCCGCAACCGCGGGGCTCGCGGTGGTCGCCGCCGTCCTGGGCGGGCTCGCGGTCGGCGCCGCGGGGGAGCGCACCACGGTGCAGGCCGGTGCCGCTCCGACCGCAGCCGCCACCGCCGACCGCTACGACATGACCGGCGTGCAGGGACTCGACGTCCAGCTCGCCATCAGCGGCGAGCAGTGGGGCACCCGCTTCGACTGGGGGTGCTCGTACGGCGGCAAGGAGTGGTCGCCGGACGGCTCGATCCTCTACGACCTGGTGGTCGTCCGGACCGACGGCTCGACGCAGACCGTGGGCTCGTGGACGGCTGCCGGTGCCGATGCGCGCGGACTGTCGGCGTCGACGGACATCCCGCGGGACGAGATCAAGAGCGTGCAGGTCCGGCTGCGCGGTGAGCGCGGCGCGCTCGCCGTCGTCACGCTCTAGCCGACGTCGGCCTCGTCCGAGGCGTCGTCGGGGCCGATGGCGTCCTGGACGCGCGCACTCACGGACCGCAGCGTCGCGGCGTCGGTCCCCACGGGCCTCCAGAACAGGTCCTCGAGCGCACCGGTGTGTGCGCGGATGCCGGCGAGCACCGCGCGACGGCCGTCCGCGGTCATCACCACCCAGCTGCCGCGGGCGTCGCTCGGGCAGTCCGCCCGCTCGACCAGGCCGCGGGAGACCATCCGCGTGACCTGGTGGCTGACGCGCGACTTCTCCCAGCCGATGCCCGCGGCGATGTCCCGGACGCGCAGACGGTGGTCGGGGTCGCGGTGCAGGCCGATCAGGATCTCGAACTCGGGGACGGAGATCCCGGCGCCCGCCTGGACGGCCCGGTCGAGCGCCCGGTCGAGTCGTCGCCAGGCGTCGTGGTACGCGTCCCAGGTGGCCCAGTCGTGGCCACCGTTGCCCTCCGTCGACATGCCGACCAGCGTATCCACCGGGCGGACGATCGGACCGCGCCGTGAGCCCTTTCATCCGCTCGGATGACTCCTGGCCGACGTACGGCGTGCTCCGAGGTCGCGTCGGACGTGCGGCATACGATCGGGGGATGCCGAGCGCTCGCCTCCAGGACACCACCGATGACGCCGTCGCGCTCGTGCGCCGGTGGCTGGCGGCGTCCGCCGGGGTGAAGCCCGACCCGGGCGCGGTCCGTCTGGCCGAGGTCCTGCGCGACGAGCAGGGCCTCGACTTCACGCGGGGGTTCGTGGACAAGGTCATCCGCCCCGAAGACCCCCGGGTGGCGGCACGGAACCTCGAGCAGCTGAGCCGCGACGTCCCCGACTTCCTCGCCTGGTACCTGCGCGGGGCGGTGACGCTCGGCGGTGGGTTCGCCACCATGGCGCCCTGGGCCGTGATCCCGACCGCGCGCCGGATCCTGCGCCGGATGACCGGGCACCTGGTCATCGACGCGAGCACGAGCAAGCTCGGCCCGGCCCTCGCCAAGGTCCGCGGTCCGGGGACGCGACTGAACGTGAACCTGCTCGGCGAAGCCGTCCTCGGCAGCGCCGAGAGCGACCGACGCCTGCAGGGCACCATGGACCTGCTCGCCCGCGACGACGTCGACCACGTGTCGATCAAGGTGAGCGCCGTCGTGCCGCAGACCTCGCCGTGGGCCTTCGACCAGACCGTCGAGCGCGTCGTCGACCGGCTCGTCCCGCTCTACCGCCTGGCCGCGGCACCGACAGCCTCGGGACGCCCCGCCAAGTTCATCAACCTCGACATCGAGGAGTACCGCGACCTCGACGTCACCCTCGCCGTGTTCCGGGCGCTGCTCGACCGTGACGAGTTCGCCGACCTGCCGGCCGGCATCGTGCTGCAGGCCTACCTGCCCGACGCAGCGGGAGCACTCGACGCGCTGACCGCGTGGGCGCAGGAACGCCGGGCGCGCGGCGGTGCCCCGATCACGGTACGGCTCGTCAAGGGCGCGAACCTCGCCATGGAGCACGTCGACGCGATCCTGCACGGGTGGCCCCTCGCCACCTGGGACAGCAAGCGCGAGACCGACACCGCCTACCTCCGGCTGCTCGACGCCGCACTGACGCCCGAGCGCACCGACGCCGTGCGGATCGGGGTCGCCGGGCACAACCTGTTCGACCTCGCCACCGCGTGGGTGCTCGCCCAGCGCCGCGGGGTCACCGACGCCGTCGACGTCGAGATGCTGCTCGGCATGGCGTCCACCCACGCCCAGGCCGTCCGGGCCGACGTCGGGCAGATCCTGCTCTACACGCCCGTCGTGCAGCCGGACGAGTTCGACTCGGCCATCGCGTACCTGGCCCGTCGCCTGCAGGAGAGCGCGAGCCCCGAGAACTTCATCGCCGCCGCGTCCGACATCGACCACGACGCCAGCGTCTTCGAGCGGGAGCACAGCCGGTTCCTGGCGTCCGTCGCCGCACTCGACGAGCCCGTCCCCGCCACCCACCGCACGCAGGACCGTCACCGTGCCCTCGGCGAACCCGTCCTGCGCGACGCGTTCCGCAACGCCCCCGACACCGACCCGTCCATCGCCGCGAACCGCGCCTGGGCGCTCGACGTCCTGCGCCGGGTGCCGCGCTCGCAGCTCGGCGCGCAGACGATCCGCGGTGCGAAGGTCGCCGACCGCTCCAAGCTCGAGCGGATCATGGCGCGCACCGCCCAGGCCGGCGTGAACTGGGGGCGGCAGGACCCGTCCGACCGTGCCGAGCTCCTCGACCTCATCGGGCACGAACTCGAGACCCGCCGTGCCGACCTGATCGAGGTGATGGCCGCCGAGACGGGCACGACCTTCGCCGAGGCCGACGCCGAGGTGACCGAGGCCGTCGACGCCGCCCACTACTACGCCGAGAGCGCCCGCCGCCTCGGTGACATCGAGGGCGCGCAGTACGTGCCGCCGCGGCTGACCGTCGTCGTGCCGCCGTGGAGCTCCCCCGTCGCGATCCCCGCCGGTGGCGTGCTGGCGGCGCTCGCCGCGGGCAGCGGTGTCGTGCTCAAGCCCGCGCCCGAGGCCAAGCGCTCGGGCGCCGTACTCGCCGACGTGCTCTGGGACGCCGGGGTGCCGCACTCGCTGCTGCAGCTCGTCGACCTGGCCGAGGACGAACTCGGCCGCGACCTCATCGGCCACCCCACGGTCGACCGCATCATCCTGACCGGCTCGTCCGACACCGCCCGCTCGTTCCGCTGGTGGCGTGCCGGACTGCCGCTCACCGCCGGGACGAGCGGCAAGAACGCCATCGTCGTCACGCCGAGCGCCGACCTCGACCTGGCGGTGCAGGACATCGTGCAGTCCGCCTTCGGGCACGCCGGACAGCAGTGCTCGGCGGCGTCCCTCGTGATCCTGGTCGGGTCGGTGGGGGAGAGCGAGCGCTTCCAGCGGCAGCTCGTCGACGCCACCCGCACGCTCCGGGTCGCGTGGCCCGACGACCCCACGGCGCAGGTCGGCCCGCTCATCGCCGAACCGCAGGGCACGCTCCGCCAGGGGCTGACCGAACTCGGGCCGGGGGAGTCCTGGCTCGTGCAGCCCGAGGCGGTCGACGACTCCGGCCGGCTCTGGTCGCCGGGGATCCGCGACGGCGTCCGACCCGGCAGCGACTTCCACCAGACCGAGTACCCCGGCCCGGTGCTCGGCATCATGCGCGCCGAGACCCTCGAGCAGGCCATCGCCATCCAGAACGGCACCGACTTCGGGCTGACGGCGGGGATCCACTCGCTCGACGTCGACGAGGTGTCCGAGTGGCTGGCTCGCGTCCGCGCCGGCAACCTGTCCGTCAACCGCGGCATCACCGGTGCCGTCGTGGGACGCCAGCCGTTCGGTGGCTGGAAGGGTTCCTCGGTCGGCACCGGCACCAAGGCCGGCGGGCCCATGTACGTCGCGACGCTCGGCCGCTGGCTGCCCACGCCCCGCACCGTGCACAAGAGCATCCAGCTGCACGGCCTGCCCCCGCGCGTCACCGCGGTGATCGAGGCCGCACGCAGCGGGCTGTCCTTCGAGGAGTTCGACCGCGTCCGCGCCGGGGCCCTGAGCGACGTGCATGCACGAGAGACCCTCTTCCGGTCGCGGGACCTGTCCGGGCTCGTGGTGCAGCGGAACGTGCTGCGCCACCGACCCCAGTCCGTCATCGTGCGCCAGGCCGAGGACGCCTCGACCGTGGACCTCGTCCGGACGCTCGTCGCCGCGACCTCGGCACGTGCGCACGTCCTGCTCAGCACGGCTCGCCCGCTACCCGGCCCGCTCACGCAGCTGCTGGCGGGGAACCGGTCGCCGCTCGACGTCGTCGACCACCTGGTGGAGTCCGACCAGGAGTTCCACGCCCGCGCGTCGTCGGGGGCCGTGTTCCAGGCGGACTGGTCCACCGACCAGGACGACCAGCCCGTCGACGCGCTCGAGGCCGTGCTGTCGCAGGGGCAGGACCGCCCGGCGCACACGGCGTTCGGTGGTCCCGGTGCCCGGATCCGGTTGCTCGGCGGTGACCCGCTCGCCCTCGAGGAAGCCCTGGGTGCGAGCATCGACGTCGCGATCCACGACGCGCCCGTGGTCGAGGCCGGCGTGATCGAGATGCTGCCCTACCTGCGCGAGCAGTCGGTGTCGATCACCGCGCACCGGTTCGGCGACGTCGACAGCGACTTCTCCGAGTTGCGCGTCTAGGCGCTTCCGCTTCGCGCGCGTTGCGCTTCGTGCGTTTCGTTTCGTGAGCAGAAGAGGTCGGGTCCCGTGTGGGAACCCGACCTCTTCTGCTCACGAAGTGCCCCGAGGATCAGTCCTCGGCGTCACCCGCTTCTTCGTCCTCGACGCCGGTCTCGTCCATGCGGTCGCGCAGGTGGTCCGCCATCGCGCCGGCACCCTCACCGGCGTGGTCGTGGTCGACCTGCTCGATCAGGCCCTGCAGCTTCTCGTGGTTCGTGGCATCGGTGGCACCGTCCATGACGGGCTCGGTCTGCTCGTTGTCGCTCATGCTCCGGACGCTACGCCGCGGTTGCTGCGGAACGGTAGAGGAGCTCGACCGCCCCGCCGTCGAACTGCGTGGTGCCGACGAGTTCGAACACCGGGGTCGGTGCGGCGACCGGCAGCAGGGGTGCTCCGGCGCCGAGCGCTACCGGCATCACGGTGACCCGCAGCTCGTCGAGGATGCCCGCCTGCTGGTACTGCGCCGCGAGCAGTCCGCCGCCGACGACCCAGACGTCGCGGCCGTCGGCCACGCGCTCGAGGTCGGCCTGGTGGTCGCCGACCTCGCCCGAGACGAAGCGCACGTCGGCGCCGTCCGGCACCGGCAGGTCACGGGTCGTGAACACCCACGTCGCCAGGTCCGGGTACGCCCACGTGTCGTCGTGGTCGAGCAGCCACTCGTACGTCGTCGACCCCATCGCGATCGCGCCGACGCCCGCGTAGAACCGGTCGTGGTGCTCCTGGAACGGCTCGAACCCGAACTGCAGCAGCCAGTCGAGGTCGTCGTCGGGCGCAGCGACGAAGCCGTCCAGCGAGGACGCGACGGAGTAGATCGTGCTCATGCCGGGGACGCTACCGAGCACCCCCGACAGGACTCAGCGGCGCCCTCCGCGACCGACGACCGCTGCCTCTGCGATCGCCAGGACGGCGGCGATCCAGAGCTGGTCGACCGCGAACCGGCGTCGACGGGGATCGACGGCCAGCGGCACCATCGTTGCACCGTGCAGGGCGTCCACGACGGCACTCAGGGTGTGCGCGTTGCCGGAACCCACCCGCGCGACGAGGACGGCCTGTGCGAGCTGCCGGACCCCGAGGACGCCGTGCAGCACGGCCTGGTCCGACCCTCGGGCCGCACGGCTCAGGTGCCACAGGCCGAGCCCGGCCCGGGCCAGCTCGACGACGGCTGTCCCGTTGCCGGCAGACGACCGGCGGCTCATCGTCGGCGTCCCGCGACGAGTGCAGCGGCCCCGGCGGCACCGAGCACGGCCCCGATGATGCCGTTGCCGACCCGGCGGTGCTCCACCCACCAGGTCTGCGGCGACCAGGCGTGGGCGGACTCGTCGAAGACCCCGTGCGCACCGTGGTCGCCCGGCACCGGCTCGTACAGGTTGTCCCGCATCTCGAGGCCGTCCTTGTCCGGCGCCTGCTGCCCGTCGACCAGGGTCTTGGCGGCGTACCAGTCGGCGAAGCGTCCGCTGATCCGGTTGCCGAGGATCGTGTAGACCGTCGACTCGCCCACCCAGGTGCGGCTGCGCGGTCGTTCGGCCACGGCGGCGATGGCGCGAGCGCCGACCTCGGGCTGGTAGATCGGGGCGACCGGCTGCGGGTGGTGCGGCAGCTTCGACTTCACCCACTGGAACTGGATGGTGTTGAGCGCGGGCATGTCCACGCGGGACACCTTGACCTTGCTGCCCTGTTCGCGCAGCTCGGAGACGACGGACTCGGTGAACCCGACGATCGCGTGCTTCGCGCCGCAGTACGCGGCCTGCAGGGGGATCCCGCGGAACCCGAGCGCCGAGCCGACCTGGATCACGTGCCCACGACCGCGGGGGACCATCCGCGACAGTGCCGACCGGGTGCCGTTCACGAAGCCGAGGTAGGTCACGTGCAGCGCCCGCTCGAAGTCCTCCGGGGCGGTGTCGAGGAACTTCCCGAACACCCCGACCATCACGCCGTTCACCCACAGGTCGATCGGTCCGAGCTCCTGCTCGACACGGTCGGCCGCGGCTTCGACGGCGTCGCGGTCGGAGACGTCGGCGACCAGGGCCAGCCCGCGGCGCCCGGCGGCCTCGACCTCGGCGACGGCGGCGTCGACCCCTTCTTGCCCGCGGGCCAGGACGGCCACGTCCCACCCCCGCGCGGCGAGCTCCCGGACGGTCGCCCGTCCCAGTCCTGCGGATCCACCGGTCACCACTGCCACTCGAGTCATGGCTCCCTTGTACCTGCGGCCGGCCGTGCACTACTCAGCCGCTGTCCCCCGAAGTCACCGTACCGAACCACGCACGCACCGATCGGACATCATGGCCAGGTGGAGACCCGAGACCCCGACACCGCCGGCCCCGCCGAGGAGGCGCCGCCCGGTTGGGTGCTCAACACACCGACCCGGCCGCTCGAGGTCTGGCTGTACCCGGTCCTCGCGCTGCTCCTCGCCGCCGCACACGTCGCCGTCGGGATCGCCTTCGGTGGTGCGTTGGCGCTCGTCGTCGGGGTGTCCGCCGCAGTGGTGACGACCGTCGGCGCAGTCGCCCTGTTCGTGACGGGTCGGCGCGCGTACGTCGAGCAGACCCGTGTGGCCTCGTGGCGGAGCCACGTCACGCGTGTCCTCGTCGGCGCATCGGCCGCCACCGTCGTCGCCGTCGCGTGCGCGGCACTCGCCGTCACCGGACTCACGGTGGAGAGCGTGCCGGAGTCCCTGCGGGCCGCCTGGATCGCCGGTGGCGTCACGGCACTGTTCTCGGCGCTGCTGGCCGTCCACCAGTTCCGGGCAGCGGCACGGGCCCGCGAGAGCAGCCGGAGTCCGGCCTCAGCGCCCCCGACCAAACCGCGTCGTGACCCCCGGCGAGTAGAGCACCGAGTCCGGCTCGAGCTCCGTCAGCCCGAAGGGCAGCCCGGCCGCTCCGACCAGGTCGTCCCGCAGCGACACCACCGAGGCCCGGTGCAACGGCCACGACTCGTGCTCGTTCGGCCAGAACCGCGTCCGTCCGGCCCGGTGCACGTGCATGCCCCACCGCGCGGTCAGGAACGTCTCGAGGGGCCCCGGCTCGTCGAGCGCCTCACCGATCCGGACGTCGAGCATCGACCGCAGGTGGGTGCCGTGCCGACGCATCGCGTAGCCCACGCGGCCGTGACCGCTGCGCGACTCCGCGACCGCCCACCGGTACGGCAGCCCGGTCGCGACGCGTGCGCCGATGGTCGGCAGGAGCTTGCCGGCGTCGAGCGACAGGAACACCACCCCGCGCTGCCCCTGCTCGTCGACCGTGTAGACGCGGACGTTCAGCTCGACGAAGTCGCCGATGCTCCCGGTCGAGAACGGCGGGAACCGGGTGTCCTCGAACCGGAACGCGATGAGGCCCACCCAGGTGGTCACCCCGTCGTCGGTGCCGTCGAGCGCCATCGTGTCGGGCCGCGTGCCGGCCGGCAGCAGCGGGGCCACCGCCGACACGTCGACGCGCCAGTGCACGAAGACGACGTCGAGCCAGTCCTGCGAGATCCAGGGGCGGCCCGGCAGGCCGGGGGCGACGGCCTGGAGGCTCGGAGCGGTCTGGGTGGGTCGGGTGTCGGTCACGATGTGGTCGCCTCCGGTTCGATGTGTGCTGCGACGGGTGCGTCGTCCCACCCGCGCTGCGGGGTGTCGCAGGTGCCGCGGAACACGTACTGCGAGGGACGCTTCCGCTCGCTCGACGTCCAGTCGATGGCCGGACGTCGTCGTTCCGGGGGCAGGTACCCGATCCGGTAGACGGCCATCAGCTCGAGCGACTCGGGCACGCGGAGCAGTCTCTCGATCTCCTCCCACGCGCCGGGGGTCTCCATCGGGAAGGACACGAACTGGATCCCCAGGCCGAGCTCGGTCGTCGCGAGCCAGATGTTCTCCATCGCCGCGCCCATGCTGAACACCGAGTAGAAGCCGGACAGCTCCTCCTTCCGGTACTCGTGGCGGTCGAGCAGCACGCCGAGCAGCAGCGGTGACCCGGCGACGAGCTTCCGGTTCTCCTCACCCAGGGTCTGCGGCACCCGGAGCGTGTTCATGAGCAGCTGCCCGCGCTTCGTGAACACCTGCTTCGTGAACGGCCGCAGCGGCCCGGGGAGCTTGTCGAACAGCATGCCGTCGCGCCGCTCGTCCATCTCGGCCTTCGAGAACCGGAAGTACGGCTTGTACCGCTCGAAGAACGTGCCCTCGGCCATGGTGCGGGTCATCGACCTGCCGCTGATCTCGGCGACGCGGTCGATCGTCTGGCGCTCCTCGATCAGCACGAAGCGCCACGGCTGGCTGTTGAGCTGCGACGGCGCCCGGCCGGCGAGCTCCATGAGCAGCCGCTGGTGCTCGTCCGACACCGGATCGGGCAGGAACGGCCCGTTCGTCGTGCGTCGTCGTCGGATGGCCTCGAACAGCTCCACTGCTCACCTCTCTGATCGCCTGCGAGCGAGCACGGCCCCCAGGTAGGACGGTGCGGCGGCGACCGCGACCTTCCAGTGTGCTCCGGAGCGCGGGTTGGTGCGTGGAGCGACGGCCAGGGGTACGAGTGCCGGCAGCAGGAACAGTGCGGTCCGGTCGCGCGTCCACGCGGGGGTCGTCGCGGCGACGCCGGTCAGGGTCGCGGTCACGACGAACAGCCCGTGGTGCACGACCCGGAGCTTCTTCGTGCGGATCAGCCGCACGGCGACCGCGGTGCCCCACAGGCAGTTCGCGACGTAGGCGAGGCCCGCAGCGGTGACCAGCTGCCGGGCCGGACGCGATCCCGTGGGCGGTGATCCGCGCCTCCCGACCGTCTTCCGTCCCATGCGTGGGACGTTACGCGGTCTCTCGACTGACGAGCTTGGAGAGCACGATCGCGGAGCGGGTGTGGTCGACCTGGGGTGCGAGGCGGACCTTGTCGAGCGCCTCCTCGAGCGCGGACAGGTCCTTCGAGCGCATGTGCACGACGGCGTCGGCGCTGCCGGTGACCGTGCCGGCGTCGATGACCTCGGGGACGGTGTCGAGCAGGGCACGCAGCTCGTCGGGCGAGACCGTGCCGCGGCAGTAGAGCTCGACCCAGGCCTCGGTCCCGCGGTCCTCGACGGCGGGGTCGACCTTGATCGTGAAGCCCTGGATGACGCCGTCACCGACCAGCCGGTCGACACGGCGCTTGACGGCCGAGGCCGAGAGTCCGACCACCGACCCGATGTCGCCGTAGCCGGCGCGGGCGTTGTCCCGGAGCTGATCCAGGATGCGGTGGTCGAGCGTATCCATTTGTCCCCATCGTACGCGGACTTGTTGCGAGGCTGGTGGGTCTCGCGCACGAAACGTGCGTCACCCGAACGGGTGTCAAGCCGCCAGAGCCCCGGTACTGCACTTGCCGGACGGTCTATGGAAGGATCGACTCGGCGTCGACCTGGTCCGCTACGGTGAGTGAGCCTGCATCTCACCGGAGCTCTTCTCCTCGTTCCGTTTCGGTTCCTGGCAGGCTCGGGCCCCGGTCCCTTCCAGGAGGACTGATGTCGAACACCGCACCCGCCCCCGAGTCCGTCGCCACCCCGGCCCGTGTCGCCACCAAGCGCACGATCCTGATGTGCAAGCCGGACTTCTACACCGTGAGCTACCGGATCAACCCGTGGATGCACCCGGAGGAGCCGACCGACACGTCGAAGGCCGTCGAGCAGTGGGAGTCGCTCGTCGCCGTCTACGAACAGCTCGGCTTCGACATCTCGTACATCGACCCCATCGACGGCCTGCCGGACATGGTCTACGCGGCCAACGGCGGCTTCGTCCTCGACGGCATCGCGTACGGCGCGAAGTTCCAGTACCCGGAGCGCCAGCCCGAGGGCCCCGCGTACATGGACTGGTTCCGCCAGGCCGGTCTGACCGTCGCCGAGCCGGAGCAGACCAACGAGGGCGAGGGTGACTTCCTGCTCATCGGGGACACCATCTTCGCCGGCACCGGCTTCCGGTCGGACAGCACCTCGCACGACGAGCTCGCGAAGATCTACGGCCGCGAGGTCGTCACGCTCAAGCTCATCAACCCGAGCTTCTACCACCTCGACACCGCCATCGCCGTGCTCGACCCCGAGCCCGCCGTCGACGGGACGAGCAACATCGCGTACCTGGAGAGCGCCTTCGACGAGCCGTCGCTGGCGATCCTGCGCGAGCGCTTCCCGGACGCGATCATCGCCACCGAGGAGGACGCCGCGATCCTCGGCCTGAACTCCTACTCCGACGGGTACAACGTCGTGATCGCCGCCCGGGCTGTTCGGTTCGCCGAGCAGCTGCGCGAGAAGGGCTACAACCCGATCGGCGTCGACCTGTCCGAGCTGCTGCTCGGCGGTGGCGGCGTGAAGTGCTGCACGCTCGACCTGCACCCGGTCGGCACCGGCACCTCGGTCGCGCGTTCGCTCGGGGTCAGCTGATGTCGGCGGCAGCGTCGCTCGGGGTCAACACCGCGGCGGCGCTCGCCGTCGAGGACCGCGCCCTCGCGCACAACTACAGCCCGCTGCCCGTCGTCATCGCGTCGGGTGCCGGAGCGACCGTCACCGACGTCGACGGCAAGCAGTACCTGGACGGCCTCGCCGCGTACTCGGCGGTCAACTTCGGTCACGGCAACCCGCGGCTGCTCGACGCCGCACGTGCGCAGCTCGACCGCGTGACGCTCACGAGCCGCGCGTTCGTGAACGACCAGCTCGGGCCGTTCGCTGCAGCACTGGCGGCGTTGACGGAGACCGAGATGGTCCTGCCGATGAACACCGGTGCCGAGGCCGTCGAGTCCGCGATCAAGGTGTCCCGCGCCTGGGGCTACCGCGTCAAGGGCGTGCCGGCCGAGCGGGCGACGATCATCGTCGCGTCCGGGAACTTCCACGGTCGCACCACGACGATCATCTCGTTCTCGGACGACCCCTCGGCCCATGATGACTTCGGGCCGTTCACGCCGGGCTTCCGCACGGTGCCGTACGGCGACGCTGCGGCCCTGCGCGAGGCGATGGACGAGACCGTCGTCGCCGTGCTGCTCGAGCCGATCCAGGGTGAGGGCGGCGTGGTCATCCCGCCGGAGTCGTACCTCCCTGAAGTCCGGGCGGTCTGCGACGAGTTCGGTGCGCTGTTCATCGCCGACGAGATCCAGTCCGGCCTCGGTCGCACGGGGCACACGCTCGCGGTGCAGCGCGTCGGGGTGCGTCCCGACCTGATCACACTCGGCAAGGCCCTCGGTGGCGGCATCGTGCCGGTGTCCGCGGTGGTGGGCTCGCGCGATGTCCTGGGCGTCCTGCGCCCCGGCGAACACGGATCGACCTTCGGCGGCAACCCGCTCGCCGCAGCCGTCGGCGCCGAGGTCGTGGCGATGCTCGGAGAGGGCACGTTCCAGCAGCGGGCCCTCGACGGCGAACCGCTGTTGCGCGGCCTGCTCGACGACCTGCTCGGCAAGGGTGTCGTCTCGCACCGGGTGGCCGGACTCTGGGCGGGGATCGACATCGACCCCGCGCTCGGCACGGGCAAGGCGATCTCGAAGGACCTCGCCGACCGCGGGCTCCTGGTGAAGGACACCCACGGGTCGACGATCCGCTTCGCGCCTCCCCTGGTCGTCACCGACGACGAGCTGCGCTTCGCGATCGGAACCCTGGCCGACGTGCTCGCCGCGCGCGCCTGACCTGATCCGCAAAACACCGGTGTTCGCGCGTTGAACCCCCGCATGCCGCGGTGCGGAGCGCGAACACCGGTGTCTTGCGTGCGCCGGCGCGCGTCACCGGGTGCGGCTCACACCGCCCAGCGCGCCGCCAACTCGTCCATCACGGCATCGAGCCGCTCGTCGACGACCTGCTCCTCGGGGTGCGCCTCGTACCAGGCGATGACCTCGCGCACACCCTGCCGGTAGGTCGTCCGCGGCCGGTACCACGGCACGAGCGACCGGACCTTGCTGTTGTCGAACACCGAGCTGTTCGCCTTGTCGCCGAGCAGCGCCGCGCCCCACTCAGGGTCGACGGCGTTGATCGCGTCCGCCGGCACGTGCACGATCCGCAGGTCCTCGACTCCGGCCGCCGCCGCGATCTCGTGCGCGATGGCGTTCCACGTCGGCGCCTCGTCGCTCGTGATCGTGAAGGGCTCACCGATCGCCTCGGCCCGGTCGAGCAGCCCCGTGAACCCGACCGCGAAGTCACGGCTGTGCGTCAGGGTCCACAGCGAGGTGCCGTCGCCGGTGATGATGACCGACTTGCCGGCACGCATCCGAGCGACCGCGGTCCAGCCGCCGGTCAGCGGCAGCTTCGTCTCGTCGTAGGTGTGCGACGGACGCACGATCGTCACCGGGAAGTCCTGCTCCCGGTACGCCTCCATCAGCAGCTCCTCGCACGCGATCTTGTCGCGCGAGTACTGCCAGTACGGGTTCTTCAGCGGCGTCGACTCGGTGATCGGCAGGTGCGTCGCCGGCGTCTGGTACGCCGAGGCCGAGCTGATGAACACGTACTGCCGCGTCCGCCCGGCGAAGAAGTCGACGTCGGCCTGCACCTGGTCCGGCGTGAAGGCGATCCAGTTCACGACCACGTCGAAGCGCTGGTCGCCGAGTGCGTCCGCCAGTGCGCTGCGGTCCGACACGTCGGCCTGGAGGCGCGTCACACCCTCCGGGATCGGCCTGCCCCCGGTGGTCCCCCGGTTGAGCACGGTCACGTCGAACCCCTGCTCGACGGCTTCCCGGACGCAGGCGGCGCTGATGACGCCGCTCCCGCCGATGAACAACACGCTCGCTCCGGTCATGGATGCTCCCTCGCTCTCCGCGGCGCAGCCCTGCGCCGACCCCCTCCGATCCTGCCCCTCAGATGCTGGGTCGGGCACCGAGCACCGTGCCGAGCATCGTCACGTCCTGTGCCCAAGCCGCGGCGCCGGGGTGGATCCATCCGAGCAGTTCGATCGCGTAATCGTGGTCCCGCCGAAGATCACGCCCATGGATCGGCTCGTGGTGCGCGGCGCGGTTCCGCACGAAGTGCAGTTGCTGCATACGTGTCCGAACCTCGCGCTGGCGAGTCAGCGCATCCGCCGGGCCGTGTGGGAACGCGCGGTGGAGTGCCGGTGTCCACAGGGCCGTCAGGTAACGAGACTCGAACAGGTACCGCCAGAACCCGAAGCTCAGTTCGGCGACGACTCGCCCGTGCACTTCTGCTCGTTTCCCCCCTCGCGTGGCACGTCGTCGCGCGACGACCAGATCGTTCTTGCCTTGGGCGTCGAGGGGAACGACGTCGAGCCAGGACGAGCCGGGGTGACGAGCAGTTGCCCAAGCGCAGAGCTGCACGTCTGCGGCGTTGCGCACCACGATCTCGACCGCCCCGGTCAGCTCCATCACGGCAGCTGCAGCTCGCATGTTCCATTCGTAGAGCCCGACAGCGCGTGCGTCGTCGGGCACAGCGTGGAAGTAGGAACGAAGGCGTTCCCGGGTCAGCAGGTCCACTACGTCCGCCGGCTCCACGCGACCTCCAGTTGACATCGAACGCTCGCCCCGTAAACTCATATATCGAAGACCCCGGAACGATCACTGGCTCAGGCCACATCGCCGGGGTTTCGTCTTTGCCGACCGTTTCTGAAACATCAGCGTACAGCGCCGCGCCGCCTTGCCGAGTGCGCGCCGACGACGTCGGACTACCGTCACGGTTCGGGTCGCACCGACGCGCCCCACGACAGGAGTGACACGCACATGGAGTACCGCTACCTCGGCAACTCGGGCCTCAAGGTCTCCGAGATCACCTACGGCAACTGGCTCACCCACGCATCCCAGGTCGAGAACGACGCGGCGATCGCCTGCGTCAAGGCCGCCCTCGAGGTCGGCATCTCGACGTTCGACACCGCCGACGTCTACGCCAACACCGGCGCGGAGACGGTCCTCGGCGAAGCCCTCAAGGGGGAGCGGCGCCAGTCCCTCGAGATCGCCACGAAGGTGTTCGGGCCGACCGGTCCGAAGGGCCACAACGACACCGGGCTGTCCCGCAAGCACATCCTCGAGTCGATCGACGGCTCGCTGCAGCGGCTGCAGACGGACTACGTCGACCTGTACCAGGCGCACCGCTACGACCACGAGACCCCGCTCGAAGAGACGATGCAGGCCTTCGCGGACATCGTGCGTCAGGGCAAGGTCCTGTACGTCGGCGTCAGCGAGTGGACCGCGGACCAGCTGCGTGCGGGGGCGGCGCTCGCGAAGGACCTCGGCTTCCAGCTCATCTCAAACCAGCCGCAGTACTCGGCACTGTGGCGGGTCATCGAGGACGAGGTCGTCCCCACCTCGAAGGAACTCGGCATCTCGCAGATCGTCTGGTCTCCGATCGCCCAGGGTGTGCTCACCGGCAAGTACAAGCCGGGTCAGCCGCTGCCCGAGGGCTCCCGCGCGACCGACGACAAGGGCGGCGCGGACATGATCAAGCGGTTCATGCGCGACGAGGTGCTGTCCTCGGTGCAGGAGCTGCAGCCGGTCGCCGACGAGCTGAACCTGTCCATGGCGCAGCTCGCGGTCGCCTGGGTCCTGCAGAACGAGAACGTCGCCTCGGCGATCATCGGGGCTTCGCGTCCGGAGCAGGTGCACGACAACGCGGGCGCTGCCGGCGTCACGATCCCCGCGGAGCTCATGTCGCGGATCGACGATGCCCTGGGCGCCGTGGTCGAGCGCGACCCCGCGAAGACGAACGACAGCAGCCCGAAGACCCGCGAGGCGTAGGCAGTCCGCAAAACACCGGTGTTCGCCCGTTGAACACGCGCATGCCGCGGCTCCATGCGCGAACACCGGTGCTTTGCGAGCAGGTCACACCGGCCAGACAACGGAAAAGGCCCCCTGCCGAAGCAGGGGGCCTTCACCGGTGGCTGGACACGGCATCGATCCGTGGACCTTTCGATTTTCAGTCGAACGCTCTACCAACTGAGCTATCCAGCCGTGGCGACCCTGACGGGACTTGAACCCGCGACCTCCGCCGTGACAGGGCGGCACGCTAACCAGCTGCGCTACAGGGCCATATTGAATTGCTGTGGTGTTGTTCAGTACTACTTGCTCGCTCACTCAAGGAGTGACCCCAACGGGATTCGAACCCGTGCTGCCGCCGTGAAAGGGCGGTGTCCTAGGCCACTAAACGATAGGGCCGCAAGCAGTGCATCGCGCTACCGATGGACAAGCATACGGATGCCCCCCGGGTTTCACAAATCCGACCCCGCCAACCGCGCATCCCCGGCGTGTCGCGCCGTCAGCGCACGGGTCTCCGATGCTGTCGGTGCGAGCATCGTCGGCGTCCGCACCCCTCGTCCGAGGGGCTGTCGAGCCTGCGACCCGTGTTGTTACTGTTGCACCTGTTAACAGTGTTACGTGCGTGAGCCTTGCCGCGCTGTTACGAAATCGAGATACATGTCGACCTCCACTCCCTTCTCCCTCCGCTCCCGCAGCCGCCTGATCGCCGCCGCGGTCGCCGTCGCGCTCACGGCCGGCACGCTCGCGGTCCTCGCCTCGGCCTCGTCCGCCAGCGCCGCGAGCTACCCCAGCTGGGACGAGGTGCAGCGGGCGAAGTCGTCGACCAGTGCCCAGCAGGCCAAGGTCAGCGAGATCAAGTCGCTCATCTCGTCGCTGAAGAGCGAAGCGGCTGCCAAGCAGAAGGCCGCACAGGCCGCGGGCGAGGCGTACCAGGCCGCGCAGAACAAGTACGACGAGGCGACGCTCAAGCAGAAGAAGTTCCAGTCGCAGGCGGATGAAGCCAAGCAGACCGCCGCGCGGTCGGAGGAGCAGGCCGGTCAGCTCGCCGCCCAGCTCGGTCGCACCAGCGGTGACGACGTGACGACGGACATCCTCACGCACCCGTCCGACTCCGGCGACCTGCTCTACGAACTCGGCGCCATGTCGAAGCTCAGCGAGCAGTCCGAGGGTATCTACGCGCAGGCCTCGCAGGACCGCGGTGTGGCCCAGGGCCTCGCCGACAAGGCCGACCGCGCCAAGCAGGCCCTCGGGGACCTCGCCGACGCCGCACAGTCGAAGATGCAGCAGGCTCAGGGAGCCGCGGACGCCGCGCAGACGGCGGTCGACGCCCAGAACGACAACGAGTCCCGGCTCGAAGCGCAGCTGACCGCGCTCACGTCGAAGCAGCGCGGCGTCGAGGCCGACTACCGCAAGGGCGTCGCCGCCGAGAAGGCCCGCCAGGCCCGCCTCGCAGCAGCCGCCGCGAAGGCAGCAGCCAAGGCCGCGGCGACCAGCCAGGGCGGCACCGGCGGCGGCAGCGCCAACCCGGCGGGCTGGGTCCGACCCGCCGGCGGGTTCCAGACCAGCCCCTACGGCTACCGCGTCGACCCCTACACGCACGTCAGCGCCCTGCACGCGGGCGTCGACCTGGCCCCCGCTTGCTACGCCCCGATCTACGCGGCGCACGACGGCACCGTCACCTTCGCCGGCAACGGTGGCGGGTACGGCAACGAGGTCATCCTCGACAACGGCGGCGGCATCTCCACCGCGTACGGCCACGTCGTCGACGGCGGGATCATGGTCACCGCCGGACAGCACGTCACCGCCGGACAGCAGATCGCCAAGATCGGCTCGACCGGCTGGTCGACCGGGTGCCACCTCCACTTCGAGACCCGGATCAACGGCGCTGCCGTCGACCCGGTCCCCTTCATGGCAGCGCGGGGGATCTCGGTATGAGCATCAGCGCCACCAGAAGGCGTCGACCCACGTCATGACCACCTCCGCTCGCTCGTTCTCCTGCGGGATCGCGACCATCGCCGTGCTCGGCATCGGCCTGTCGGTCGTCGTCGCCGGACCGGCCCAGGCCGCACCCTCGGGTCCGTCCTGGGACGACGTCAAGGCCGCCAAGTCCGATGCGGCCGACGCCCAGCAGACGGTCGACGAGCTGAGCGACCGGCTCGGCACGCTGCAGGACGCCGCCGACCAGGCCGGTGTCGCCGAGCAGCAGGCCGGGCAGGCGTACGCCCTCGCGGCGTCGCAGCAGCAGGAGGCGAAGGACACCCTCGCCGACCTGTCCGCGCAGTCGAAGCGTGCGAAGGCCCGGGCGGACGACTCGGCCGGCCAGGTCGCCGGGCTCGTGGTCGAGCTGTCGCGCACGGGCGGCGGTGACCTGTCGACGACCATGCTCATGGACTCGTCGGACTCGAAGGACCTGCTCTACCGCGTCGGCACGATGTCGCACCTGTCCGAGCGCTCCGCGACCGTCCTGGCCGAGGCACGCGCCGACCAGAAGACCGTCGAGTCCCTGGCCGCCCAGCATTCCGCGGCCGAGAAGGCCCTGAGCAAGGCGACCGAGGCGACGAAGACCACCTTCGCGACGGCCAACGACGTGGCCGCGGGCGCCCAGGCCCGGGTGCAGAAGGAACAGGACCAGCAGGCCGAGGTCCTGCGCCAGCTCGCGTACCTGAAGGGCACGAGCGTCGCGACGGAGACCGCGTACTGGAGCGCGCAGCAGGCGAAGGCCGCCGCGGCCGCCATCGCGAAGCAGACGCGCGACACCGGCACCGGGAACGGCTCCGGCACCGGGAACGCCACCGGCGGCGGCACGAGCGGCAGCAACACCGGCAACACCGGCAACACGGGCGGCACCGGCAGCACCGGCGGCGGGACCTCCACCCCGGCCGTGCCGAGCACGCCGTCCAAGCCCAGCACTCCGTCGAACCCCGGCACCCCCGCGAAGCCGAGCACCCCGAGCAAGCCGAGCACCCCCAGCACGCCGAGCAAGCCGGCACCCGCGCCTGCTCCGGCACCGGCGCCCGCTCCGGCCCCGAGCAGCCCCTCGAAGGCCGCCGGCGCCATCGCGTTCGCCCGTGCCCAGCTCGGCGAGCCGTACGTCCTGACCGGCGCTGGCCCGAACACCTGGGACTGCTCCGGCCTCGTGATGATGGCCTACAGCTCGCAGGGCATCGCGACCGGCGGACACAACGTGGTCTGGCAGTACAACTACTTCAAGTCGATCGGTCGCCTCGTCCCGCTGTCCCAGCGCCAGCCCGGCGACATCCTGTTCTACTCGTCGAACGGCACGGCCTCGGGGGCGTACCACGACTCGATCGTGACGAGCTACGGCACCATGGTCGAGGCCGCGCGCCCCGGCGTCGGCGTCGTCGAGCGCGCGATCTGGCTGCCGAACCAGCTCATGCCGTACGTCGCCCGCCCGAGCGGTTCCCTGTAGCCCGCTCCCGGAGTGCCCGTTCTTTCCCAGAGCGGCTGCGGTACCAAGCGAGATCGGGCGTACCTG
>NZ_QKTB01000042.1:0-24505 GCF_003234405.1 Curtobacterium sp. MCLR17_045
GACGAGCTTGGTCAGGTCCGACGGGGTGTCCTCGATCGCGTCGACGAACACATCAGCGGCCTCACCCTCCCAGTCGGTCAGCCACCCGGACCCCTTCACCGACTTCAGCCGGGTCGAGGCGTCATCGGCCGCGTCGGAGATGCGCTGGTACTCCCGCGCCATCATCCGCAACGTCGACGGATCACCCTTGACCGGATCATCACCCTGATCGACAACGTCCCACCCCGACGGCCGCCCCATCATTCCTCCCCAGGTCCGATCTCTCGCGCCGTTGTCCACAAGCGCGCGAGTGTGACCATATCAGGGGGCAGCGACGGGGACGAGTGCCACCGACCGGGGTCGACCCGTCAGAGGGCCGCGCGGACCGACTCGAGGTCCGGGAAACCGCGGAGCCGGTAGCGCGTCGGGCGGACCTCGAGTTCCTCGATCAACCCGGAGGCCAGCTCCCGCAGCCGACCGAACGGCACGGGCTGCGTCTGCCCGTCGAGGGTCACGAGCACGATCGTGTCGACCGCGGCGACGACGGTCTCGACGTCCTCGGTCCACGACGAGTACGAGAAGGCCGGGTCGTCCTCGGCGAGCCGGGCGACCGAGACCGCACCGACGTGGACGTCCTCGCCCCGCCGGTCGAACGACTCCTGCAGGGCGTCCTGCTGCAGGTTCGCGGCGGTCGCCGTCCAGAGCGCGCGGATCGTCCGGAGCTCGCCGTCGAGTGACGGGTGCTCGAACCGGACCCACCCGTCACCGCGCAGCGCCATGGGCGGTCCGCTCAGGACCTCGCCCTCGTCGTCGGCCAGGATCTGCTGGGCGACACCGGCCGCGACCTGGAGCCCGTCCTCGTCCTGGTCGCCGGTGACGATGAACGTCGTCGGCGCGACCGGGAAGACCACTGCGCTGCCGCGGAACTCGATGCCCTGGAACGCCTGCGGTGCGAGTACGAGCACCACGGCGAGGTCGGGGTCCTGGATGACGATCGTTCCGGGCTGGATCACCGCCACGTCGCCTCCGGCCTGCTCCTGCGCGGCGGCGACGGCTGCACGCAGGACGTCGTCGTCCGCCCAGCCCATCTCGGCGAGCGCCGGCGCGGTGAGGATCGCGCCGTCCTCGTCCGCCAGGATCACGCCGAGGTCGGGCGCCACCGGCACGACGTGCGGCAGCCGGTCGGCCGTGCCGTCCGCCTCCGCGTGCAGCGTGCGGATGCCCGCGGTGTCCAGTCCGACGATCCGTGCCGTTGTCGCAGTCATGCGTCGAGCCTACGCAAGGGCTCGTACAACGGGGCGCCGCCGGAAGACCGGCGACGCCCCGAAGCGGCGGACGATCGTCCGGCCTAGAACCACTTCTCCGCACGGTGGTCCGCCTGGATGCGGCGGATCGTGTTCGAGCGCGAGCGGAGCACGAGCGAGTCGGTGTGGATGACGCCGCGCGAACGACGGACACCGTCGACCAGGACGCCGTCGGTGACGCCGGTGGCGACGAAGAACGTGTTGTCACCCGTGACCAGGTCGTCTTGGTCGAGGACCTTGTCCAGGTCGTGGCCGGCGGCGATGGCGCGCTCGCGCTCCTCGTCGTCCTTCGGCTGGAGCTTGCCGAGGATCACGCCGCCGAGCGCCTTGATCGCGCACGCCGTGATGATGCCCTCGGGGGTGCCGCCGACACCGACGCACATGTCGATGGTCGAGCCGGGCAGTGCGGCGGCGATGCCACCGGCGACGTCACCGTCGAGCAGCAGACGCGTGCCGGCACCGGTCGCGCGGATGGCGCGGATCAGCTCGTCGTGGCGCGGGCGGTCGAGCACGGCGACGACCATGTCCTCGAGGTCCTTGCCCTTGGCCTTCGCCAGCGCGCGGATGTTGTCACCGATCGGCTTCTCGAGGTCCAGGACACCGCGACCCTCGGGGCCGGCGGCGATCTTGTCCATGTAGAAGACGGCGGAGGGGTCGTACATCGAGCCACGGTCCGACACGGCCATGACGGAGATGGCGTTCTGGCGGCCGGCGGCGGTGAGCGAGGTGCCGTCGATCGGGTCGACCGCGATGTCGCAGGCCGGACCGTGACCGTTGCCGACGTGCTCGCCGTTGTAGAGCATCGGGGCGTTGTCCTTCTCGCCCTCGCCGATGACGACGACACCGTCGAAGTTCACCGTGCCGAGGAACTTGCGCATCGCGTCGACCGCGGCGCCGTCGGCGAGGTTCTTCTCACCACGCCCGACCCACGGCTGCGCACGGATCGCGGCGGCCTCCGTCGCACGCACGAGCTCGAGCGCGAGGTTGCGGTCGGGCTGGAGGAACAGGGAGCCGGTCTCAGTCGTGGGAGTCACGACCCGAGCCTACCGACCGGCGGCCGACCGACGGTCCGGACACCGGGCCCGTGCACGCATGTGCACGCCGGACGTGAGCCGACCGCGTAACCCGGACCGCGCCTCCAGTCCGGCTGACTACGATCGGCGGGGACATCACCGAAGTCGAAGGAGATCCACGTGCCCATCGCAACGCCGGAACAGTACGCCGAGATGATCGAACGCGCGAAGGCGGGCAAGTTCGCGTACCCCGCGGTCAACGTCTCCTCCTCGCAGACCATCAACGCGGTCCTCCAGGGCCTGCAGGAGGCCGGTTCCGACGGCATCCTCCAGGTCACGACGGGCGGTGCCGACTACTTCGCCGGCCACACCATCAAGAACCGCGCAGCGGGTGCCCTCGCGATGGCGAAGTTCGCCCACGAGGTCGCCAAGAACTACGACATCACGGTCGCGCTGCACACCGACCACTGCCCGAAGGACGCCCTCGACGGCTTCGTCCTGCCGCTCATCGCGGCGAGCGAGGAAGAGGTCCGGCAGGGTCGCAACCCGATCTTCCAGTCGCACATGTGGGACGGTTCGGCCGTGCCGCTCGACGAGAACATCGAGATCGCGAAGACCATGATCGAGAAGACGCGGAACATCAACGCGATCCTCGAGGTCGAGATCGGCGTCGTCGGCGGCGAAGAGGACGGCGTCCAGCACGAGGGCACGAACGACGCGCTCTACACGACCCCGAACGACGTCGAGAAGGTCGTCGACGCGCTTGGCCTGGGCGACAAGGGCCGCTGGATCGCGGCGCTCACCTTCGGCAACGTGCACGGCGTCTACAAGCCGGGCAACGTCAAGCTCCGCCCCGAGCTCCTCGGCGAGATCCAGGCGTCCGTCGCGGCGAAGCACGGCACCGGCGAGAACCCCCTCGACCTCGTCTTCCACGGCGGCTCCGGCTCGACCGACGACGAGATCCACGAGGCCGTCCGCAACGGCGTCATCAAGATGAACATCGACACGGACACGCAGTACGCGTTCACCCGCTCGATCGCGGACTCGATGTTCCGCAACTACGAGGGTGTCCTGAAGATCGACGGCGAGGTCGGCAACAAGAAGCAGTACGACCCCCGCGCCTGGGGCAAGGTCGCCGAGACCGCCATGGCGGCCCGCGTGGTCGAGGCCGCGAAGGTCCTCGGCTCGGCCGGTCACGCCAAGGGCTGAGCAGGTCCTTCCGGCCGGGTCCACCGGCCTGGAGGAACGGGGTGCGTCCGACGGACGCGCCCCGTTCTGCGTCGGGTCGCCTCCACCGCGTGCCACGATGGGCGGGTGACCGTCGACGCCATCGCCTCCGAGTTCGCCCAGTTCGTCACCGAGTCGCCCACCGCGTTCCACGCGGCGGCGGCGACCCGTGACCGTCTCGTCGCAGCCGGGTTCACCGAGCTGTCCGAGCTCGACGCCTGGCCGACCGAACCCGGTGCGTACGTGGTGGTCCGCGACGGCGCCGTCATCGCGTGGCGCCTGCCCGACGGCGCCGTCCCGACGACGCCGTTCCGGATCCTCGGCGCCCACACCGACTCCCCCGGCTTCCGCGTGAAGCCGAACCCCGGCGTGCGCACCGGGGGCTGGGAGCAGCTCAATGTCGAGGTCTACGGCGGCGCGCTCCTGTCGACCTGGTTCGACCGTGATCTGCGGATCGCCGGCCGGGTCGTCGACGCCGACGGCAGCGTGCGGCTCGTCAGCACCGACGCCGTCGCCCGCATCCCGAACCTCGCTATCCACCTCGACCGCGGGGTGAACGACGGCAAGGAGATCGACCGCCAGCGCCACACCCTGCCGATCGTCGGGGTCGACGGCGACGCCGGTGGGACCTCCGTCGTGGAGTGGCTGCTCGCCCGGCTCGGCGAGGGCGCCGTGTCGTGGGACCTGTTCCTCGCCGACACCCAGGCGCCGGCCCGGATCGGCATCGAGCGGGAGTTCCTGGCGTCCGGCCGGATGGACAACCTGACGAGCGTGCACGCCGGACTCCGGGGCATCGTGGACGCTCCGACCGACGGTGACCACATCCCGGTGTTCGCGGCGTTCGACCACGAGGAGATCGGGTCGTCGACGCCGTCCGGTGCCGGTGGTCCGTTCCTCGAGGACGTCCTCGGCCGTGTGCAGGAGGGCCTCGGCGCCACCCGCTCCGAAGCCGCCCGGGCATTCCGTGCGTCGTGGCTGCTGTCGAGCGACGCCGGGCATCTGGTGCACCCCAACCAGCCGGAGAAGCACGACCCGACGAACCGTCCGCGCCCTGGAGCCGGTCCGCTGCTGAAGATCAGCGCGAACCAGCGCTACATGACCGAGGCGAAGGGCGAGGCCGTCTGGGCAGCGGCGTGCGAGACCGCCGGTGTGCCGTGGCAGCCGTTCGTCAACGTGAACACGATCCCCGGCGGCTCGACCATCGGCCCGATCGCGGCGACCCGGCTCGGAATCCCGACGATCGACATCGGCGTCGGGCTGCTCTCGATGCACTCGATCCGGGAGCTCGTGCACGTCGACGACCTGGCTGCCCTGCACGGAGCGGTCGCGGCGTTCCTGGCCGGCTGACCTCCGGCTGGTGTCGGCTGGCTGAGGTGGTCACGACTCCCCGCACGCGGAGGGCCGAGGGGTCACAAACTGTCGGTTGCGCCGGTGCCAGACGACACTTCGTGACCACTCGACGGCGGGCCCGCGGCGTGTTGCGACCACTCGGCGGTGGCTGCTGCGCTCGCCCGCGAGGCTGACGAAGCTCGCCGGAGGGACACCGGCACGCGACTGGCCGACGGACGGGCTGCCGAGAGGTCACGACTCCCCGCACGCGCAGGGTCGATGGGTCACGAAGTGTCGGTTGCGCCGGTGCGAGACGACACTTCGTGACCACTCGACGGCGGGGCCGCGGCGTGTTGCGACCACTCGGCGCGCGGATGCCGGCGCCGTGAGCCCGGCGGTCAGGCGGTCAGGCGGTCAGGCGGTCAGGCGGTCAGGCGCCGGACTGTCGCAGCATGAAGTCGACGAAGGCCTGGTCCTGCATGACCACGACGACGAACGCGATCGTGCTGATCGCCGTGGCGACGACCGCGCCGACCAGCGGCACCCAGAACGTCCGCTTCCGTGCGCGGAGCCGACGGACGGACCACCAGGCGACCAGGGCGAAGACGACGACGTTGGTGATCGCGGCGATGGCGGCCGCCGTGCTCAGGGCACTCGGGTCGTTCAGCGCCGTGTACTGGGTCTCGAGGGTGCGCCGCACGGTGGAGGCGACCTCGCCCACGGACAGGGACTGCACCACGGAGACCAGTCCGAAGGCGAGCAGCCCGACGGTGAGCACGAAGTCCGCCGGTGTGCGACCGAACCGGCTGCGGGCCATCGACCGCTGCGCCCCGGCAGGGACTGCACCGGAGCGAGCGTCCGCACCGGCGCGGTCGCCGCGGACGCCGTCGCTCGGAGCAGCGTCGCGCACGCTGGTGGCGGGGACCTGGTCCTGCCGCTCCCGTGCCTGACGCTCCCGCTCCTGGCGTTCCTGCTCGACGAGGACCGGGTTCACCCAGCCCTCTGGCGCGTACTCGCCGTACCCGGGGGCGGGACGGCCCTGGGGCCGACCGTTCGCGGGACCGGCGGCCGACGTCGCGGACGCACCCCGGGCCTCCTGGCCGGTACCAGCGCCGGCGTCGCCGTGGTTCGCCGGGTCGCGACGCGGGACCGAGGACCAGCCGTCCGAGCCGCTCATGCCCGACGCCCGCCGAGCGCGCGCGTCGGGTTGCCCGAGGCGTCGGTGCGGAGCTCCTTGGGGAGCGAGAACATCAGGTCCTCGTGTGCGGTGACGACCTCTTCGACGGCGGCGTAGCCGGCGTCGGCGAGCTGTTCGAGCACCTCGGCCACGAGTTCTTCCGGCACGGACGCACCGCTGGTCACGCCGACCGTCTCGACACCGTCGAGCCACTCCTGCTGGATCTCCTCCGCGTAGTCGACGCGGTGGGCGGCACGGGCACCGTGCTCGAGCGCGACCTCGACGAGGCGGACGCTGTTCGACGAGTTCGCGGAGCCGACCACGATCACCAGGTCGGCGCCGGGCGCGACCTTCTTGATCGCGACCTGGCGGTTCTGGGTGGCGTAGCAGATGTCGTCCGACGGGGGGTCCTGGATGGCCGGGAACTTCTCGCGCAGCAGCCGCACGGTCTCCATCGTCTCGTCGACGCTGAGCGTGGTCTGCGACAGCCAGACGAGGTTGTCCGGGTCGGGGACCGACAGCGCGGCGACGTCGTCGGGACCGTTCACCAGGATCGTGCGGTCCGGGGCGTGCCCCATCGTTCCCTCGACCTCTTCGTGGCCGGCGTGGCCGATCAGGATGATGGTGCGCTCGGCCTTGGCGAACCGGGTGGCTTCGCGGTGGACCTTGGTGACGAGGGGGCAGGTGGCGTCGATGGCGTGCAGGTCGCGCTCGGCGGCACCCGCGACGACGGCCGGCGACACCCCGTGCGCGCTGAAGACGACGTGCGAGCCCCGGGGGACCTCGGCCACGTCGTCGACGAAGACGGCACCGCGCTGCTCGAGCGTCGACACCACGTGCACGTTGTGGACGATCTGCTTGCGGACGTAGACGGGCTCGCCGTACTGCTCCAACGCCTTCTCGACCGCGACGACCGCACGGTCCACCCCGGCGCAGTAACCACGGGGGGCTGCGAGCAGCACCTTCTTGGGGCCGGCGACCGGTTCGTCACGCAGTCGACCCCGTGCCGCGTGCACACGCGGCGGGGCGAGCGGGACCGTGTGGCCGTTGGTGATCGTCACGTCCCCGATGATAGGTGAGCGGCACGCACGCGACCTGGGCGCGCGGGGTGCCTGTGGAGAACACGACGTCCGTCGCCTGTCACCGGTCTCGGGCACGATGGACGTCCCAGCAGGACGAGGAGCGACATGGCGATCGAACAGGGCCCGCCGACGGCCGACAACCCGTGGCCGGTGGCGCTCCTCGGCGCGAAGCTCCGCGACTGGATCGACCGACTCGGCACCGCGTGGGTCGAGGGCGAGATCACGCAGTGGAACGTCGCCGGCGGCAACGTGTACGGCAAGCTCAAGGACGTCGAGGTCGACGCCACCGTGTCGTTCTCCATCTGGTCGAGCGTGCGCTCCCGGGTGCCGGCGGACATCAAGCAGGGCGACCGGGTCGTCGCCGCACTCAAGCCGAACTACTGGGTCAAGGGCGGCTCGCTGACCATGCAGGTCGTCGAGATGAAGCACGTCGGGCTCGGTGACCTGCTCGAACGCCTCGAGCGCCTCCGCCGCACCCTCGCCGAGGAGGGGCTGTTCGACCCGTCCCGGAAGCGGCGTCTGCCGTTCCTGCCGCACCGCATCGGCCTCATCACCGGCAAGGACTCCGACGCCGAGAAGGACGTCAAGCGGAACGCGCAGCTGCGGTGGCCCCAGGTGGAGTTCCGCACCGTGCACACCGCCGTGCAGGGCGAACGGACCGTGGGCGAGGTCACGGCGGCGATCCTCGAGCTCGACGCCGACCCCGAGGTCGACGTCATCATCATCGCGCGCGGCGGCGGCGACTTCCAGAACCTGCTCGGCTTCAGCGACGAAGGGCTCGTCCGCGCGGCGGCCGCGGCGTCGACCCCGATCGTCTCGGCGATCGGCCACGAGGCCGACCGCCCCATCCTCGACGAGGTCGCCGACCTCCGTGCCTCGACCCCGACGGACGCCGCCAAGCGAGTCGTGCCCGACGTCGCCGAGGAGCTCGCCAACGTGCGGGCAGCCCGCGCTCGGCTCGGGCTCCGGCTCTCGCACACGCTGTCGGTCGAGGCCGACCGGCTCGCCGCGCTGCGGTCGCGCCCGGCCCTGGCGTCGACCGCGTGGCTCGTCGACACCCGTGCGGAAGAGGTCGCCCGCGACCTGTCCCGCGCCCGCGAACTGCTCGACCGCCGACTGGAGCGCGGGCACTCCGAGGTCGGGCACCTGACCGCCCGGCTCCGGGCACTCTCGCCGCGCGACACCCTGCGCCGCGGGTACGCCATCGTGCAGCGTGCCGACGGCGGTGTGGTCCGCGGCACCGACGACCTGTCCGGAGCGACGCCGGTGCACGTCACGCTCGGTGCCGGCACGGCCACGGGCACGCTCGAACCGGACGGCCCCGGCCCGGACGGCTCCTGACCACCACGGGTGTTCTCCACAGCGTGGGTCCGGGCGACGGATCGTCGGTGGACGCTCGGTAGGATCGACCCGTGCCATCCCAGCAGGAACCCGACCAGACCGACGTCCAGTCGCTGAGCTACGAAGCGGCCCGCGACGAACTCGTGCGCGTCGTGAGCGAGCTCGAACAGGGCTCCGCGACCCTCGAGCGTTCGCTGGCGCTCTGGGAACGGGGCGAAGCCCTCGCCGCCCGGTGCGAAGAGTGGCTCGTCGGCGCCCGCGCACGGCTCGACGCGGCCCGTGCCGCCAGCGACGCCCAGGACGGCGCCGGCCGATGACCGACGCCAACGGCCGCCCGATCGTCGCCGAGCTCGGTCGCCCCGAGACGGCAGAGGAGACGTGGGCCCGTAAGGACGCCGCCCGGACCGCCCGCCGGCAGCACCAGACCGCGTTCAACCTGGTCATCGCGCTCATCGCCTCGCTCGGCATCGTGCTGTTCCTGGTGGCGGTCGTCGTCCGGCCCGACACCACGGTGGACCGCACCGTCGACTACCAGCAGATCGCGGCGAAGGCGAACGTCGACGACGTCACCCTGGTGGCGCCGCCGCTGCCCGACGGCTACAGCGCCAACCGCGCGGACTTCGCCAGCAAGACCACCGACGGCGTGGACGTCTGGACCGTCGGCTTCGTGACGCCGGACAAGCAGTACCTCGGGCTGCAGCAGGGCATCGACGCCAACGCCTCGTGGGTGTCGAACCAGCTCGACCAGCGCCCGTCCACCGGTGACCGCACCATCGGCGACACGGAGTGGACCGTCTACGACCGCCGCGCCGAGGGCACCGATGCCGGCAACCACGCGTACTCGCTCGTCTCGACGTTCGGCAAGAACACGATCGTGCTCTCCGGCACCGCCGACGACAAGGCGTTCCGGACCGTCGCGACCGCCGTCTCCCGAGAACTGACCGAGTAGACGACGGGCACCGCCCCGCCAGTCACCACCCCGTCCCACCCGAACCGAGGAGCCCCATGCCCGACCGCGCCGCCTCCACCCCGTCCGACGCCCTGCGCCTGCTGGTCGACGGCAACGCCCGCTTCGCCGCCGACAAGCGCCGGATGGGCCGCGTGGACCCGGACCGCCGCACCGAGCTCGAAGGATCGCAGTCGCCGTTCGCGACCGTCCTCGGCTGCTCGGACTCGCGGGTGCCGTTCGAGCACGTCTTCGACGCCGGCATCGGTGACCTGTTCGCCATCCGCAACGCCGGCCAGATCGTCGACGACGTCGTGCTCGGCTCGATCGAGTTCGCGGTCGTCGCCCTGGGCACGCCCCTGGTCGTCGTGCTCCGGCACACCCGGTGCGGTGCCGTCGCGGCAGCGCGCTCCGGTGAGCCCGTCCCCGCCCCGCACCTGCAGGCCCTCGTCGACGCGATCGCCCCGAGCGTCGAGAAGGTCCGACTCACCGACGCCGAGCTCCCGCAGGAAGCCGTCGGCGCCGCACACCTCGAAGCCACCCTCCGCCAGGTGATCGAGCGCTCCGGCGCGGTCTCCGACGCCGTGGCCGAGGGTAGATTGGCCGTCGTCGGGGCGACGTACGACCTCGCCACCGGAGAAGTCACCATCGACACCGTCGTCGGCCAGGTCTGACCGACCCGACGACGACCGAGCCAGACGAAGAGCGACCCCGACGACGACCGCCCCGGCGACCCCGGGGCGCAGGCACGGGCCGGCGCGACCGCGACCGGCGAGCACCCCAGGAAGGACCACGACGACGTGACCGACACCACCCCGACCGAGTTCCGCATCGAGCACGACACCATGGGCGAGGTACGGGTGCCGAAGTCGGCGCTCTACCGTGCCCAGACCCAGCGCGCCGTCGAGAACTTCCCCATCTCGGGCACCGGGCTCGAGTCGGCGCAGATCGTGGCGCTCGCACGGATCAAGCGTGCGGCGGCCATCGTGAACGGTGAACTCGGCATCGTCGAGCCCGCCGTCGCCGACGCCATCGCCGGCGCCGCCGACCTGATCATCGGCGGCCAGCACCACGACCAGTTCCCGGTCGACGTCTACCAGACCGGCAGCGGCACGTCGTCGAACATGAACATGAACGAGGTGCTCGCGACACTGGCATCCGACATCGCGGGTTCGGCGGTCCACCCGAACGACCACGTCAACGCCTCGCAGTCGTCGAACGACGTCTTCCCCACCTCGGTGCACGTCGCCGTGACCGAGGCGCTCCTCCGCACCCTCGTGCCCGCCCTCGAGCACCTCGCCGAATCACTCGAAGCGAAGGCCACGCTCTGGGCCGACGCCGTGAAGTCCGGCCGGACGCACCTGATGGACGCCACGCCCGTCACCCTCGGGCAGGAGTTCGGCGGCTACGCCCGCCAGATCCGCCTGGGCATCGAGCGGGTGCAGGCGACGCTCCCCCGCGTCGCCGAGGTCCCGCTCGGCGGCACCGCGGTCGGCACCGGCATCAACACCCCCAAGGGGTTCCCCCAGCGAGTCATCGCCCAGCTCGCGAGCGACACCGACCTGCCGATCACCGAGGCCGTCGACCACTTCGAGGCGCAGGGCGCGCGTGACGCCCTGGTCGAGGCCTCCGGTGCGCTCAAGGTGCTCGCCGTCAGCCTGACGAAGATCAACAACGACCTGCGCTGGATGGGCTCCGGTCCGAACACCGGCCTGGGCGAGCTGCACATCCCCGACCTGCAGCCCGGCTCCTCGATCATGCCGGGCAAGGTGAACCCGGTGATCCCCGAGGCCACCCTGATGGTCGGCGCCCGGGTCATCGGCAACGACGCCACCATCGCCTGGGCCGGTGCCTCGGGTGCGTTCGAGCTCAACGTCGCCATCCCGGTGATGGGCACGGCGCTGCTCGAGTCGATCCGCCTGCTGGCGAACAGCTCGCGGGTGCTCGCGGACAAGACCATCGACGGGCTGCAGGCGAACCTCGAGCGTGCCCGCGCCTTCGCGGAGTCCTCGCCGTCGATCGTCACCCCGCTCAACCGGGTCATCGGCTACGAGGCTGCGGCGAAGGTCGCGAAGTACGCCGTCGCCGAGGGCATGACCGTGCGCGAAGCCGTCGTGGCCCTCGGCCACGTCGAGCGCGGCGAGGTCACCGAGGCGCAGCTCGACGAGGCGCTCGACGTCCTGAGCATGACCCACCCGAACTAGCGCGACGCTCCTGGCGCGCCCCCAGGACGGACGGCTCGACGCGCGCTACACCAGGTCAGGCGAGTCCAGCAGGTCGGTGACCAAGGCGGCGATGGCGGAGCGCTCGGACCGCGTCAGCGTGACGTGCGCGAACAGCGGGTGCCCCTTGAGCCGCTCGATGACCGACGCGATCCCGTCGTGCCGGCCGACCCGCAGGTTGTCGCGCTGCGCGACGTCGTGGGTGAGCACGACCCGCGAGTTCTGACCGATGCGGGAGAGCATCGTGAGCAGCACGTTCCGTTCGAGCGACTGCGCCTCGTCGACGATCACGAAGGCGTCGTGCAGGGAGCGGCCGCGGATGTGGGTCAGGGGCAGCACCTCGATCAGGCCGCGCTCGACCACCTCGTCGAGGACGTTGTCCGACACCACTGAACCGAGGGTGTCGTAGACGGCCTGCGCCCACGGGTTCATCTTCTCCCCGGCGTCGCCGGGCAGGAAGCCGAGGTCCTGCCCGCCCACCGCGTACAGCGGCCGGAACACCATGATCTTCTTGTGCTGCTGCCGTTCGAGCACCGCTTCGAGTCCGGCGCACAGGGCGAGCGCCGACTTGCCCGTGCCGGCGCTGCCGCCGAGCGAGACGATGCCGATCTCGGAGTCGAGCAGCGCGTCGATGGCGAGCCGCTGCTCGGCCGAGCGCCCGCGGAGGCCGAAGACCTCGCGGTCGCCGCGCACCAGTGCGACGGCGCCGGCGACGTGCACGCGGCCGAGGGCCGATCCGCGTTCGGAGTGGATGACGACGCCGGTGTTCACCGGGACGCCGTCGAGCTTCGAGGACCGGATCTCCTCTTTCTCGTACAGGTCGGACATCTGCTCGCCGGACACCTGCAGGTCCGCGATGCCGGTGTAGCCCGAGTCGACCGCGAGTTCGGCGCGGTACTCCTCCGCCGCCATGCCGATCGAGGACGCCTTGACCCGGAGCGGCAGGTCCTTCGACACGACCACGACGTCGAGTCCGTCGTTCTTGAGGTTCGACGCGACGGCGAGGATGCGGGAGTCGTTGTCGCCGAGCTGCAGACCCGACGGCAGGACGGACTGGTTGGAGTGGTTCAGTTCGACGCGGAACGAGCCGCCGTCGCCGATCGCGATCGGGAAGTCGAGCCGCTCGTGCTCGATGCGCAGTTCGTCGAGCAGCCGGAGGGCCTGCCGGGCGAAGTACCCGATCTCCGGGTCGTTGCGCTTCGCCTCGAGTTCGCTGACGACCACCACGGGCAGGACCACGGCGTGCTCGGCGAAGCGGAACAAGGCCCGCGGATCGCTGAGGAGCACCGATGTGTCGAGCACGTACGTGCGCTGGGCGACCGATGTGGACGAGTCCGCGGTGTGCTGCTGCTGTGCTCCGCGAGAGACGTTCTGAGAGGTCACGACCACTCCATCCCCGGGCCGCGACGGGCCCGGTCCTGTCCTCGAACGCGGCCACGGAGCGGGTCCCGAAGCACCGACTGTGGCCGCTTCGATCGGGCGCGGTGCCCGATGGGGACAACGTACGTCCGGCCCCCGACACCCCGACAGCGACACGCGGTTTCCGGAGTTACGGTCGCGTGAACAACGCGAGCGCGGCTCGCGACGCCGCGCGCGGCGGTGGCGTCGAGTGGTCACGAACCGACGGGTGCGACGGCGCCGGCCGACAGGTGGTGACCACTCGGCGGACGTGAGCGGGGTGCCGTGACCGCTCGCGGGACGCGGACGGGAGGCCCGTGGCGGCCTGGCACCGCGCCTCCAGTCCGTCCGGTGGTCGCGAATCGTCGCGCGCGCAGCGCCGAGTGGTCACGAACCGTCGGGTGCGACGGCGCCAGGCGACAGGTGGTGACCACTCGGCGGACGTGAGCGGGGTGTCGTGACCGCTCGCCGGACGCGGACGGGAGGCAGCAAGCGCAGCAGCCCAGCCGCTGCTACTGCATCGTGGCGTACGAGACGCAAGCGTCGCGGAACATGTCCAGGGTCTCGTCGGTGGTCGACGGGAACACGGACACCCGCGCGACGCCGAGCCGCGTGGTCGCGGTGACGCCGTGGTTGTGCATCGCGGCGGACAGGGCCGTCACGCGACCCTGCGTCGGCCGGAGCACCACGATGCCGGCGCGCTCGGCCGGGTCGCGGCTGGACTCGACCTCGAGCCCGAACTCGTCGGCGATGGCGAACACGCGCTCGACGCGGTCGGTGACCCGCTCCTGCACGGCGGCGACGCCGACCGCGGTGAGGCGCTCGAGCGACACCGCGAGCCGGGCCTGCGCGACCGGGTCGATGCGGGACATCTGGAAGCCGGCGGCCCCCGGACGCACCGCGGGGACCTCGGTGGGCCAGCCGGACGTGCCGTGCGGGCCGGACAGCGCCGGACGGATCCGGTTCAGGGCGCGGTCGCTGAACGCCACGAACCCGGTGCCCCACCCGGCGTGCAACCACTTCTGCCCGCCGGTGGCGACGACGTCGGCGACCTCGTACGGGGCGTCGACGACGCCGAAGCCCTGGATCGCATCGACGATGAGCAGGCGGTCGCCGATGACCTCGCGGATGGCGGCGAGGTCGGTCAGGTAGCCGGTGCGCCAGTCGACCAGGGACACCGCGACGGCGGTCACCTCGTCGGACAGACGCTCGCGGATCAGCTCGGGGGTCACCCAGCCGGCACCCGACTCGATGACGACGGGCTGTACCCGTCCACCGGTGGCCGAGGCGGCGCTGGCCAGCGCGAGCGGCAGTGACGGGTACTCGTCGGCGGACACGAGCACACCCCCGGTCAGACCGAAGGCGGTGTGCAGCAGGCCCGGGGTCGTCGCGGCCTGCGAGACGACCTGGTCCTCGCGGCGGCCGACCAGGCGGGCGGCGACGGTGCGGACGCGGGCGTCCTGCTCGTCGAGGGTCTCCATGGCGCCGAAGCGCATGTGTGCCTGGATGGTGCCGAGCACACGCTGCTCCTCGAGCACGGCGGTCTGCACGGGGCCGAACGCAGCGTGGTCGAGGTAACCGGGGTCTTCGGAGAAGCCGGCGGCGTACTCGTCGATGTTCACAGGTGGTGCACCTTTCACAGGGTTGAACCCTGAGAGCCTACTGGGACGCGGCTCCGCCGACGAACCCGGTGCGGGAGGTGGCTGGTCAGCCACCGAAGCGACGCGACCGGAGCCCGAAGTCGCGGACCGCCCGGAGGAAGTCGACCTCGCGCAGGTCCGGGTAGAACGCCTCGACGAAGTAGAACTCGCTGTGCGCGCTCTGCCACAGCATGAAGTCGGAGAGCCGCTGCTCGCCCGAGGTCCGGATCACCAGGTCGGGGTCGGGCTGGCCCTGCGTGTACAGGTGGTCGCCGATGAGCTCCGGCGTCAGCACCTCGGCCAGGGTGTCGATGGTGCCACCGCCCGCGCCGTGCGCCTGCACGATGCTGCGCATGGCGTCCGCGATCTCACGACGGCCGCCGTACCCGACGGCCAGATTGACGTGGAGGCCGGTGCGGCCGGCGGTGCGATGCTCGGCCTGTTCGAGCGCGGTCACCAGGTTGTCCGGCAGCCCCTCGTTCGACCCGACGTGCTGCACGCGCCAGTCACGGTTGTCGGCCAGGACCCCGGCGAGGTCGGCGATGATGCCGACGAGTTCCTCGAGCTCCTCGCCGCCGCGACCCGTCAGGTTGTCGGCGGACAGCAGGTACAGCGTCACGACCTCGATGCCGAGGTCGTCGCACCACGTCAGGAACTCCGGGATCTTCGCGGCGCCGGCGCGGTGGCCGTGTGCGGCGGACTCGAGCCCGAGCTGCTTCGCCCAGCGGCGGTTGCCGTCCACGATCATGGCGACGTGCTTGGGCTTCGCTGCCCCCTCGAGCTGGCGGCGGATCCGGCGCTGGTAGGCGCGGTAGAGGATCCCTCGCCCTGTCCATCCCGCCGTCCCGGTCACGCACCGAGCGTAGTGCACCACCGACACCAGATCCCTGAGGCTCCCGCTCTGCGGACACGTGGCTGTCGTTCGGGGCCAGGCCCTATGGTCGGGACCATGCAGGACGAGCACGAGACCGGAACACTCCCCCACGTCCCGTTCACGGAAGAGGCGTCGGCGACCACGACCGCCGCCGAACCCCGTCCGGCCTGGCGCGGCTGGATCCACCTCGGTGCGTTCCCGTTCGCGATCGCGATGGGGATCGTCCTGATCACCCTCGCCGACAGCACCGCGGCGAAGGTCGGCAGCGCGGTGTTCATGGCGACGTCGCTCGCGATGTTCGGCGTCTCCGCGACCTACCACCGGTTCCCGTGGGGGCCGAAGGTGAAGGCCGTGCTGAAGCGCATCGACCACACCAACATCCTGCTGCTCATCGCCGGCACCTACACACCCGTCGCGATCTGCGCCCTGCCGCACACGCTCATGGTCGTCGTGCTCTGGGTGATGTGGTCGGGCGCCGCGCTCGGCATCGCGTTCCGGGTGCTCTGGATCAACGCGCCCCGCTGGCTGTACGTGCCGATCTACCTGGTGCTCGGGTGTGCCGCCCTCGGGCTCCTGCCGCAGTTCTTCGCGGCGAGCGTCCCGATGACCGTGCTCATCCTGTCCGGCGGCGTCGCGTACATCATCGGCGCCCTGGTCTACGGCTTCAAGCGGCCGAACCCGGTGCCGACGCAGTTCGGGTTCCACGAGGTGTTCCACGCCCTGACCGTGGTGGCCTTCGGCGCGCAGTGGGTCGGCGTGCTCATCGTCGCGCTGGACCCGGTGCGCTGACCGTCGCACGTTCCTTCCCAGAACGCGTGCGATGCCTGGTGGTTCCGGGCGTACTCACCAGAAAGTTCCGACCAGGTACGCCCGATTCGACCAGGTACGCCCGGTTCCGGCAGGTGCGCACGAGGCGGACTGGAGGCCCGTGGCGGGATCGCCACGGGCCTCCAGTCAGTACCCGGTCGCGTCAGCCGCGCTCGGTGTCGTCGCCGACGTCGGCTCGGCCGTCCTCGGCCGCCCGCCGCTCCGGCTCGTCCGTCGCGGTGCCGTCGCCCGCGGTGCCGTTCGCCTCGGCCTCGAGCCGCTCACGCACCTCGGCACGGTAGCGGGTCCGACGGATGCGTCGGGTCATGTCGACCACGAGCAGGATCGTCACGATCGCGACGAGTGCGATCGCGATGAACCCGACGACACCCGGGGTGACGTCGACGTCGGGGACGACCGAGGGGCTGGGGCTGGGGGTGGCGGCGAGTGCCGCCGCGATGGTGCTCACGAGGTCGGTTCCTTGTCGGCTGGGATCCCGGCGAACAGGTCGGTCTCCGGGAGTTCGGTCGGCACGCGTGCCTCCACGAGCTGGTAGTCCTCGGTCGGCCACACCGTCGCGAGGAGGTCGTTCGGCCAGTAGAAGAAGGCACTGTCCGGTGCGACCTGGCTGGCGTGCGCGCGGAGTGCGGCGTCACGCTGGTCGAAGTACTCGTGCACGTCGACGTGGGTGGTGGCGAGGTCGGGCCGGTCGGCGAACCGCTCGACCCACTCGCGCAGCTGCTCGATCGCGGGGCTGTCCGGGTCGCGCTCCTGCAGGGCTTCGAAGATCGTGCTGAAGCGGCGCGGGTTCATCGTGCGCTCGTAGTAGAGCTTCGCGATCGACCACGGGGCACCGGCGGACGGGTACGCCGACGGGTCGGCGGCGGCGGACCACGCGGCCATCGACACCTCGTGCGTGCGGATGTGGTCGGGGTGCGGGTAGCCGCCGTTCTCGTCGTAGGTGACGAGCACGTGCGGGCGGAACCGGCGGATCACGCGGACGAGGGCCTCGGTGCTGTACTCGAGCGGCACCGTGGAGAACGTGCCCGGCCGGACCGTCTCGCCCTTCTCGGCGTCGGGCAGCCCCGAGTCGTGGTAGCCGAGCCACACGTGGTCGATGCCGAGCGCCTGCTGCGCCGCGGCCATCTCGGTGCGGCGGTACCCGGCCATGTCACGGTGGGCACGGCTCGTGGCCGGCTCGCCGAGTTGGTCGTTCAGGATGTCGCCGGCCTCGCCACCGGTGCAGGACACGACGAGTACCTGGTGCCCGTCGGCCACGTACTTCGCGGCGGTCGCGGCACCCTTGCTCGACTCGTCGTCGGGGTGGGCGTGGACGGCCAGCAGACGGTAGGGCACGTGGGGTTCCTCACTGCGGGTGAGCGGCGTCGGACGCGGGCAGCGCACAGCATCGCGTGAACTACCCTGGGATCAGGATATCCACCCCGGGAGCCCCGAACTGTCCGAACAGCACCAGACCGCCACCCTCGACGAGCGCTACGGCCGCACCCCGGCCCGCAAGCGCCGCAGCCGCCTCTTCGCGATCGTCGCGGCCATCGCGGTCGTCGTGGTCTTCGGTGCGTGGGTGATCTGGGCCGGGCTCGACCAGTCCGACCGCGGCCTCGACCAGGACGTCATCGGGTACGAGGTGCTGTCCGAGCACAGCACCGTCGTCCACTCGCAGGTGTCCGTCGACCCGGGGGTCGAGGCGAAGTGCGCCGTGCAGGTCCTCGACAAGAGCTACTCGATCGTGGGCTGGAAGGAGATCACCGTGCCGGCGTCCGAACAGCGCAGCCGGAGCATCTCCACGCAGGTCACCACGACGACGCGGGGCGTGACCGGCTTGATCCACGACTGCTGGATTCCCTAGACTGTCCTGATTCGCCTCTCGAGACCGACCACTCGGCCGGTCTCGTTTTTTCATGGTCGAAGGGACAGAACATGAGCAACGACACGCAGGTCACCTGGCTGACCCAGGAGGCGCACGACCGTCTCAAGGCGGAGCTCGACGAGCTGAGCGGCGAGGGCCGTGCCGAGATCGCGCGCCGCATCGAGGCCGCTCGCGAAGAGGGCGACCTCAAGGAGAACGGCGGCTACCACGCCGCGAAGGACGAGCAGGGCAAGATCGAGGCACGCATCCGCGTCCTCACCGAGCTCCTGAAGCACGCCACCGTCAGCGAAGCGGAGTTCGACGGCACCGTCGAGCCGGGCACCGTCGTCACGGCGGTCATCGCCGGCGACGAGTCCACCTTCCTGGTCGGCAGCCGCGAGATCGTCGCCGAGGGCTCGGACCTGACGGTCTACAGCCCGGTCAGCCCCGTCGGCGCGGCCATCGTCGGCCTCAAGGCCGGCGACAAGGCCACGTACACGGCGCCGAACGGCAAGGAGATCGCCGTCGAGGTCGTCAAGATCGAGCGCTACGAGCCGTAGACCCGGCCCACTGCAGACGGGAGGCCCGTGGCGACACCGCCACGGGCCTCCCGTCTGTCAGCTGGTCGCGCCCAGAGCGCGCACCGCATTTCCGACAGTCCACGCGTCGAACGACTCGTGGATCGTCGCGGACTAGTGCTCGAGGAGTTCCGGGCGGAAGCCGACCTCGTGGAGGCGCTGGATGACCTCCTGCGCGTGCTCGGGGCCGCGCGCCTCGATCGACAGGTCCAGCGCCACCTCGTTGATGACCAGGCCCTGCCCGTGGCGGGTGTGCAGCACCTCGACCACGTTCGCGCCGGCGTCCGAGATGACCTGCGCGACGCGGGCGAGCTGACCAGGACGGTCCGGCAGCATGATGCGGATGCCGATGTAGCGCGAGGCCGCGACGAGCCCGCGGGTGATCACGCGCTCCATCATGAGCGGGTCGATGTTGCCGCCGCTCAGCAGCACCACGGTGCGGCCGGTGTCGCGGACGGCACCGGACATGATCGCGGCGACGCCGACGGCCCCCGCTGCCTCGACCACGAGCTTGGCGCGCTCGAGCAGGACGAGCAGTGCTCGGGCGGTGTCGTCGTCCGAGACGGTGACGATGTCGTCGACCAGGTCGCGGATGATCGGGAAGTTCAGGTCGCCGGGGCGCGCCACCGCGATGCCGTCGGAGATGGTCGGCTTCGTGGTGATGGTGACGGGCTCGCCGGCGGTGATCGACGACGGGTAGGCCGCAGCGTTCTCGGCCTGCACGCCGATGACCCGGATCGGCCGTCCGAGCCGTTCGGCCATGCCCTTCACGGCGAGCGCGATGCCGGAGATGACGCCGCCGCCACCGATCGGCACGACGACGGTGTCGACGTCCGGCACCTGGTCGATGATCTCGAGGCCGAGCGTGCCCTGCCCGGCGATCACGGCCGGGTGGTCGAACGGCGGGATGAACACGGCGCCGGTGTGGGCGGCGAAGTCCTTCGCGGCGCTCAGCGCCTCTTCCACGGAGTGGCCGCGCAGCACGACGTCGGCGCCGTAGTGGCGCGTGGCCTGCAGCTTGGGCAGGGCGACCCCGACCGGCGTGAAGATCGTCGCGGGGATGCCGAGCTCGCGGGCGGCGAGGGCGACACCCTGCGCGTGGTTGCCGGCGCTCGCGGCGACGACGCCCTTGGCGCGCTGCTCAGCGGACAGGGTCGAGAGCCGGTTGTAGGCACCGCGCACCTTGTAGGCACCGGTGCGCTGCAGGTTCTCGCACTTCAGGTGCACCGGCGACCCGAGCAGCTCGGCGAGGAACTGCGACGTCTCCATCGGGGTGACGCGTGCGACGCCCTTGATGGTCTCGCGCGCCGCCTCGATGTCCGCGAGGGTCGGGATCGCGGCGAGCGTGTGCGGGGAGGCGCTGGTGTCGGTCACTCCCCCATCATCGTCGTTCCGGGGCCCCGCGGCGAACTCGTGTGACGCTCAGTTGGTGCTGGCGGTGTCTTCTTCGGCCGAGGGACCGGAGTCGACGCCCGGTGCCGGGACGTCGTCCCCGACCTTGTGCCGACGTCGTCGGAGCAACTGGATCTGCCCGTGCTGCCCGCGCTTCGGCGTCGCTTCGAGGACGTGGTCAGAGTCGAGCCGCCGCCAGCGTCCGCTCGCGATGGTGGTGACCATGGCGTTCAGCGTCGCGATCAGCGGCACGGCGAAGAAGGCTCCGGCGATGCCGGCGAGCCCGGAGGCCGCGGTGACACCGAGGACGACCGCCAGCGGGTGGACCTTGACAGCGTTGCCCATGACGAGCGGCTGCAGGATGTGACCCTCGATCTGCTGGACCAGCAGGACGACGCCGAGCACCAGGACCGCCGCGAGGGGACCGTTGAAGATCAGCGCGACGAACACCGCCAGGAAGCCCGTGACGATGGCACCGACGACCGGGATGAACGCGCCGAGGAACACGAACGCGGCGATCGGGATCACCAGCGGCATGCCGCCGAAGAAGAGCCCGACGATGAAGGAGCCCAGGCCGATGCCGACCGCGTCGACGAAGGCGACGAAGATCTGCACACGGATGAAGCTCGTCAGGGTGATCCAGCCGGCGACACCGGCGCCGTCCACCGCTGCGCGGGCCTTCTTCGGGAACAGCCGGACGGACCAGCGCCAGACGTTCTTGCCGTCGATCAGCAGGAAGATCGTGGTGAACAGGATGATGAAGAGCGCTTCGAAGGCGTGCGTCGCACCCGAACCCGCGCTGGCGACCCCGGACAGGATCGACGCGGAGTTGTCCTGCAGCCACTTCGTGCCGTCGTCGAGCCAGCCGTTGACGTCGGACTGGCTGATGCCGAACCCGGAGCTCAGGACGAAGTCCTTGATGTTCGCGTACTGGTCGACCGTCCGGTCACGCAGGGACGGGTAGGACGCGATGATCTGGTCGACGACGAGCCAGATCAGGCCACCGAGCGCCGCGATGCCGCCGAGCAGGCTCATCACGACGGCGAGCCACTTCGGCACGTGGTGCCGCTGCAGCCAGTTGGAGATCGGCACGAGGAGCGCCGAGACCACGATGCCGACCAGGAAGGGGATGAGGATCTCGCTGAAGACGGTGACGAGCCAGACGAAGACGGCGATCACGCCCACGACGACGAGCGCCCGCCACGACCACGCGCCGGCGATGCGCACGCCGACCGGGACGGATTCCTCGACCACGGGGTCGGGGTGTGTCTGCTTGCTTCCCCATGCCATGGCCCGAGTGTATCGATGTGCTTCCCGTCAGGTGCCAGATACGGCATACGTTCGTGGACGCTCATGTCGGCGGGGTTCGGTAGCGTCGCGGCATGCCCAGGTCGACGCTCTCCGCCGCCGAGGCCCGCCGGGTCGCACTCGCCGCGCAGGGGTTCGGACGGCCACCCGCTGAGCCGGTCTCGACGCGCGCGCTGAACGCCGCGTTCGGCCGGCTCGGGCTGCTGCAGATCGACTCCGTCAACGTGTTCGAGCGCAGTCACTACCTGCCGCTCTTCGCCAGGCTCGGTGCGTACGACCGGTCGACGCTCGACCGGCTGACGCTCGGCCGATCCGGCCCGTACACCGAGTACTGGGCGCACGAGGCGGCGTTCATCCCCCGCGACGACCTGCGGCTGTTCCGGTGGCGGATGGACGCCCTGCGGGAGCGGGACGCCGGCCCCACCCGGGTCGACGGCGTCACGCGGACCGCTGCCGTCCGGCGCGAACTGCACGCCCTGCTCCGGGCCGAGGGGCCGATGCGGGCGAGCGCGGTGGAGCACGAGTCGAACGTGCGACGCGGCCCCTGGTGGGGGTGGAGCGACGTGAAGCTCGGGCTCGAGCAGATGTTCCGCTGGGGCGAGGCGGTGAGTGCCGGACGAGCCGGGTTCGAGCGGGTGTACGCCCTGCCGGAGCAGGTGCTGCCCGCGGGCTTCCTCGAGACCGCCCCGCCGCGTGCCGACGCCGTGCTCGAGCTCGTGCGCCAGGCCACACGGGCGCTCGGCATCGGCACCCGAGCGGACATCGCGGACTACTACCGACTGCGCTCCGACGACACGGCCACCGCGATCGCCGAGCTCACCGACGCGGGCGAGCTCCTGCCGGTGCGGGTGGAGGGCTGGGGCGAGCGGGCCTGGCTGCACGTCGGGGCTCGGGTCCCCCGGCAGCTGACGGCGGACGCGGTGCTGAGCCCCTTCGATCCGGTCGTCTGGTTCCGGCGGCGGGCCGAGCGGATGTACGGCTTCCACTACCGGATCGAGATCTACACGCCGGCGCCGAAGCGGGTCTTCGGCTACTACGTGCTGCCGGTGCTGCAGGACGACCGGCTCGTCGGGCGGATCGACCTGAAGAGCGACCGGCAGCGCGGTGTGCTCCGCGTCCGGACCGCGTGGCAGGAGCCGGGCGAGCACCTGGACCCCGAGCGGCTCGCCGACACACTGCGACGGACCGCGAGCTGGCAGGGTCTCGGCGCGATCGAGGTGACCGACCGAGGCACCGCTGCTGCGGCCGTCGCCGGGGCGCTCGGAGTGCCCCTGGTGCCGCACGAGTCCGCTGACGACGCGGACACCCCCGAACCGATCGAGACGGCCGAGGACACGGTCGCCGACGGCATCGGCTGACCCGTCAGAACCGGTCGGCGTTCGCCCGCAGCCGCGCGATGCGGTCGGGCAGCGGCGGGTGCGTCGAGAACAGTCGGTCCATCACACCGGGGCGCATCGGGTCGGCGATCCACAGGTGCGCCATCGAGGAGTTCTGCGTCTGCATCGGTCGGCCGTACGCGCCGAGCTTCTCGAGGGCCCGGGCCAGGCCCTCCGGGTGCCGGGTCGTCATCGCACCCGTCGCGTCGGCCAGGTACTCGCGCTGCCGGGACACCGCCGCCTGCACGCCGGCCGCGGCGATCGGGGCCACGATGACGGCGACGATCCCGGCGATGAGCAGCACCGGGTTGGCGCTGCCGCCGTTGTCCGAGTTGCGGTTCCGCCCGCCGGACAGGCCGCTGAAGATCGAGATGCGGAGCAGGACGTCGGCGATGAGGCCGACGGCCACGACGAGTCCGAAGACCATCGTGGACACCCGGATGTCGTAGTTCCGGACGTGTCCGAGCTCGTGCGCCATCACGCCCTGCAGCTCCTGGTCGTCCATGAGCTCGAGCAGCCCCGTCGTCGCCGCCACCACCGCGTGCTCCGGGTCACGCCCGGTGGCGAAGGCGTTCGGCGAGGGATCGGGGATGACGAACACCCGGGGCATCGGCATGCCGGTCGCGATGGCGAGGTTCTCGACGGTGCGCCACAGCCGTGGTTCGGAGGCACGGTCGATCTCGACTCCACCGGCGATCGCGGTGGCCTGTCGTGCCGCCAGGAAGTACTGCAGCACCGCGTACCCGAGCGCGACCACGAGCACGATGAAGCCGATCGAGACGTTGCCGGCGAGGTACCCGCCGAGGAACCCGAGCGCGCCGATGATCAGCAGGAACACCAGGACGATGACCACGGTGTTGCGCTTGTTCCGCGCGATGGCGCTGTACACGTCGGATCCGACGGTGGGGTCAGAACTGGACGCGCGGCGGCTCGGCGATGGCCGCCGGCTCGTTCGTCTCGAAGAACGGGGCCTCGGAGAAACCGCGGTTCTTCGCGAACGTGGAGTTCGGGAACACCCGGATCTTCGTGTTCAGCTCACGCACGCCACCGTTGTAGAAGCGGCGGGCGGCCTGGATCTTGTCCTCGGTGTCGACGAGCTCGGACTGCAACTGCAGGAAGTTCTGGCTCGACTGCAGCTGCGGGTACCCCTCGGCCACCGCGAACACGCTCTTGAGGGCCTTCTGCATGTGCCCCTCGGCGGTGGAGGCCGTGTCGGCGTCACCGGCGGACAGGGTCTCGGCGCGGGCCTTCGTCACGTCGTCGAAGACCGCCTTCTCGTGCGTGGCGTACCCCTTGACCGTGTCCACGATGGTGGGGATCAGGTCGGCGCGGCGCTTCAGCTGCACCGAGATGTCGCTCCAGGCCTCGTCGACCCGGACCTTGAGCGTGACGAGGGAGTTGTACGTCACCCAGAGGTAGATCCCGATGATCACCAGGACGACCACCACCACTCCGACGACGATGAGCGTCGTGACGAGTCCGGTGTCCATGCGGGCGTACTCCTTTGCGCGTCGGGATCCGCGGTGCTGCGTTGGCCTGAACGGCCATCGTGAAGTCTATCGACGCGCTGAGCATGCTCCGTTCCGTGAGCAGTGTTCACGGCCGATTCCCGAGTCACGCACACCGGGTTCCCGGACTGCGGCCC